>NZ_JAFIRE010000001.1:0-358753 GCF_017116845.1 Mycoplasma sp. CSL10137 | reverse complement strand
AACAAAACAATTTTAAAACACCCTTCTAGCGAAGGGTGGGTTTCTTTGTAACCAAAGAAACAAAGTTTTCACTTTTTTAAAAAAGTGAAACAAAAAAACTTTTAATATTGACAACAAAACAAAAATATTGATTTTTTTAAATAAATTTAAGATTTTTTAGATCATTAAGATATAATAAAAATACCAAGCACAAGAGTGTTGCACTTGATATTTCATTTTAGGAAAGACTAGCTAAACTAGTCTTTTTGTTGTTAAATATATTATTTATATATTAATCTCATAATCTCACTCATTTTATTAGGGAATTCACTTATATCATACATTTGATTAATATTTAATGTCAATTTATGACTAACTTGATTATATTAAGGGTTCATTAGGAGGGAATTTATTTATTTGAAAGAATATGAACTTATTTTTTATATTATATAATTTATATGTAATAAAATTTAGTAAGAAATAGAGGTAAATCAAAATGTTTTCAAGTTTAATAAACTTATTTCGCAATAAAGAGAAAAAAAGAAATAGTAAGAATGATAGCAAACCTGATACTATTGTAGCAATAGGTAGAGTTGAAGAGAAAAAAAGAAATAGTAAGAATGATAGCGAACCTGATAAAATAGAATATTTAACAATTGATGAAAGTAATATATCAAAATTTATTGAGAATAATTATATAGAAAAAATAAATGGAATAACATTACACGATGAATATAAAATATTAAAAACAATAGAAAACGGACACTCAATTAAATGAATGCTTAAAGAATCATTATTAATTTCTGATGATGTAGTCATTTTGCATTTAGATATGCCTAATGTAGAATATATTGGTAAGCAAGCGTTTTCTTGAAACGAAACACTTATAAGTGTAAATATTCCAAACGTAAAATATATTTACGATGGTGCTTTTTCATTTAATAGATCCTTAACAAGTATAAATATGCCGAATGTAGAATATATTTACGAGGGTGCTTTTTCATTTAATAATTCCTTAATAAGTGTAAGCATGCCCAAACTCATTGAATTTTACGGTGGTGTTTTCTCTTATTCAAGATATTTGACAAATGTAGAGATTCCTAATGAAGCTATACGTAGGTCTAGTGAATATGCTTGTAAAAATTCTTTTCTAAAAACTATATTTTTAGAAAATTATAATATTGATAAAAATAAAGGAAGTATAGAAAATATAAGTATTGAACCTAAAACTTTAAATGACAAATATGAAAAAATAGAATATTTAACAATTGATGAAAGTAATATATCAAAATTTATTGAGAATAATTATATAGAAAAAATAAACGTAAAACGATATTATGAAAATGATGAATCTAAAATATTAAAAAATGAATATAAAATATTAAAAACAATAGAAAACGGACACTCAATTAAATGAATGCTTAAAGAATCGTTGTCAGCTTCTGAAGATGTAATCATTTTGCATTTAGATATGCCTAATGTAGAATATATTCCCGTAAAAGCATTTTATGAAAACGAAACACTTATAAGTGTAAATATTCCAAACGTAAAATATATTGACGATAGTGCTTTTTCATTTAATAGATCCTTAACAAGTATAAACATGCCGAATGTCTCTGAAATTTTCAACTATTCTTTCGATTTTACGACATCTTTAGAAAATGTTGTGATGCCAAAAAAACATATATTGGAATTTAAACAAACACATGCTTTTTATGACTGTAAATTCTTTGAAAACTTACGTAATTTAAGGTCTGATAAACTTGTAATTATTGATAATATCCTTATAGACGGATTAAAAGCTTCCGGTCATGTCGAAGTACCAGATAACGTGACTATTGTTAATGAATTTGCATTTGATTCAAATAAATCTTTAACAAGTATAAGTATGCCTAATGTTGAAACAATTTACTTGGGTGCTTTTATTGGCGCCACATCATTAATAACAATTGATATGCCTAAAGTTAAATGAATTAATTCTTTCGCCTTTGAACATATATATACGCTTGATTATTCCATGTCAATAGTACCTGCAACTCTAACAGAAGAAGAATTTTATGATATAGTTGTCGATGGTGAAGAATGAGGCCAGTAACGACTTTTAGAAAATATTCTAATTAATTTTATACTTTGAAATCAAAATAAGGAGATTTCATCAAAATAATTCTATAATAGTAAATACAAAAATAAAAAAATTAAGTTTAACCTATTTGTTTTCAATCCCCCTCAATAAGTTATTTTAAAATAATTAAAGAAAACAAGATTATATTATAATTGAAAGAGGGGATAAATTCTTTATAAAAGAAGGGGGTTCAAAAGATGTATAATGTTTTAAAAAAGGATTTATGAAGAAGTTTTTTTAATAACATAAACCCTTTAAATTTAGATAATAATGTTGAGATGAGATTTTATATATTACAAGCACTATTTGATAGTAATACTAAAGATTTTAAATATAAAAACTCAGCACACTTAAAGGCTTTTAGAACAAACACTTTGAAACTTGTTAGAGACTTTCAGGGGGAAAATGCTTATTTCAAAATCCATTCAGAATTCATTAAATCTGTTGGTAGAGATTTTGATGGTATCTATGGTACTATGGGTGTTCATAAGAATAATTATTCAAAGATGGATAAAGAAAGAATCCATAACTTAACACTTAAACATCCAAATTGGTATTTTATACCTGATTATGAGAGTAATTTATTGTTCATAATTAGTGATGATAATTTGGCAATTAGACCTTTATTCATGAGTATATATATTTCAGATAGTAAGGATTTAAAAGGTGGTACTTCTTTCTATGATGAAACACAAAGACTTTTAAATTTAGTAAATGAAAAATATATTCAAAAATTTATGAATGATCAAAACATTGAAAAAACCAGAGAAGAATTGAAAAAATATTTTGAATGATATAAAAATGTTGGTAGAAATAATAGAGTTTGAAGAATATGAGACTCACCTGAATTTCAAGAACATGAAAAGGCTTGACAACTAAAAAGAAGAGAAGAAAAGATACAAAAACAAAAAGAGTTGGAAGCAGAGTATGGTGAATATTGAAAATAGGTTTGAAACTGTTTGAGAATATAAATATTACTATAAATTGATTAGAAAACTACTCAAAGATTTAGATTATAAAGTTGAATATCAAAACATGTATAGTTTTGATAACAATTTTGAATATAGATTTAAAGATTTAGTGTTTGTAATAACAAAGTTAGGTGATACTTGAATGTTTAGATCTAATGATATAAATATCAACAATTGATTTTTAGAAAATTCAACTTTTTTAGATTTAAAAATGAAAAATATAACAAATTATTAATAATTTGATGATTAAAAGATTACAAAAGGAGTTGAATATTAAGTAAAGAAAATACGAAAAAAACTAAAGTAGAAGAACATATAAAATTAAAAGATTAAGTAAATAATTTTCAAAAAGGATATTAAAGATGAGTAACATTAAAGGATATTGAGATATATATAGAAATTATGATATGAAAAACAAAATATCACCTTATGAGTTTTTCCCTTGACATTATGGGGGTAAAAATGGTTATTTGAAGGAAAGGGAATATTTTGTAACTAAGGATTTAGATGGTAAAGAGGGTAGAATTGATAGTAATACCCCTCCTACAATTGGAAATGGTAGAGAAGAACCAATTGCAGGTGCTAACTTTTATTCAAGATTACTTGAAGATGATCAAGAAGGCTTTAAATTTAAAAAAATTGACCCTAAACAAGATTACAATTTAGAAACATTTGGTGGTTTAGATGAGTTTTATGAAGATAATTATTCTCAAAATACCTATGAAGCCTATCAATATGCTTTATCAAAAGAATTTATAAAACAAGCTAAAAATACTAACGTTCCACTAATTGATCATAAGGGATTTATATATATAAAAATCCCTTTACAAAACTATTCTTTTTATTCCGAACCAAAAACATCACATCCTTTGTTTAGAATTAATATAAATGCCTTACCAATGGCCTTTAAAAAATCAAAGGAAACTGATTCAATCCAAGAAGAATTAGTTTTGCCCAAAAATGCATCTCAAACTTGAATTAAAGAATATCCTGAAATTTTTGATAATTTAAAACTTGATGAAAATGTTTTAATTGATCAAGATGGTTCTCATATTCTTGTTTATACATTAACTTCTGATTATATGAATTTAGATGAAAAATTATCAAGTTCAGATCATTTATTCATTTGACTTTTAAGAATGACATATTTTCAAAAGGCTATAGACCCTAACTTTGACCCTTTCAATACAGATCCAAAGAGTCCTTTAAGTAAAATAAACCAAATTGAATATTTAGGTAATTTTGAAGATTTATTTTTAAGAAATCTTGAAGAACTAAAAGATGCATTTGAACCATTAGATCAAAATGGAGATTATAACTATCTTAAATTTTCAAGACAACATAGTTTATCTTTAAGTAAAGTTGAAGAACCACGAACTTACAATGATGAAATTAAGGCTGCTAAAGAAAAAAATAAAGAAAATGAGCACCTAAAATTTATTCAAGAGCAAAATAATTATCTTTGAGGTGAAAATTATAGACCTAAAAGAGAAAGTAGATTGAATTTATCAAAACTTAATCTAACAAATTCAAGATATATTTGGTATAAAAACAAAATCATTGATAAATCAAAAGATTTGGAAGGTTTTAACAATCAATTAAATCAATTGAATTTGGTGGGTTGGGGTAATGATTATGAACCATTCACTAAAAAAGAAAGTTATTTTAGTGCTGATAAATCAAAAGAAACAGATTTTAAAAGGTAATAGATGGTAGAAACAAGTTACAAATGTTATTTTTCTTATTTTGTATCTGTAAATTAATAAATATTTAAAAATAAATTTATTATGAATAGATCTAGATAAATGATATTTATTTTTACACTTTATTTTAAAGACATAAAATATAATTCGAGAAAAAAGATTTATATTATAGTTATATATAACAAGATATATTTGAGAGTTTTGGTTTAAAATTCAAAAAGTATATCTTGAATTTTAAAGTAACATATGTGTTATGATGTGATTTTAACGAAGTTAAAATACACTACTTTAACTACTTTAAACAAGTAATAAAAAGAAAAATTTTATAAAGTCAAAAATTATTTTTATATAATCTGACCTAGTAAGAGTGTTAATTAAAAACATATCTTAATAACTATGAAATCATTTATTATGTATTTATACCTAATGTACTTTTGGTGTAATAGATATTTATCGATATAAGAATACATTTTAATAAATATGAGAAAATTATATTATTTATAAGATTTTTCTTGCATAACTATTCTTGTACTAGAATAAAAATGGTAAGATTAGGCCAGAGTACTATATGATGCCCTGGCCACTTTTTATTATCTTTGTTAACTATGAAAAATTATAAATTACATAATCAACATAGTATTTATTTTAAACCAAATTAATTAAGTTTTATATTTTGTTACTTTATTAAACTGTAAAAAGAAGAACTATTAATAAAAATATGATAAGCGAGATATTTTATAATTTTCTATGAGAGAATCTATAATTAACGGCTACCCTAATAAATGGTACGTGATGTAAAACATCGAGTTTATTTAATAATAGAATTTGTATCATTTCTTTTTCTAAATATACTAATGCTTTATCGTTAAGAAATATTAAAAAATGAAATAGCAACAAAGATAAATGATAAGGTTGTGAATGTGTTAAATAAAAAAACTATATAGAGAATTATGCTTCTAGAGTTGGAAGAATATTTAATGATTATAAAAATTTTATAAAAACCTAACTATAATATTTTAGAAAATGCAATCATAGTTACTTTTTATTAATTTAGTATTTAACTTATTTTTAGAAAAAGATAAGATATATTCATGATTACTCTCCACATAAACTGGATCATTTTGTGAATTATGTTTTTTCAAATTAAATTAGCACAAGATTCTCTTCTCCAAAAATCTCATCCATCAAGACCTTTAAATATGCTTGTTCGTTGTCATCAATCGATACAAAAATAACTCCATCATCTTTGAAAAGTTTCTTAGCCAATTTAAGTTTTTTCATTCATCATGTTAAGTCAACCGTTACGGATGAATTTATCACGATATATAAATTTTGAAGCGAAAATATTTTCTTTGTCATTTGCAGAGTTATTTCCGTCTGTACGTGCTGATTCTGTGTTATAAGGAGGGTCAATATAGATTACATCGTAGTTATAATCTAAGCCGCGACTCTCTCTATTACTAATAAATTTTTAAGAGCATCGTAGTTTTTACCTATGATCAAGGTGTTTTCGCTTTTAGATTCATTGAATCTAAAAGATTTTTTATTGTTGTATTTAAGCACTGAAATAGTTTTGCTATTAATTTCAGGTGCTGAATCGAATGTAAAGCCAATTTTTACTCTTTGCATTAAAAATTGGTACACGTTTTGTAATTGAGTTTTATCAAGTAAGATTTCTAAGATCATTTTACATATTGCTTTTTGATCGTTGTTTAAATCATTTACCGATAATTCATCAATTTTATTTTTATAATCCTCAAGTAGTTGAGAATAATCTTTATTTTCCATATTTATCCCTTTTTATAATTTAATATATTTTAATTATAAACAATTTTAAAAGTCAAATTATTTTATTGTAGTAATTTTACCAATTCAACAAATTAAATATAATTGCTCATATAAATAATATAATGTGTAAATTTATATGCAACTAGCAATTTTTCTTAAAAGTTTAAATTATATGATGTTAAATAGTAAATTTTTTAAATAAATTTAATCTAAATAAAAATAGCAACTATTTTCATAGCTGCTACTTGGTATATTTTAAATATATATGGTGCCTCAGACAGGACTTGAACCTGCAAGGAAAATTCCGGCGGATTTTGAGTCCGCTGTGTCTGCCAATTCCACCACTAAGGCATATTTAAATTATACTATAATTAATAATTTGAATATAATCTTTTGTAATTTTTTTGATTCTTTTTAAAATATGATCAAAATAGTTCGGAAAAACTAAATCCTTGCATAGTAAATGAACCTAAGGCTATTTCAAATACATATATTACATTTTGTGAATTAGAGTTAGAAATTAAATTACTTATACTTATAAATAATTCTTTAAATTGTTCATTTATATCATTGCTAATTATTTTTGGTTCAAAATTAGGGTTTACATCGTGTTCATACCCTATAGTTATCAAAAAATGCATTAAATCAGCGAATTCTTCTTTAATTGCTTCAATGTTAATGTTTTTATTATTCTTTCAATATTTAAAACTTTGAACTTCATTAACATATTCGGCTGCTTCAATAATTAAAGCAAGCATTTTTTGTGTTTTTATATTTTTATCGCTAAATTCAGGGTGTGTTATTTTTCTCTTTTGATGTATCTTTGCGTCTAATTTTTTTTGCAATTCAAATAATATTTCTAAATTCATCTTTTCCTATCTTCAATCATCTATTTGTTCGAAAATACTATCAATATCTTCTTGATCTAATTCGTAATAATCGTCTTCATAGCAATAATCTTGTTCTATATCATTGTTTTTTCTTATTATATAGGTACCGCCATTATTAGTAACTGTATAAGACAATTTTATTTCATCGTGTTTATTGTGTTCAATAATAAAATTTTCCACTGAATTTTGTAAAACCCCTGTTCCTCTACCTGTAATTATTTTGATATGATCGTGTTTGTTATTTAACAATTCTAAAATTTTTAATTGTATTTTTGGTAATGCTTCTTCATGTGTGAAGCCGTGTATATCAATTGTGTTTTTCATTATTTAATCACTATATTTGCATTTTTCATAATATTTAATGCGTTTTGGTGAAATTCCTTTGCGTTATGGTTTTTAGAATCAAATGTTGCTACAGAATTTTCTATTACAACTACTTCTTTATCTGAATTAATTTTATTTAATCACATTTTTAAACTTAAAGCTAATTGCAAAATACAAATATCGGTACAACACCCTACTATTTCAAAACTATTAAATCTATCTCAATAATCGGGTCTAATCTCGAAGAAACCATTTGTTGTATTTTTGTAAATAACGTTTTTATTATCTTCTTCAACGAAATCAATTAACTCTTCCACTATTTCGGCTTCAGGTGTACCTTTTAAACAATGCGGAGGATATGATTTCATTTCAAGATCGTCTTCGCTATGTGCATCTGCTAAGAAAATGATGTTTTCCGCCTTATTTAAAACGCTTTTTATATTTGGGATAATATTTTTAATTAACGGACTCGAAAGTGGTCCGAATTTTGCAAAACCATTCAACATATCTACTACTATAGTTAGTTTTTTTTGCATTATCTCTCCTTTTGGCATGTTGGACAATAACTTGTTCCTCTGCCGTTAGGTTTAAAATCTAATTTTACTTTAACTATTTTATCCCTTTGACAAGTGCTACATATTTGGTTTTCTCTTCCATAAACTTTTAAGAAATTTTGAAACTCACCACTAATTCCGTTGACCGATGCATATGAATTAACTGTGCTACCGTTATGAATAATACTTTGATCCATTACTTTTTGAGCATTAATCAAAAGTTGTTTAAGTTCATTTTTTGTTATTTTATTAGCGGGAGTCATTGGATAAATTTTTGTCATGTGCAAACTTTCGTCAGCGTAAATATTACCAATTCCTAAAACAAGAGATTGATCTAAAAGAACTTTTTTAATGCTGATTGTTTTTCTTTTTAATTTATTAAATAATGCATCAACATCTACACTTTCAGGTAAAAAAGCAAGATTTTTAATTTCGTAAATACTTCTTTGATCTTCGCTTGGTAAAATTTCAAAACTTCCAAACATTCTTGAATCATTATACACAAGTACTTTTTGATTATCCAATGTGAAATAAATACAATCACCTCTATAAGCATATAAAGCAGGGTCATTGATATCTCTAACAAAATATTTCCCTGTCATTCTCAAATGAGAAATAAGCCTTGATTTATCATTAAAATTAAATATTAAAAATTTACCAATATTTTCAATATTAGATATTATTTTGTTTTTTAAAAAACTAATGAAATTTTTTTCATCTGTATTTTTTATTAATTTTGAAATTTTAACTTCTACTTTTAATATTTTTTTGTCTTGAACATGTTTGTTTAATGCTCTTTGCACGACTGTAACTTCTGGATATTCTGGCATGCTTTTATTATATTAAATATTAAAAAGTATTAAAATAATTATATGAATAATTTTGATGATATTATAATTTGTAGTACTGATACAGTTGTTGGTATTGGTGGTAAAGTAAATGATGAAGTCTTGGAGAAAATCTATTTTTTAAAAAATAGACCTTCTAATAAAAAAATAATAATTTTAGTTGGTTCAATAGAACAAGCTTTAGAGTTTGGTCAATTTAATCAAACAGCAAAAAAAATAGCACAAAAAGAATGGCCGGGAGCGACAACTATCATAGTAAATAATCAGGGTTTTAGAATGCCAAATAATAAAAAATTAATCGATTTTTTATTAAAAAATGGTCCACATTATATGACAAGTGCTAATAAATCGGGATTTCCTCCAATTAAAATTGAACAAGCAAAAGAAGTTTTTCCGGAAGTTAAAAACGTTTATGATTTCGGACCAGGAACTAACGTCCCAAGCATATTAATAAATTTAGATACAAACGAAGTTATAAAGCGTTAATTATGGTATGAAAAACAAAAAATAACCATTTTATTTTTAAAGTGTTAAAATAATATTGGTTATTTTTTAATATTAATACTAGTCTATTATATTCCTTTGTAAAATGCAATGTAAATAACCCAAATTACAATGTTAGAAATAGGAGAAAATATGACACCACATATTAGTGCAAAAAAAGAAGAAATTGCAAAAACAGTTATTATGCCTGGAGATCCGTTAAGAGCTAAATATATTGCCGAAACATTTTTAGATCCAGGATATAAATTAGTAAATTCAGTTAGAAATATGTTTATGTATACCGGAACATATAAAGGAAAACCTGTAACAGTCGCAGGAAGTGGAATGGGTTGTCCTTCAATCGGAATTTATTCATACGAATTATTTAAATTTTATGACGTAGATAGAATTATTAGAATTGGATCTGCAGGTTCTTATAAAAAAGATTTAGGTTTATACGAAGTGGTTCTTGCAACAGAAGCGTTCGCTGATGGTGACGCATTTAGAAGAATTGCTTTAGGAAAACCAGGGAATGTTGCTAAACCAAGTGACAAATTAAATGATGAAATTAGAGAAATTTCATCTAAATTAAATATAAACTTAAACGAAGGTAGAGTTCATTCATCTGATGTCTTTTATTCAGTTGTTCCTCTTGAAGACAGAATTAAAGATACTGAAGCCATTTGTGTCGAAATGGAATCATACGCATTATTTACAAATGCAGAAGCAACAGGTAAAGAAGCAGCGTGTTTATTAACAATTAGTGATAATTTAATTACACACGAAGAAACTTCGTCAGAAGAACGTCAAACAGCATTTACAAAAATGATGGAGATTGCTTTAAATTTAGCAAAATAATATGAGAGTAGTTGATATTATTGATAAAAAAAGAAGAAATCAAGAGTTAAGTGATGAGGAAATTAAATTTTTGATTAGTTCTTATGTAGATGGTTCAACACCTGATTATCAAATTAGTGCTTTTTTAATGGCGGTAGTTTTTAATTCAATGACACCAAGAGAAATTGCAACAATGACAAAAGAAATGATGTATTCTGGTGATGTTATTGATTTATCAGAAATACCTGGAATTAAAGTTGATAAACATAGTACCGGTGGAGTTGGGGACAAAACAACTTTAGCAGTTGCCCCAATTGTAGCATCAATAGGTGCTCCTGTTGCAAAAATGAGTGGTCGTGGTTTAGGTCACACAGGTGGAACAATTGATAAACTAGAATCTATTCCTGGGTTTAATGTAGAAGTTAGTGAAGAAGATTTTATTAAACAAGTAAAAGAACATAAAATTGCAGTTGTTGGTCAAAGTTCAAAACTTGTGCCGGCTGATAAAAAATTATATGCTTTACGTGATGTTACTGCAACTGTAGAAGCAATACCTTTAATCGCTTCTTCAATTATGTCAAAGAAACTTGCTACAGGTTCAAACGCAATTTTACTAGATGTTAAATGCGGAAATGGTGCTTTTATGAAAGATGAAAAAAGTGCTGTTGAATTAGCTCAAACAATGATAAACATTGGTAAAGAATTAAATGTAGATGTTAGAGCTGAAATTACAAATATGAATAGACCTATTGGTAGAGAAATTGGTAATAAAAACGAAGTTTTAGAGGCTATTTTAACACTTAAAGGTCAAGGTCCTGAAGATTTTAATGAATTAGTTTACTCTTCATGTGTAACAATTTTAGAACAATCAAAAATTGCTAACTCACATGAAGAAGGTATTGCGCTTGTTAAAAAATCAATCGAAGATGGAAGTGCACTCGCTAAGTTTTATGAGTTTATAAAATTACAAGGCGGTGATGTTGAAGCGCTAAAAGACCCTAACTTTTGAAATCCGAAATATAAATTAGAAGTTATTTCAAAAGAAGAAGGTTATGTAGAAATTTTTGATAGTTTAACATTTGGTATAGTGGCTATGAAATTAGGTGCTGGTAGAAAAACTAAAGAGGATTCAATTGATTTTGAGGCAGGAATAAGTATTGCTAAAAAAACAAATGAATACGTTAAAAAAGGTGAAGTTTTATTTAACTTATACTCATCAAATCCAATATCGATAGAATTAGTTTCTGAATTAGAACAAGGGTATAAAATAAATAAACACAAAGTTGAAAATAAAATTATTTTAGGTAAATTAAAATAAGGAGAAGAGAGATGAATTACAATAAAATGATAGATCATACATATTTAAAACCTGAAGCAACAGAAAAGGATTTAAATAAATTAATAGACGAAGCCAAAAAATACGATTTTAAAACAGTGTGTGTTAATTCTTCATGAGTAAGATATGTTGCAGAAAATTTAAAAGGTAGCGAAGTAGGGATTACTAGTGTTGTAGGCTTCCCTTTAGGTGCTATGATTACACAAGCCAAAGCTCAAGAAGCAAAATTAGCTATAGATCACGGTGCAGATGAAATTGACATGGTTATTCATATTGGTAAATTTAAACAAGGTGACTATGAATACGTTTTAAACGATATTAAAAAAGTTAAAGAAGCAATTGGTTCACATGTATTAAAAGTTATTATCGAAACTGCTTTATTGACTGAAAAAGAAATTGAAAAAGCAACAGAAATTGTTATGAAATCAGGAGCAGAATTTATTAAAACATCTACAGGTTTTAGTTTTAGAGGCGCAAATCTAAAAGATGTTGAAATTATGAAACGTGTTGCTGGAGATGCTTTATTAATCAAAGCTGCAGGTGGAATTAGTAATATGGATGATTTAATTGCAATGTATAACGCAGGTGCTACAAGATTTGGAACAAGCCGTTCAGTAGCAATTGTTGAGGGTAAAGATTCTAAAGGCGGATATTAATTAAAAGGAAAAATCTAGAAATATAAGTTCTAGATTTTTGTTTTATTATAGAGCTCTAATTTACCATAGATAAGTTGAGCTCGAAAACATTCGAATATGATTTAAATCAAAACAGTATTATTATTTACTTTAATTTCCCACTTTGATTTATTTTGAAACAAGATTTTAAAGCAGATTTAATTATTTACTTCCGTTTTTTAAAAAAATATGATGAAATAATTAAAAAATGAAAGGTGCAAAATGAGTTTAATAAAAAATTGCTTTAACAATTTTATTGAGTAAAGTTTTTATGATTATACTTATTAGTTCTATTATTAGAGGTAGTATTTACTAATCCGGAAATAATTACTATTATCATTTTAAGGATTTTATCAAGTGTATTAGCTTTTATAGGTTTTATTACTCATATGATGCTATTAGGGTAATGTTAGTGGAAATATGGACATTTTAAAAATAAGTTTTTTTATCTCTAATTGTTACTTTTATAGTTTTAACTTTACGTAATAATTATTTTTTAAAAATATTTAAAATAGTCAAATATTAAAATAAAAACTTATAAAAGTAGGAGTTAAAAATTCCTAACTTTTATAAGTTTTAATATATTTACTTTTTATTTTTCATAATCAACCCATACAAGTGTGTGGTCAGAAATTTGTGAACGAATTATCTCGAAGTCTTTATAATTTTCGTGTGTTTTATAAGCCGGAGATTGTTTTCACAGTTTAATCATTTGGTTTTTATCAAAAAAACCATCATTAAAAGAATTTATTAAGTCAAGTTTAAATCATGAATTTCTATATTTTATATCCATATTATTTAATTTTTCTGCTTCAGTAATTATGTTTAAGTTATTTTCTTTAAATAATATTTTATCATATGCATTTGCATAACCTTTTTTAGATCCTAAACTTGTTTCATAATATTCATATTTATTATAAGATTTAACATTATTTACTTGGTTAATTCTCATATCATCATAGTAATTTATTATTTGTCTACTTTTAAAATCGCTAGATAAAAATAATTCATTATTTTGAGTTTTTATATTAGTATCACCACCAAAAATAATTGATGAATTTTGATTTGTTAATTTCTCAAAATAATCAAAAGCATTAGCTAATCTTGATGCTTCAAATACCTCTTGTGTTCCTTGTCCTGAGTATTTCGATGTTTGTTCATCACTATTTTTCTTGACATCTGGACTATCTAAATGTCCGAATATTGTTGTTATTTTTTTGTCTAATAAATTATCTTTAAAAAGAACTCCGAATATTGGGCGCTTAAATGATCTTTGTACATTTTTTTCATCATTTGCTTTTTCTGTTCCGAATGATGCGCCAATTTTATCGCTATTAAATTTTTCTGGTGTTAAAACAGTGCTTTTATATAATATTGCAATTTGTTCTTTAGTTGCGTTATTTGAACTAGGATTTGAATCAGATATTGGTTGAATTATTGATTTTCATTTTGATTTAGAATCTAATTCATTTAAAGTTTTTAGTATTCTATCTACTTTATCTCCGTCATCGTAATTAATTTCAGTTAAACCAACTAAATCTAATTTAGTTTTAATTATAGCTTGTGATATTGCTGTTACTTTTAAACCACCTTTATTTGATGTGTCTCCACCAAAATTTAATATGTTTCAGTGCCCGACTCTGGTAACATTTTGTGGTTTATAATAACGCACATCATTACTTAATTTTATTTTTGAGTCAGAATTATTCGCTTCATAACCAGCATTATTTTGTAATTCTTCGTTGTTATTTTTTTTGTTAGGTTTATCCTTAACTCATTTGTAAATGTAGTAAGCGCCAATTCCTAAACCTAAAAGAGTTAAACTTCCAAAAGAAAGCAAGATTTTTTTAATTATTTTAAACATATTTCTCCTTTTATTGCTTGTTATTCAATGTTTTTATTATATATTAATTAAGTTAGAAATTAATACTATTTATAACTTTTTCATAATTCAAATTTATTTATAGTTATGCTTAATTTACTCCTAATATTAAAAACAAAGTTTATTTAATAAAATATATATTTAAAATACTAAAAAAAATATTTTTTGATATAATGAATATGTTACTTCTTAAGTAACCGTACCAAATGGGTTTATAAAGAAGCTAAGCTCACCCTAAGGACGAGCCACTTTAATGGAGGTATTGCATGTTAGCAATTATCGAAACAGGTGGGAAACAACTTTTAGTTAAGGAAGGTCAAACAATTTTTATTGAAAAAATTGAAGCCGAAGTAGGTTCAACAGTTGAGTTTACAAAAGTTTTATTAGTAGACGATAAAATTGGTAAACCTTTCTTAAAAAATGCTAAAGTATTAGGTACAGTCGAAAAACAAGGTAAAGCTAAAAAAATTATTGTATATCGTCATAATGCAAAATCAACACATAAAAGAAAATTAGGGCACCGTCAACCATATACACGTGTTAAAATTACTGAAATCAAAGGATAATAACTAGAAAATGGCAAAGACAAAAGCTGGTGGATCTACCAAAAATGGTCGTGATTCGCATTCAAAACGTTTAGGTGCTAAATTAGGTGATGGTCAATTTGCAACAGCAGGTTCAATTATTTATAGACAACGTGGAACAAAAATTCATGCAGGATTAAATGTTGGACGTGGTGGAGACGATACATTATTTACAAAAATCGACGGATATGTAAAATACGAAAGCAGAAAAAATAGAAAGTATGTTTCTGTTTACACTGAAAGACAAAAATAAATTTAATTAATAAAATGGGAATAACTCATTTTATTTTTTTATATTATTTTGAATGATGCTATACTTTAAATTTAAGTAATTACAATTATTATAAATCAAATGAAAGAGGGAAAAATGAGTAAATTTATTTTTGTTACCGGTGGTGTAATTTCAGGACTTGGGAAGGGAGTTTCTGCTGCATCTTTAGGTAATTTATTAAAAGCACGAGGCTTTTCAATTTTTGTTTTAAAACTGGACCCATATTTAAATGTTGACCCTGGTGTTATGTCTCCTTATGAACATGGTGAAGTATACGTCACTAAAGATGGAGGAGAAACAGATTTAGATTTAGGTCATTATGAAAGATTTATTGACGAGAACTTTAGCAAAGATTCTAATTATACAAGCGGAAGAATTTTTCAAAATATATTGAATAAAGAAAGAAAGGGTTTTTATAATGGAAAAACAGTTCAATATATTCCGCATGTAACAAATGAAATAATATCAATAATAAAAAATATAGAGGATAAGTATAAAAAAGATTTTGTTATCGTCGAAATTGGGGGAACTGTAGGAGACATCGAATCTAATCCGTTTATTTATTCGTTAGCTCAAATGAGTTATGAAAATGAAGATAATACATATTTTATACATGTTACATATGTTCCTTTTTTAAAAACTTCTAAAGATTTCAAAACAAAACCAACACAATTTTCAGTTTCTGCATTAAAGGGAATGGGGGTAAGACCAAATATGATATTTTTAAGATCAGATTATTTGGTTCCTAACGAAATTATAAAAAAGGTTGCTAATAGTTCACACTTACCCATTGAAAACATTATTTCAACTCCTGATTTAAAAAATATATATGATATGCCACTTTATTTAGAATCTAAGAAAGTAGTTCAAAATATTTTAAATCATTTTCATTTAAAAGATAAAAAACCAAAACTAAAAGAATGAGAAAATTTTATTAAAAAAGTTAATTTACCAAGAAGTAAAACAGTTGATATTAAAATGTTAGGTAAATATACCTCGTTTACAGATGCTTATAAATCTATAAATGAAGCGTTAGAAATATCAGCAATTCATTTAGGTGTTAATTTGAATTTAGAATTTATAGATTCTTCAATTTTAAATAGCGAAAATTTAGATGAAGTTTTTTCTAATGTAGACGGAGTTGTTATATTACCAGGTTTTGGCGCAAGAGGTTTCGAAGGTAAGGTTTTAGCGGCCGATTTTTGTAAAAGAAATAAAATACCCACTTTAGGTATTTGTTTAGGGATGCAAGCTATGACTGTTGCACAAGCAAGACGCAAAGGAATTGTAAATGCGACTTCAAGAGAATTTGCAAACGATAAACTTAATGAAACTTACGTTCTTGACTTTATTGATGGAAAGAGTGAAAATGATAATATTGGCGGAACTTTGAGATTAGGAGATTATGAAACAGAGTTTATTCCTAATTCTAAAATAGCAAAGTTTTATCAAAAAAATAATATTTTCGAAAGACATAGACATAGATTTGAGGTTCAAAATAAATATATAAAAGATATCGAAGATGAAACATTTAAGTTTACCGGCTTTAATCCTGAGCACAATTTAGTAGAATCATGTGAGGATCCAACACAGGATTTTTACATTGGAGTTCAATATCACCCAGAATTTACATCTAGACCTTTAAAACCACATAAATTATTTATGAATTTTTTAAAGTTTGCTTCAAAAAAGAATAAAACAAACTAGTGTTAAAATGCTAGTTTGTTTTAAACTTGTAAAATGCTTGAAATATAAGTTACGAGCTTAGCTCCGGACTTGATTAATTGATTATTACCGTCTTCAATATCTACACCTGGGAAGCAATTTATTTCTTTTCCATAATTTAAAAAACAATTAATTAAATTGTTTGTTTTTGAATTTTTTTGCATTGAAAATGATAAAAATTTATCACTAATGAGACTTGCAATGTTGTTTGTTTCATAAAAATGTCTTATCTTTGGGTGAGTATTTGGTGGATATATACTAATAACTAGTTCGTTTAGTGAATTAAAATTAATAAAATTATAAGAGTCTAATCCTTTTTGAGCAAAGTGTATTATACGACCTTTATTATTTTTAAAATAATCAACAATTTTTCTTTCAGTTTTTGCATAATCACATGTTGTTATTACAGCATCATTTATTATAGTTTTATAATTATTCAATAAATATTTGTTTGTGGTAGTATTTCAAATTTCGTTAATAATATAAATTTTATTGCTAGTATTTAAAAGATTAATATTTCCTTTGTAAAATAGACAAATCAATGGTTCTTTAAGATAATATAAATTTTTAGGATAATTATCATCTAAAATAGTTAAAAAATTGATGCCATTTTGTTCTAATATTTTTAAATATTCTTTTTCATTATTTTTATCTATTTTTTCATTATTTTTAATTGCGTTCATTATTAGTTTATAATCGTTTTTGTATTTTATTGCAAAATATAAAATAATATCATTCATTTTTACCTCCAAATAATAAGTGTAAAAAATGTAAAAACGGACTAAATTTGTTAAAATAATGTTTTTTATTTCAAAAAATAAAATTTATTTTTTAAACTTTTAATGAATTTTTGTCATTTTGATACAAAAAGTTATTAGTTTTTAATTTAGTTTATGCATTATAAAATTAATAATTTCAATTATAAAAACAAATATTTTATATTATAATTTAATAAAGTTTGACAAATTACAAAATATAGGAGTTTACTTATTATGAAAATAGCATTTTTTGATGCAAAAGATTATGACATTAAATATTTTGATAAATACAATAATAATAGACATGAAATTACATATTTTAAAGAAAATTTAAATTTAAACACAGTTTCTTTAGCTAAGGGATATGATGCAATATGTGGTTTCGTTAACACTTATGGTGATAAAGTTATTTTAGAAGTGTTATCAAAATTAGGTGTTAAATATTGATTACAAAGATCAATGGGATACAATAAAATTGATATTAAAAAAGCAAACGAACTTGGTATTAAAGTTTTTAGAATTTTTAATTATTCAGCAGAAAGTGTTGGTGAATTTGCTTTTGCCACAATGTCTGCTTTGAATAGAAATTTATTACTAGCCAATCAAAGAGTTGAAAAATTTAATTTTTCATTAAATAGTTTAGATGGAAAATGTATCGCAAATTCAACAGTTGGTGTTATTGGTTCAGGTAAAATAGGACAAACATTTATTAAAATTGCAAGAGCTACAGGTGCTAGAGTTTTGGTTTTTGATGCTTTTGCAGAAGAAAATTTCCCAGATTTAGCTAAAAACATGGGATTTGAATGAGCTTCGCTAAGTGAATTATTATCACAAAGTGATTTTATATCAATACATTGTCCATTATTTAATTCTACAAAGCATTTAATTGATGAAGCTGCCGTAGAAAAAATGAAAGAAGGCGTTATTATTGTCAATACAGCTAGAGGTGAATTGTTACATATTCCAGCTGTTTTAAAAGGTCTTAAAAGTGGGAAAATTAAAGGTCTTGCAAGTGATGTTCTAGAAAGAGAAGAAGGAAGATTTTACGAAGATGTTTCTTCTAGAATTGATGAATTAAAAGAACTTGATCCTGAATGAAAAGAATTGATTGAGTTACCAAATACATTAATAACATCACACCAAGCATTTTTAACAGATTTAGCATTAACTCAAATTGCAAAAGTTACACTTGATAATGCTGATGCTGCTCAAAAAGGAGATTTCGAAAATTCATTAGTTTTAATGGATAACGGAAAAATAAAGAATGGATAATAAAGTAGAAGCACAAAAAGTTTCACTAATTAAAAATTTATTTAGTTTTTTCAAAATTTCTCAATCTAAAAGAGAAAATGCAGAAAAACCTAAAGATGTGAGAACTTGAATAATACATGGTATTTCTGAATTAATAGGAACAATATTATTATCACTTTTATTAGCAGGTTTAAGCACGACCGTAGGACAATTAAATAATAAAGCAGTTGTTATTGAAGAATATTTATTACATCCAATTATCGTTGGTTTTTATGCTAGTTTTATCGCAGTTGGATTAGTATTGTTTATATTTTTAAGATTTAGTTGTGATTTAAACCCCTCTGTTTCGTTATTTAGATATTTAAACGGAACAAATAATGGTTGATATACATCCTATAAAATATCAATACAATTTTTAGGCGGTTTTATTGCTGGACTAATTATTTATGGAGTCGGTAGTTCTACTGCACCTGAAGGATTTTTATATAATCAACCAATAACCACCATAGGAGCTGCCAAAAAAGCTTTTCATTTATTCCAAGGTAGTTCAAGTGTTTCGACAATGAGTACAGCTGGAACATTTTGAATTTTATTTGTTGAATTAGTTATGACAGCAGTTTTATTATTCCCAATTTTTTCACCAAATATAAATAATAAGTATCGTGATTTATTTATAATGTTTATTATTTCAATGAGTGTTTGAATGGGTATTTTAGGTGGTTCTGCAGCAATTAACCCTGCTAGAGGTTTTGCTCAACAAGTTTCAACTTTATTTATTCAAAATTTAGATACTGCCAATATATCAGTTAATTCTCTTGTGGCCGCAAATGGTATGACTATTGCTCAACAAAAAGACGCGGTTATGAATTCAGTAATTTCTGCTACTATAACAATGATTTTAGCTGATTTACTTGCTCCTGTATTCTACATTTTTATACAAGGTTTAACAAAATATGTCGTTAACCCATTTGTTGTAAAAGTAATTGCATATAAAAATTACAAATCACAAAATATGGAAAAGCCTTCTAGTAAATAATAATTAAATATCTCAATTTGGGATATTTTTTATATATAATATTAAATATATTTTTTAGGAGAAAAATGAATCAATATACGCACTATATTTTAAGTATATTTTTTATTACTTTATTTGGTTTAATATTTATTATATCAATCGGATATTATTTCTTTTGAAAGTATTTTATAGATTATAAAAAAAATAAGCAAGGCTTTTTGTTTGAAAGTGTGATAAATAGAAAAATAAAGAAAATAATTGATAAAAAAACATTTCTTTTTTCTGAAGGTGGTATTTATTCGTATGATAATAAAAAGTATGAACTAGATGGTTTTTTAGTTAGTGATTCAATGATTGTGGTATGTGAGTATAAACTTTACAACGGAATATTGTCTGGTAATGCTAAAAATGAAAAAATATTTTTAAGTATAGGAAAAAAGAGGAAAATAAAGGTTAAAAATCCTATTTTTCAAAACGAAAATAATATCAAGCATGTTTTAAAAATGTTGAAAAAAAATATACCGTATGCTTCGTTAGTAATTGTTCCAGAAAACACGAAAATAGAGATAAATGATATACCTAGTCATGTTTTGTTTATTAATTCAGATAATATAGAAGAAACAATAAATAAACTTATTTTATCATCTCAAAGATTGCCTAAAATTATTAATAACGAAGATGTTAAAAATTTATTCCAAGCAATGAAAATTAAAACCACTAGAGAAAAAATAAAATTTAAAAATATGTTAAAAAATAAAAGGTAAAAATTATGAATAGAAAAACAATTGAAGAATTAGAATTACAATTAAAAATAAGCAAAAAAAGTATTGAAACAGTTTTAAAAATGTTAAATGAAGGTAATACAGTTCCTTTTATATCTAGATATAGAAAAGAACAAACCGGCGGTTTGAACGAAGAACAAGTATATGAAATTGAAAAAAGATATAAATATGTTAACGAATTATTAGAGCGTCAAGAGTCAATATTAAAAATATTAGAGGAAAAAGGATTATTAACTAAAGAAATAGAAAATTCTATATTATCCACAAAGGTCAAGTCAGATTTGGAAGCTATTTATGAACCATTTAAAATTGGGAAAGTTACAAAAGCTACATCAGCAATTAAATTAGGATTAGAACCTTTAGCAAAATCAATTTACGATAATAAAAATCCTAATTTTAATAAAGAAAAAGAAGCTGAAAAATATTTGAACAGCAATGTAACTACAGTTGAGTTTGCGCTAGAGCAGGCAAACTTTATCATTGCTCAATGAATATCTCAAAATGTTCAACTTAGAACAGCTATTAAAGAACAAATTTTAAAATATGGTCTAATCGCTACTAAATTGAAGAAGAATGCATCTGATGACGGGGAGAAATTTAAAATTTATTATGATAAAAAAACACCAATTAAATACATTAAAAATCATAATATTTTAGCTATAAATAGAGGGGTAAAACTTAAAATAATTACAATTACATTTGAATACAATCAAGAATATTTATTAAAAACAGCGCTATATTATATTGATAGAAAACAAGTAAATAGAAAGAATATTTTTGAAGCTATAAACGATTCTTTAAAACGCTTAATATTACCTTCAGTTGAAAGAGAGATTTTTAGTGACTTATTTAGTAAAGCGGAAGAATCATCAATTAATATTTTTGCTAATTCAGTTGAAAAATTATTAAAAGCTCCGGCGACTCAAGATAAGGTAGTTTTAGCAATTGACCCAGGTTATGCAAATGGTTGTAAAATGGCAGTTCTAAATCGAAACGGTGATTTTATAACTAAGCAAAAAATGTATCCACATAAGCCACAAGAAAAAATAGAATTATCTAAAAAGATAGTTTTAGATTTAATAAGAAAATATAATATTGATATAGTTGTAATAGGTAACGGTACAGCTTCACGTGAAACTGAAAAGTTCATCGCCAACTTAGTTGAAGAATATAAATTAACCATTAAATGAACTATTGTGTCCGAGGTGGGTGCAAGTATTTATTCAGCATCAAAAGTTGCTATAGAGGAATTTCCGGATATGTCGGTAGAAGAAAGAAGTGCTATAAATATTGGTAGAAAATTTATTGACCCTCTTAATGAACTTGTTAAAATTGATCCTAAATCTATTGGTGTGGGCCAATATCAACATGATGTTAATCAAAAAGAATTAGAAAATTTCTTAACTTTTAAAGTTCAAAAAGTTGTTAACGAAGTAGGGGTTGACATAAATACAGCAACTAAGTCAATATTGACTTATATATCAGGACTTAATTCAACATTAGCAAATAATATTATTGATTTTAGAAAAGAAATAAAATACTTTTCTAACCGTAATCAACTAAAAATGGTAAAAGGTATTGGTGATAAAACTTTCGAACAATCTATAGGTTTTTTAAGAATTTTTAATTCTGATAACTATTTAGACAAAACATTTATACATCCTGAATCTTACAATCTTGCTAACAAAATTATTGAAGATTATAACTTAGAACCAAGTGAAAACGGCATAGATGTTTCGTTTTTAAATATAAATACTTTGATTCAAAAATATAATTCTAACAAATTTGAAATAGAAATGATTTTAGACGCATTAAGAAACCCACTTAAAAAAATAGATAATAATAAATCAGGATTTTTATTAAAAGATTCTATAGTTGATCTTGAACAACTTAAACTTGGTTCGGAAGTAGTTGGAACAATAGAAAATATAACTGATTTTGGGCTCTTTGTTTATATCGGCATTAAACAAACATTATTTATTCATTTAAATGACTTAAATTTACCTAATAATGTTGAGATATTTGATCAATATTATCCTGGAATGACAATTAAAGCAACAATCTTAAATATAGAAAAAGATAGAAATAGACTAAGTGGTAAAATTGCCTAACTAAGGGTTATTAAATTACATAAAATAATGTAAAATAAAGATATGAAAACAACAAACAATAATATCGAAACAAGCTTTAAAAAATTTAGTTTATTTCCAAAATGAACAATCAAAAAAATGGTGTTTGTTGCTATTTTAATTGCAATTTCGGTTAGTTTTACGATAATAGTTGCACAACTTGTACCGATTGTGAATTTACCAACATATAAATTCTCTTTTATTGGTTTACCAATTAAAGTTTCTGGTTTTATTTTCGGTCCTATGGTAGGTCTTTTTGTTGGGATAGTTAGTGATTTTCTTTCTCTATTATTTATACCCCCAGCTGGATATAATCCTTTTTATACATTAGCAACCGCTATTAACGGTCTCATATCTGGTATTTTTGGATTTTATTTTATAAGCATTATTAAAACAGCCTATAGCAAAGAATATTTAATACAAAAAACTATGAGAAAAATTAATTTGTTATCGATTAAGTATCATGAAGCAAAATTAAAAAGGAATGATATTTTAGCTGAAAAAATTGCTTTAAAAATTTTAGAATTAAATTCTAGAAAGAAATATGTAGCTAGCGAAAGTGCGTTACAATATCAAAAAAATATTTATTTATTTGTATCAATATTGCTTATTATCTTAGTTATAGCTATTAATACTTTAGTTGTTTTAAATATGCCTGAAAAAGTTATTGATAATGGTATCATTCAAAATAAATATTGATTAATAGGTATAATGAATGCAGGTTTTGTATTAATGATTTTATTTATATTTATAGGTAGATTTATTTTAAATACTAATACATATTTAAATATAGTTCCGATAATTGTTTTTAGCGCCTTTTTAGAGCTAATTAATGTTCCTGTTCTTTCTTATGCTGATCTTCTCTCTTTAGGTAGTGGTGACATTAAAGATATTTTTATATGAATTTCTCAACATATTTTATCTAGTCCAATTAAAATTTGATTTAATACTTTTGTAATTTTCTTTACATACTCAGTTATTAGTAAGTTAGTTAATAAAAATGAAGATTTAGTTTATTAAAAAAGAAAGTGATTTATCAATGAATAATAATACAAAAAATATTTTTTCGATATTTAATTTATTTGAAAAAAATAACAAAAAATCCTTTTTTTTAAATAAAAAAAAGATTTCACTTGAGAATCCAATTGATATTGAACAATTGAATGTAGAAAGCACGAAAACTTTTTTTTATATTTCTAATAATAACAAAAGCATTACCTTTGATAATATTTGAAATTCAATAAAATATAACAAAAACACCCAAATATCATTACGAGTTAATAAAAATGACGGTGATGTAGTTATTTTAAATGATAAAAAAGAAATATTAAATAGTATTTTTGTTTTTAATACTGTAGATATAAGCGATGAAAAGGACTATAATCTTCCGCTCATAGAAATGTGAAATACTTGCTTTAAAGATGTAAAAAATTATCATAAGAAGCAACAAACATCTAAAATTTTTGATCATATTAGTCACCATAACACTAAAAATTTATTTTCTAAAACTTTACTTTTACATTTTGAAAAAATCATAGATATAAATCAAGCTTATGAAAGATCTTTTAAAAAGTTATATAAAAAATTCTCTAATACATTTGAAGAAATTAATATTGATTTATTTAAAGAAATGCTTAACTTATTTGAAAAGAATATTAAGGATTATTCTTTGAGAATATTCGCTCAATATATTGATTTATTCAAAGAATTAAAAGAAAACGATGAATTTTTAAACGAAAATTATAAAGACTTAAACGAAGTAAAAGAAGATGAAAAGATAGTTGAATTAAAAAATAGACTAAAGGCATTGAATAAAATAAGAAAAAGTTCAATAGATAACATTACAAATCAATATAGAATTAATAGAATTTCAGATGAAATAAAGTTTATTAACAAAATAATCTATAAAACACATGTTAATTCGAAAAGTTATATTTACAATATTATTAAAAAATATAAAAATGAAAATCGAAACTTAAGTTATAAAATTAAAATTTTATCAAAAAAACCTAATTCCTCTGTAGTAGAATTATTTAATAGAATTACTTTTAACAAAAAAATAATATTTTTTTGGCAGGAACACAAAGATGAATTATTGTTTTTAAGTTTAGAGGACCTAGAAACTCTTGATAAACATTTAAATAATGAGTTTCACTTAATTTTAATGTCAAATAAAAACAATGATACAATTAATATTTATAGAGACTATGTGCCTTATGCTAATATCGATAATTTCATTTTTAAGTCAAAGGAAAATAAGAGTAATTTGAATAAAACGCTAGAGAATTTAAATAAGGAATTAATCTTAGAAAAAAATAAAGTTTATACTCAATTTACAGATCATAAAGATGATATTAAATTTCATGAAATAAAACAAAAAATAAATATGTCCATTGCTGAAACAAATTGAGTAAAAAAATCTAGTAATAATCTATTTAATAAAACAATAAAAGTAAAACAAAATAAGTTTAAAAGATTCAAAAGAAGTTATAAGGCTTTAAATGATGTTATTGAAAAATGTTATTTATTAATACAAGAAAATCACTCTAATAGTAGTTTTTTAAATGAGTTAAAAAGTAGGTTAAAAAATATAGATGAAATATTACAAAAATTTATAAAAGAATCAGAATTTTATAATTTAATTGTTGAAATTTCTCAATTCACCAATTCAAAAAATTTCATTACAAAAAAAGCAGAAATATATTACAAAACAATGTTAATATTCATCAAAACATATGAATCTATTTCTGTTAATATTCAACAATTTTTAGAACCTTTTAATAATTTAAAAATAATAGAAAGAACTAAGTTTAAATTAATACCATTTTGACTTTCGAAAAATAAATTAATTTTTGTAAATGATACATTTAATATAATGAATTATAGTGATAAAACTGAATTATTAAGAATATTATCTATTTTATGTGATAACATAAATGCGCCATTTATTTTTGTTTCAAATGATTCACAATTAATTCAAACAAGAATGTTCGATGAAATACATATTTTCAATGATTATAAAAATGTAGAAGGTTTTAAGTTTCCTGAAGGTCTTGTTGAACCTAAATCTCTATTTACAAGAAAAATTTTAAAAGGCGATGAATTTGAAGATAAATTTTATGAAATAAATTTTGACGATAAAATTTTTAAAATAAATAGTGAAACCAATCATTATGTTTATGTTTCTACCGAAGAGTACAAGAGCATCATACATAAACAAAAAGAAAAAGAAAATCAAAACAATGATTCATCTATAGCTAAAACATCAGAACACGATTTAACTAATGCTAATTCAATGTTTTATAATTTAGAATTTGAAATTCCTGTTTTTGAATACTTAAATTCTACTAAATTAATAAATTTATCCGCAAGAGAAAAAGAAGATAAAATAAATGAATATTTAGAATGAGAAAAAAATAATTATTCTTTACCTAATGAAAAAGAAGATTTTTAAAAAATAAAATGTCAAATTAAAGTATTGGCATTTTATTTTTTAAAATATATTTATTTAATATATAATTTATTACGAAGGACAGAGGTACTAAAAATTATTTTTTGGTTGAGAAATACTCTTATTAACTGATCTGGTTAATACCAGCGTAGTGAGTCTATATTTTTTAATACCCTTTTGAGTCCTTATAAAAGGAGTTATTTTGAAAATTAAATTTATAAATAAATTATTTTTTGGTGGTGTTATTTCTTCTATACCATTAATTGCGTTATCTTGCTCTAATAATAAGAGCGAAAGTTCTAAAGAAATAAAATTATCTATTTATTCAGGAATAGAAAAAGGTAATTTAAATGAAAAAGAATATAATGATCTTTTATTAGATTATAAGAAGCAATATAATCAATTTATTTTAGATCTCAATAATGAATTAAAACTTATAAATCCTGAATTAAAATTAGATATTAATATAAAGGGTGAAGAAACATATGAGAACCAAATACAATCTATACAAAAAGGTGAAACTGACATAGTTTTTCTTAATTCTGCTAGTATATACGAAAAGAAAGATGATTTGCTTAAAAGATCAGGTGGCAAATTATTTCTTCAAACTTATACACGTAAATTTGAGGGGCAAAACTCAAATGAACAAATTTATGTAGACGGATCAAATGATGACCCATTAAGAATTATTGCTAACAACGAATATGAGGTATATAAAAATAAAGATAATTTTATTAATTCTTGAAATGGTGCAATTTATGAAAATTTATACCAAAGCAAAGATAGTTTAACACCATTTCAAAGAGGTGTTATTATTTTGGTTGCAGACGAAAAAACAAAAGAGGAAATAATTAAGGCATGAAATGAAAAAGATTATGAAAAATTTATTTCTTACGGAATAGGTGTTGGTGATCAAAGTTCAGGTAGCAAATATATATTACCTCAAGCGCTATTTAAAAAACATTTTGGAAATAATTATAGATCTTTTTTAAATTTAAAGCAAGACCCTAACACACAATCATTTATAAAAACTGCTAAATTTAAAGACAAAGACGTCGAAAAGAATCTACATATATTTTTAGATAATGAAGGTAAATATGCTTATACATCAAAAAGTAAATTGAATGATTATTATCAATCAAATATAAGACCAAATGAAAATGTTTATTTCCTAACGGTAACAGATGTATTTCCTTATAACGTTGGGTTAAAAAGTAAAAGAATTAGTGATGAGTATGCATTTGATATAGGAACTGCTTTAATAAATTTATCTAAAAAAGGTAAAGATATTTTTGGAACATCAAATGGTTTTAATGGATATAAATTAATTGAAGATGCCGATAGAGAATTTTGAGATGTAATTAATAATACTTTAGGAAAGAAATAGTGATAGAATTTCAAAATATCAATCTTAATTACGGAAATAAAAAAATTATTTCTAATATTAACTTGACTTTCGAATCAAATAAAGTGTACGGAGTTATAGGTAAATCTGGAAGTGGAAAAAGTACTCTTTTGTACTCTTTTTTTGATTGATCTATAATAAATTCAGGTATTTTTAAAATTAATAGTAATAATAAAAATAGTATGACTAAAAAAGAAGTTGCTATTTTTAAAAAAAGTATTTCTCTTTTAGAGGCAAATAATAATTTTATTGAAACAATAACTTTTTTTGAAAACATATTATTGTCATATAAACACTACAAAAATTATTTCTATAAATTTTTAAAAGTTTTAACAAGAAATCAAAAAGATACACTTTTTAATTTGTTAAAAGAATTTGGCATGGAAGAATATGCTTTTGTAAAAATTTCTGATTTATCTACAGGACAAAAACAAAGATTAGCTTATATTAGTGCAATATTCAATGTTCCTTCAATTCTTTTATGTGATGAACCCACTAGTAATTTGGATAAACTAAATACAAATTTAATATATGAATCTATACAAAAAAATAAAGAAAATCGTATTACTATAATATCATTGCATGATTTAGATAGTGCTATCAACTTTTGCGATAATATAATCGCAATAAGAGATGGAAGAATAGAAAAAATATTTAGTAAAGAGATGTTTGATAAAGAAAAATTAATGGGTTATTTTGACACAAAAACAATTTAATAATAATATTAAAAAAAGGAAAATTTGAAAAATTACTTTTTATTTTATTACAATTTTACTTTTTTTAATTTTTAGCTATTTTTCTTCTTTTTTTAATTTTTACGATAATTACTCTCTTCTTTTTGAGAGATTTTCAAGTTTATTCAAATTTAAAAATATAGATTATGATAACGGAATTAACAATTTAT
Source organism: Mycoplasma sp. CSL10137 (assembly GCF_017116845.1). Taxonomy (NCBI): domain Bacteria; kingdom Bacillati; phylum Mycoplasmatota; class Mollicutes; order Mycoplasmatales; family Mycoplasmataceae; genus Mycoplasma; species Mycoplasma sp. CSL10137. The sequence continues at coordinate 330,087 of NZ_JAFIRE010000001.1, read as the reverse complement.
GATTATCTAATTTAAGACTTTTATGAGTTACTGTTAAGACAACAACAACCGGAACTATATGTGGGTTAGTTTTAGCCTTTTTTACATCTTATATAAATGCGATAAATTTACATAGAAAAATTTATTTTTCTTTATCTGTAAAATTTCTTTTATCGATACTAAGAAGCTTTCCAATAATTATCTTTATTTATTTTTTTAAAAAAATTTCTACATTAAATTTAACAGCCTTTTTAATATTTTTTTGGTCTACGTGACTGTGAATGCACCGATATTTTAATGATATTATTGAGAACTCAGAAGTTAAAAAATATTGAAATGAAATAAATTTAGGTAAAAGTAAGTTTTTAAGTTTTTATAAAAATATTGTTTTAAATAATAAAAATAGATTTATCATGAATTCTCTTTTAGCTTACGAATCCAATGTTAGATGATCTTCTATTTTAGGTTCTATAGGTATTTATGGAATAGGGATTTTCATAGACGCTTACAAAGAAAAATTTGAATATTTATCTATAAGTCTATTTTATATTATTATATTGCTTGTCATGCTAGAATTATTTCTTGTTCTTTTTAATAAAATTATAGGAATAAGAAATTCTAAACAAACAAGGAATATAAATTTTAATAAAACATTTCAATATAATTACAAGAAATTTATTTCAATTATTTTATTAATTATCGTTTTGGTAGTGGTTGTTTTTGGGTTTATCGACTTGTTCAAAGATGATTTTAATTTAAATAATTTTAAAAAATATTTAGTTAGTTTGTTAAGTTCCGATTTTAGTTATCTAAAAAATAATTGAACATTTTATTATATAGATTATGTTTGAGCTTTTATATATACATATCAAGCCATTTTTTTAGCAATATTTTTTTCAATTTTATATTCTTTTTTAATGGTTGAAAAATTATTGTCTTTAAAATTCACTATATTAGCTAAATTTGTAATTATTATTTTAAAATCAATACCCGCAATTGTTTACTTTTATTTTATTATTATTTTATTTTCACAAGAAACAACGTTTATTTTTATGCTAAGTGTTATAGCTTTTAGAGCGTTAAGTAAACAAATTTCTGAAAAATTAAATTCAAAAATAAATAAAAAAGTATCGACATTATTATCTTTAGGCTTTTCTAAATGGAAGATTTATTGAGTTTATTTGCTCCCTCAAATTAATAAAGATATTTATTCTTTTGTATTTTTTGAATTTGAAGGCACTTATAGAAACGCAATTAATTATGGTATTTTTACTGGAGTTATATCGATAAATTCTAATATTGAACATTTTGAATCTAGAGATAAATATGAATTTATATTACCTTTAATGTTACCGTCAGTAATATTTTTTGTTATTTTAGAATTTTCTTTATTTTTAACTAAATATAGGCTAAGAATTAAAAAACATTTTAATTTAACCTTTATCAAAAAATAAACCTAACAAAATTAGGTTTATTTTTTTTTAAAAAAAGAATTATGTATTACATATTATCAATTAATTCTAAAATTGGTTTAGTTGCTTTTTTATAATAATTTGATAAATGAAGACTAAAAACAACTAAATCATCAATAACATTTAATATACTTAAAGATGTATAATCGTTAATTTCGTGATCATTATTAATTATTCGTTCGAGATATTCATTATTTAAAACTAAAACATCATCGTCCTTACTATCTTTATATGCTAATAATGCATATAAATTATTGTTTTGAGCATAAATGGAAGAACTTTCTATTGCGTATCCTTGACCAAAAAGTTTATTATTTTTAAAATTTTCCAATGCTCTAATAAGGTTATTTTTTTCGTCATCGTTAATAGAGTTTTCACTTCTTAATTTAAACATTATATTTATATCTAAGCTCTGTGTTTTAGTTGGTACTAGGCTTATTTCGTAGCCTTCATTAATTATGTTAAAGTGATTCAATATTGAAAAGTTAGGTATATTTTTTTCGTTATTGATAACAAATTTATAAAAAACTAATCTTTTAATATCACTATTTATTATAGGTTTAATTGCGTCTCTAGCTGTTTCGTTTTGTATTTTTGTGTAGGAAGTTGAATCATATAAGTTATTATTCTCAATTACATCTAAATTTTGTATTTCGACAAGATGATTATTTATTGTATATATTTCACATAATCCTACATCAACTAACTTATTTTGATGAGAAATATCAGGATAACTGAGTAAATTAAAGTGTTTGATTGCGCCTTTACTATCTAAATATTTGACATTATTTTGGTTATTTAATATTATTTTCTTTATTTCTTCAATGTTGTAAGTTTTGTTTTTTATTAATTCAAAAGCATATCTTTCTATATCTTCGTTTGTTTTAAATGCTATTTTAGTATTTCTTCTTTTTAAAATAAAAAATACTATTGTTAATATCATAAATAGGATAGCTAAAACACTTGAAGGAATAACACCATAATAAATAATTAGTATACCTTGCGCAACACTTTGGATAATATTATTCAAATTCGGGATAAAAGCAAATAATATCAACGCAATCGAAGATAACATAAATAATATAAAAAATATTAAAAAAGTTATGCTAAGTTTTTTATGTTTAATAGACTTTTTAATTGATAAATCTATTTTAGTATAATTGTCTCTTACGAATTTTTCATCAATATTATCAAATATATTATCTAAAATATTTTTTTTAGTATTTTCAAATTCTTCTATTGAATTTTGTTCTTCTTTTAAAGATTGAATAGTTTCACTTGAAATTGAATAAACTAATTTATTATCTAGGTACCTCAATAAAGGTCTATCCCCTAAGAAAGTAGATAAATTTTGGTTTGTATTTTTTTGTTCCTCTGATTTAAAGTTCAAATTTGAATTGTTCATGTATCTCCTTAATTAAATTATAAAATAATTTAAATTTTTATGTAAATATTATTATTATTTTTTTGATTTAAAAATAAAAGATTCAAGGTATTAAAAATTACTTTTATAGCTTATTTATAGGTACAAAAGTAATTTTTTTAATATTTTTTATTATCATGATAAGTTTTTTGAAACATAAAAATAAACTCTATATATACACTATTTTTATTAATTACCAAATATTTATTAAAATTTATTTTAAATTGTGCTATAATTTCAATACTTTTAAAATAAGTAATAAAAGTTATTTTGCAATTAATTTGGAGGAAATAAATGGTTGTCGAAAACGATAAAAATAAAAAATATACAATTCGTAAATTTGGTCCCAAAACTTTAAGAAGAGATTATTCTATTACAAAAAAGTCTCTTCCATTGTTTGATATTTTAAAAATAAGCAAGGAAAGTTTTGCGCAATTTATTAAAAACGGTATTCAAGATTCTCTTTTAGAAATTTACCCTATTACAGCCGGTAAAATGAAATTAGAATACGTTAAAGGTTCACTTGAAATTGAATACCCGTATAAAAAAATTACAAGTGAATGAGATGAAATAAATAAATGTAAAACTAAAGGAATTAACTATAGTTTTAAAATTTATGCAACACTAAAAGTTGAAAACATTGAAACTGGTCAACTAAAAAGTGAAAAAGTTCTTTTAGGAGAAGTTCCACATATGACTTCAGGTGGAAGTTTTATCATTAATGGTTCTGAAAAAGTTATAGTTAGTCAGTTGATTCGTTCGCCGGGTGCATATTTTGGTCTTGGTGTTCGTAACAAACAATCTGATGATTTGTTCAATAAATTAGAAATATTACCAAGAATAGGTTCATGATTTGAAGTATCACATAAAATTACTTCTAACTCAATTGATTCAGTTAAGGTAAAAGTAGATAAAAGTAAAAATATTTCACTACCAACATTTTTAGGTTCATTTGGTTTTACACCATCAATGATGTTTAAACTTTTTGGTGAAACAGAATTATTAAAAGAAACATTAAAGAAAGATAAGATCTTAAGTAACAGCGAATTAACTCAAGAACAAATTATTGAATTAACTCAAGAAGAAATATTTAAAACAATCAGAAAAGGTGATAGAGATACATTAGAAGCCAAAAAATCTCTTTTACCTTCTATGCTTTTTGATAAGAGAAGATATAACTTATCAAAAACCGGCCGTCATATGTTAAATAAAAAACTTTCACTAGTTGATCGTATAACAAATACATATTTAGCCGAGGACATTGTAAACAAAGACGGAGAAGTTCTTTATCAAAAAGGAATTTTAATAACTTTAAAAATTGCTAAAGATATTCAATCGTTATTTGACACAAAAATTTTAAGTAGCAAAAAAATTGAAAACATAGACCCGGAACATGTTTATCATAAAATTTATAGACCTGAAGGTTTAAATCTTTATGGTCAACAAGTGGGTAATCCAGAACTTAGAAAACGTATTAAAATAATAAGAGTTAAGGTTTACCCAAGTAAAAAATGAATGAATTTAAAACCTGAAGAACCGGTTTTAGTTATTGGTAATGATCCTCAATCAACAGAAACACATTTATTAATCTCTGATATTGTAGCAGCAATTAATTACTACTTTAACTTAACATGTGGTGTAGGTTCTGATGATGATCCTGATTCATTGATTAACAAACGTATTGTTTCTGTTGGTGAATTATTAGAAGGTCAAATCATGATCGCGCTTTCTAAATTAGAAAAAACAACCCGTGAACGTATGGGTGCTAAAGAAACAGAAAAAATAACAGCTAAAAATGTTACAAACAATAAGCTGATAACAAATCAAATGAAAACGTTTTTCAACTCGTCAAAACTTTCTCAATTTATGGATCAAATAAATCCGCTTGCCGAAGTTTCAAATAAACGTCGTGTAACTTCTTTAGGTCCTGGAGGACTTAGTCGTGATACTGCACAATTTGAAGTTCGTGACGTTCACGCAACACATTATGGAAGAATTTGTCCTATCGAGACACCAGAAGGTCTTAATATTGGTCTTATTCTTAACTATGCAACATTTGCGCAAGTAGATGATTTAGGTTTTTTAAAAACTCCATATTTTAAAGTTAATGATGGTGTTGTAGATTATGAAGACGTTCGTTATTTAACAGCAGCTGAGGAAATCGGTTACTCATTTGCTCAATCATTAGTTAAAATTGATGATAACAATAGAATTGTAAGTGAATCACTAACAATTAGACGTGATTATAACTATTTAATTGGAACACCAAAAGACGTTGATTTTATTGAGGTTTCTTCAAAACAGATGGTTTCAGTTGCTGCAGCAGGAATTCCTTTCTTAGAAAACGATGATGCTAACCGTGCGCTTATGGGTTCAAACATGCAACGTCAAGCCGTTCCATTATTACAAACTGAAGCTCCACTTATTGCAACTGGTATCGAATCTGATATCGCTAAATATTCATCATATAATTTAACAGCTAAGAATGCTGGTGTTGTAACTTTTGTAGATAGCTCAAAAATTCATATTAAGAGAGATGAAACTGGAGTTACTGATAAATACATGTTAAGAACTTTTGAGAGAAGTAACCAAGGTACAATCATACATCAAAAACCGATTGTTAAATTAAATGATAGAGTAGAAGTGGGTGATTTACTTACAGATGGTTCATCATTTAAAGATGGAGAATTATCATTAGGTAAAAACGTTTTAGTTGGATTTACAACATGAAATGGTTATAACTTTGAGGATGCTATTATTATTAATGAACGTCTTGTTAAAGAAGATGTCTACACATCTATACATATTGAAGAGCATATAATTCAATTTAGAAATTCAAGAGCAGGAAAAGACGAATTAACTTCAAATATCCCTAATGTTTCTAAATACGCAATTAGAAATTTAGATGAATACGGAATTGTTAAATTAGGTTCTGACGTTAATCCTGGTGATGTTTTGGTAGGTAGAACATCTCCGAAAGGAGAAGAAAATCCTTCTCAAGAGGAAAAACTTTTAAATGCTATTTTAGGTACAAAATCATTAGCTTACAAAGACACATCATTAAAAGTTAAAAATGGACACGGCGGAACTGTTATTGACATTCAAGTTCTTTCAAAGGAAAATAATGATGTTTTAGAAGAAGGTGTAGAAAAAATAGTTAAAGTTTCAATTGCACAAAAACGTAAATTAAAACCAGGTGATAAAATGGCTGGACGTCATGGTAATAAAGGGGTTGTTTCTATTATCTTACCAGTTGAAGACATGCCATACTTAGAAGATGGTACTCCGCTTGATATTATGTTAAATCCACAAGGGGTTCCTTCACGTATGAACATTGGTCAAATTTTAGAGTTGCACTTAGGTATGGCGGCTAGAAAATTAAATGTTAAATTTGTTACTCCATCATTTGATGGTGTTAAAAAACCTGACATTGAAGCAGCTTTAGAAGAAGCTGGTCTAGATAAATCAGGAAAACAAACATTAATAGATCCGATTACAGGTAGAAAATTTGATAAACCAGTTTCTGTTGGTGTTATGTATATGCTTAAACTTAACCATATGGTTGACGATAAGATGCATGGTCGTTCAGTGGGTCCATATTCATTAATTACACAACAACCATTAGGGGGTAAATCTCAAAATGGTGGTCAAAGATTTGGAGAAATGGAAACATGAGCTTTAGAATCATATGGTGCGACAAACGTTTTACAAGAAATATTAACTTACAAATCAGATGATATTCAAGGTAGAAACGCGTTATATAGCGCTTTAGTTTCAGGTAAAGAATTACCTAAGCCTGGTACACCAGAATCCTTTAATGTTTTAAGCTATGAGCTTAAAGGTTTAGGAATGAAATTAGAAGTTTCAGAACAATCATTAGATGAGTACGAAAATGAAAATGAGTACGATATGTTACAATTTGAATCCGGAGGAGACAGTGAATAAAAATTCTAAAAATTATATTAATAAAATAACACTTTCGTTAGCAACAAAAGAAGATGTTGCACAATGATCGAATGGTGAAGTAAAAAAACCTGAAACAATTAATTATAAAACATATAAACCAGAAAAAGATGGTTTGTTTGACGAGTTAATTTTCGGACCTGTTACTGATTATAAATGTGCCATTTGTGGTACAAAATATAAAAAGACTGACGAAAATGATATATGTACTAAAACTCCTCAATGTGAAAAATATAAACCTGTTATACTACCTAAAATTTCAAGAAGAAGTAGAATGGGTCATATTAAACTTCATAATCCGGTTGTTCACTTTTGATTCTTTAAAATAGATCATTCAATAATTTCTAAATTATTAGGATTGAGAGTTAATGATTCAAATAAACCAGTTACAAAAGCCGATTTAGAAAAATTAATTTACTATAAATCACATATAGTTTTAGATAATGGTAATTTAAAGTCTCTTAAAAAGAATACAATTATCGATATTAACGAGGCACCAAACATTTATCGTGCCGCACTTGAAGAAATGTTAACATTACAATATGACGATGAAGAAATTCTCCAAGATATTAAAGATACTTTAGATGAATTAATCGAAGTTGCTCAATCAGAAGATGGAAAATCATTTGGTGTTGATTTTTATCATTATAATGATTTAATCGAAGAATATACAACAGCAAAAATAGGAACAGGTTCAAAAGCAATTGAATATTTACTAGAAAATATTGATCTTGAAGAAGAACGTAAACTTGTTCAATCTGAAATTGATAAAATTAACTTAGAAATAGGAAATAATTACGCCTCAAGTTCTAAGTTGCAAGAAAGATCTAAATTATATAAAAGGCTTACAATTATTAGTTCATTTATTAAGTCAGGTCAAAAGCCTACAGATATGTTAATTTATAATTTGCCTGTTATTCCTGCAGATTTAAGACCTTTAGTTCAACTTGATGGTGGTAGACATTCAACAAGTGATGTTAACGAACTTTACCGTCGTATAATAATAAGAAATAGTCGTTTAGAAAAATGAAATAATGCTGACGCACCTATGTTGATTAAACAAAATGAATATCGTATGATTCAAGAAGCGGTTGACGCTTTAATTGACAACGGTAGAAAAAAACCAAATCCAGTTACTGCGAAAGATAATCAACCACTTAAATCTATTTCTGACGCACTTACCGGTAAAAAAGGACGTTTCCGTCAAAACCTTTTAGGAAAACGTGTTGATTATTCTGGTCGTAGTGTTATCGTTGGTGGTCCAGAATTAAGAATGCACGAAGTTGGTATTCCTCGTGATATGGCAGCAAAATTATTTGAACCTTGAATTATTAAAGAATTAATTAACAACGAAGATAATATCACAAGCATTAAAACAGCAAAAAAATTAATTGAAAACTTAAATCCAATTATTTGAAAATATGTTGAAAAAGCAATTGAAGGTAGACCGGTTCTTTTAAACCGTGCTCCTACACTTCACCGTTTATCTATCCAAGCGTTCCAACCTGTTTTAATTCGTGGAAAGGCAATAAAACTTCATCCGCTTGTAACAACTGCATTTAACGCCGATTTCGATGGGGACCAAATGGCTGTTCACGTACCTATTTCAGACCAAGCCGTTAGAGAAGCAAAAGAGTTAATGTTAGCTTCTAAAAATATTCTTGGACCAAAAGATGGTGAACCAATCATTAACCCTTCTCAAGATATAATTTTAGGTTTATACTATTTAACAATTGAAAAGCCAGGCGCAAAAGGAGAAGGTAAATTCTTCCCAACAATGGATGAGATGTTATTAGCTTACGAAAGAGAAAATATTACTCTTCATACAAGAGTTGTATTACCTATTAAAGCTTTAAATAAATCAAAAATGTTAGAAAAATTAACTGATAGACCATATATTTATTCAACAGTAGGAAAATTTATATTGAATAATGTATTTCCTATTGATTTTGAATTTATTTTTGGTAAAAACGTTGAACGTAAATATAAAGAAGAAAATGGTGAATTAAAAGTAGTTAGTGAAAAAGAAAAAATTCACACTTCAAGTGTTAAAGAACAACTTGAAAGATATACTTTTGATTACGGAACAAACTTTGTTGAAGAATTAAAAAACAAAGAAGCGAATTTAAGTTTAACCAAAAAAGATATTGCTAAAATTATTAGAAAAGTTTATGAAAACTATGTTCATGTTGTTTCTATGGAAGATATAGCAAAAGTTATTGATAAAGTTAATAGCATTAATTATGAAAATATGTTAGAAGAATGTTTAGCTTTAAAAGACTATAAGAATGATAGTATTCCGGAATCACATGCGAATTTAATTAATAATTTTATAAAAGAAGAATTTGAGAAAATTTGATTTAAAACTAAGAAGACATTAACAAATGAAAATGTTACTTCGGGTATGCAAGAATATCAATGAGATATTACAAAGTATACATCTGTACTTGAAAAAGTTTGATTTAAATATACAAATATTGTAGCGTTTGTTCTTGATGCTATTAAAGATTTAGGATTTAAATATTCAACACTTTCTGGAATTACAATTTCAATGAATGATGTTAAAACACTTGAATCTACAAAAGAAAAAATTGCAAAAGGTGATAAACATACACAAGAACTTAAAGAGTATTTTGAAAATGGATATTTAACTGATGATGAAAGATATAAATTAACAATTCAAAATTGATCAAAAGTTAAAGATGAAATTGAAAAAGAACTTAAAGAAGTTACAAAATCAGATTTAGACAACCCATTATTTATGATGATGAGTTCTGGTGCTCGTGGTAATGCTTCTAACTTTACACAGTTAGCTGGTATGCGTGGACTTATGAATAACAACACAAAAATACTTAAAGCCGATGCCGAAAATGACCGTGTTGTTCGTTCAACAATTGAAATTCCGGTTAAATCATCATTCCTTGATGGTCTTAGTGCTTATGAATTTTATTCATCAACACACGGGGCTCGTAAAGGACTTACAGATACCGCTCTTAACACAGCAAAATCAGGATATTTAACACGTAGATTGGTTGATGTTGGTCAAAGTATTGTTGTTCGCGAAAATGATTGTCACTCAGATTACGGTTTCCCAGTTAAAGATATTAAAGATACCAAAACTGATACAGTTATCGAATCATTATACGATAGAATTGAAGGTAGATATACAAATAAAGCGATTTACGATGATCATGGAAATGAAATAATTGGTGCAAATAAACTAATTACACCTGAACTTGCAGATTTAATTGTAAATGTTCACAAAAAAGAAGTTGTTGAGATACGTTCAGTTCTGTCATGTCATACACGTAACGGTGTTTGTCAACATTGTTATGGTAAAGATCTTGCAACAAATAGAGTTGTAAGTATCGGAGAAGCAGTTGGAGTTATAGCTGCTCAATCTATTGGTGAACCTGGGACACAGCTTACAATGCGTACATTCCATACTGGGGGGGTTGCTGGAGTTGAAGATATTACAGGTGGATTCGGTAGATTAATCGAACTTATAGATGCTTATGACTTCCCTTGAGGTAAACCAGCTGTTATTTCTACAGTTTATGGAAAAATTTCAAAAATAGAGCAAGCTAAAAATAAAGAAACAGGTAAAGAAACAGATATTACAATAGTAACTGTTTCACAAAAAAATTCAAAAGGTGAAGAAACACACGTGGATTACCATGGAAAAATTTCTCAAAAACTACGTGTTAAAAAAGGAGATTCTGTTGCTCCTGGGCAAAAGATTTTTGAAGGACCAGTAATTTTAAATGAATTATTAAATGCAGCAGGACCAAGAGCGGTTCAAAATTATTTATTAAAAGAAACCCAAAGATTATATCGTTTACAAGGTATTACAATTTCGGATAAATATATTGAAATTATTATAAGACAATTATTATCAAAAATCATGATTATTGATACAGGTGATTCTAAATTCTTTAACGGTGCGTTAGTGGATACATTTATTTATCAAAAGGAAAATGGAAAATTACTTGCACAAGGTAAAAAACCAGCATATGGTGAAGTAAAAATTAAAGGTGCAAAACAAGTTCCACTTCTATCAGATTCATGATTATCAGCCGCTTCTTATCAAGAAACTGCTAAGATATTAGTTAACTCTGCTGTTGGTATGAGGATCGATAAATTAGATGGACTAAAAGAAAATATTATTTTAGGACACAAGATTCCAGCGGGTACAAATAGTAATTATGAATTAAAAGGTAAATATGATATTAGAGATCCTAAATCATACTTTAAAGAAAAATATGATCCTACAATCGCTTTAGGCGAAAATTTAGATGAATCAGATACTATTTATGATTTAAATGATATTGTTAGCTATAACTATGACGATAATCAATTAGAAACAAATCAAATGGGAGATGATTACGAATTTGAATTCGAACAATTCGAATAATAAAAAAGACTCAGGAATCAACTGAGTCTTTTTTAATAAAATTTTTATACTTCAATCAATGAAATAACATCGATATTTTCTCCAATTAATTGTCTACCATTTAATTCTTTTAATTCTAGTAAGACAATAACTTTTGTCACTGTTACACCTTGAGATTCTAAAAGTTTAATAATAGCTTTTGTTGTTCCTCCAGTAGCAAGAACATCATCAATAATCACCGCTTTTTGACCACTTTTTACGAAACCTTTTTGTAATTCTAATTTATTACTTCCATATTCTAATTCGTATTCCATCGAAATAACTTCACCTGGTAATTTGTTTGGTTTTCTAACCATTATAAATGGTTTTTTTAGTATAGTGGCAGCTGGTGTTCCAAAAAGAAAACCTCTTGCATCAGGACCGACAATAATATCTGCTTCTTTAGCGTGTTCTGCTATTTTAGTGATTGTGTAGTTTAGTGCTTCTCCGTCAGCTAACAAAGGAGAAATATCTTTAAAAATAATCCCTTCTTTTGGGAAGTTAGGGACGTCTCTAATTAATTTTTTAATTTCCATACTAATTAATTTTACCTTAATTTTTAATTTATTCTTACGTCTTCGTAAAATTCTAATACATCATCTTCTTCGATGTCGTTGTAGTTTTTGATATGAGTACCAAAATCTTTTCCTTTTACAACTTCTTTGGTGTCATTTAATTCTCTTCTTAAACTATCTATAACACCTTCGTGAATTAATTTACCTTTACGATAAACCTTAACTTTAGATTTTTCTTTTACTAAACCAGTATCCATCATTGCTCCTGCAATTTTACCAACTTTTGAGTAAAAGAACACTTTTATAATGTGAGCCTCACCTGTTTTACGTTCTTCATAGATAGGGGCTTTTTCTCCATCGAGCATTGCTTGGCAATCTTCTAAAATTTTATAAATAACGCTGTGTTCGATGATTGTAATATTTTGAGCAGCGGCATTTTGTTTGATTGTAGAAGGAGTCTTTAAATTAAAAACAAATATTATCGCATTTGATGCTTGTGCTAAAAGTAAATCACTACCACTAACATGACCTGCACTAGCTGCAATAACTTTTATAGTAGCTTCCTCGTTTTCCATGTTAGATAATTGTCCTTTTATAGCTTCACTTGTACCATGAACATCACTTTTAATAATTACATTTATAACTTTTTTACCTTCTGCATTTATTGCCTCTACATTTTTGTGATGCAATAAATCCATTTTATCGGCAAAAGCCTTTTCGTTAGCAAGTTTTTTAGCGAATTTTTCATCATTAAACCCGATAAATTTATCTCCTGCGTCAGGAGCATAATTTAACCCTGTAATAACCCCGGGTTGTCCTGGTTCAATTCTTTCGATTTCCAAACCATTTGCATTGGTTATTTTTCTGATTCTACCATATTTTGAACCCGCAACAATAAAATCACCTTTATATAAAGTACCATTTTCAACTATAACTGTTGATACGGCACCAGCACCTTTATCTATTTTAGATTCAATAACAGTACCTATTGGATATCTCTTAGGGTTTGCTTTAAGATCCAATAATTCTGTAAGTAATGTAATTTCATCAAATAAGTCTATCAAACCTTCTCCCTTAAGAGCTGAACCATATACTATTTGTACATCACCACCATATTCTGGTACTATAACTTCATGTTCCGCTAACTCACCTTTAAGTCTATCTAAATCTTTATTTGGTTTATCCATTTTGTTAACAAAAACTATCAAAGGAACGTTAGCAGCTTTAGCGTGTGTTATCGCTTCAACTGTTTGAGGCATAACTCCATCATCTGCTGCAACAACTAATATAATAATATCTGTGACTTTCGCACCACGGGCACGCATTTTTGTAAATGCTTCATGACCTGGTGTGTCCAAGAATGTTATTTTTTTATCTTTGTGTTTGATTTGATATGCACCAGTATGTTGTGTTATACCACTTGATTCAGTTTTAACAACATTTGTGTTTCTAATTTTGTCGATTAATGTTGTTTTACCATGGTCAACGTGCCCCATTACCGCTATTATTGGACTACGATTTATTAAATCTTCTTCTTTATCTTCGAAATTAACTTCATCTAAAAAGTTAGACCCGTCAATGTTAGTTTCTTTTTGAAAATCTAAATTATTTTCAAGACATAATTCAGCGATTTCTTCTTCATCTAAAATGTGATTTAAATTATACATTTTACCCGCCATGAAAAATTTCTTAATAATTTCGTTTGAATTAATTTTTGTCACTTCTGAAAAATCACTTATAGACATTTTACCTGTAAAAATAAATTTTCCATCTTTGATTTCGGTTTTTGTAGTTTGTAATTGTTGTTTAATGTCGTTAACATTACTTATTCTTTGTGTTTTTTTAGCCATAAAAAGACCCCCTTTAATTCTTGCTCTATTTCGAAGTAATTTTCTTTTGAAATATTGCTTTTAAAAACTCTATTTAAAGCTTTTGTTTTTTTGATTTTATTTCAGTTTTCCTCTGATGGTATAAAATATGCCCCACGCCCATTTAATTCTCTTTTTAAATCTAAAGTTGCATGATTCTTATTTTTTAAATAATTAAATCTAATTAAATTTTTGATATCAACTATTTGATTTGTTATAATGCACTTTCTTGTAAAGTTATGATTAATTTTCTTCTTTTTCTCAATCATCGTTAAATTCACTTAAATCAAGATCTAAGCTTAAACCGCCATAACTCACTAAATCATTGTCAACGGTAAAATCTTTTATTTTTTTGTATTCTTCAATAACTTTTTTCTTATTTTTATTAGCGGTATCGTTTGTAGGTTTTCTTAAATTATCATCAATAAATCGAGTTTCTTCTTCGTTTGAATCAGAATCGGACATGTCTTGATCATAATATTTACCTAATTCGTTAACAAAATCATAAGAATCATTATTTTCTTCTTGAAATTCAGAAGTGTCTTCTAATTTTGACTCTAATTCAGAAAATACATCATCAAAATTAAATTGTTTATTTGATTTATCCGTTCTTTTTGTCTTTTTATTAGTTTCTTTTTCGTTAGTTGTTTCTTTGTCTTCCATAGATCTTGTAGATCTTAAAAATTCACTAACATCTTTATCAAACTCTTCAAATTTTAAATCTATATCTTTAAAATAGTTATTTGATCTAGATTTTTTATTTATATTCTTACTATCACCATGTGCAAATAATGGTTTATCATACTCCCTTGTTGGTTTATAACCTGATTGGTTAAATGGAATTTTTCTTTTTATAGCTTCATCAACAGGAATAATATTAATTATATTTTCAGTCAATTTTGAGGCTAAATCATTATTAATACCACGCTTACCTATTGCGATTGTTATATTATCAGCATCGACGATGGCAAAACATTTACCAGTTTTTTTATGAATTGCAACATCTATAATTTTTGCAGGAGATAATGCGTTTATGATATAATCTTTTCTATTTTCTGAATATCTAATGATATCTATTTTTTCTCCTAAAATGTTAGAAGCTGCAATAATTCTTTTTGCCCCTTCACCAAAAATAGAACCTATTATGTCAAAATCAAAAATTTTATCCGGATTTGGCATAACCGCAACTTTAGTTCTTAGACCTGGAGCTCTTTGAACTTTTTTGATTATAATATCGCCGTTAGCAATTTCAACAATGGTTTCTTTTAAAATATTTTCTACTTGTTGTGGTTTAATCATAGATACTTCTAAAACATTTAAAGTACTATCATAATTTACTTTTTCCAGAATAACCTTAACCGAAGAACCAGGGTGTAATTCTCTAATTCTTGTAGCCTTATTTCTATTTAAATGTGATGTATATACATTATTTTCATCATCTAATATTTCTACTAAAAAACCACCTTTTGGTAAAGCGTGTTTAATTTTACCATCAAACTCTTTTCCTATTTTATCACCAAACACTTCTCTAATTCTTTCTTTTTCCTTTGATTTTAATTCAGATTTAAAACCATTATTGATTGCTGTCTTTTGTCTTTGTGTTAGAGAATTAAAGCTAAATTCAATGCTTATGTTATCACCATATTTAACGTTAGGGTTTAATTTAATAGCATCTTGGTAATTCATGCTAATTAATCTTTGTTGGTCAAAATTTAAATCATTATTATCATCAAAATCAATTTCAAAATTTTCTTCTTCAACACTACCAGCGATGTTGTAAATAGTGATAGTTTTTTCTTCATGATTTGGTTCTCAAACTATTTGTGCATCTGGGTCGATGTCTCTTTCAAAAACTTTTTGAGTTTCGTTTCTAAAAAGTTCTAGAACTAAATCAAAATTAAAATGATGTTTATTTGCATAATTTTCTACTATTTCATATCAAATCTTTTTTTCTGAAATTAATTTAAGATCTTCTTTATTTTTTGTATCTTTTCTTGCCATATTTTCCTTTAATATTTAATATATAATTCAGCGTTTAAAATATCTTTTTTTTCAAATTCAATTTTTTTCAATTGTCCCTTTTTGTTTCAAGATGCTATAAAACTATCTAATCTATCTTCAAGTATTTTTACTACAAAAATATCTTGACCTAAATATGATTTTTTAAGTTTTAAAGTTACATCTTTATTAATGAATTTATCTAATTGATTAATGTCAACATTAGTATCAAAACCTTTAGATAAAACCTCTAAGTAGTGGTTATCGGTAAATCATTTTTGGCTTTCTAAAAATAATGATATTTTTTTAGAAAGCATTTCTACATCCTTGAGATTTGTGTGATTTACTGTAACTTCTAAAGTTGGCCCAAAATCATTTTGAATCATTTTAGCTTCTAAAATAATATCGCCAAATGCGTTTGTTAATATTTGTTTATAATCCATAAAACTCCTTTAAAATAACAAAGAGCTGTGCAATGCACAACTCCTTTTTTATTACATAACTAACTAGAAGTAATATTATTATATCATAAATAGAATATTTTGAAAAGTAAATGAAGCTTAATTAATTATGCAATATAGAGACTTTGAAATCAAAGTAGGTTGATCTTATTAAAATAAATGTGTAATTGTGAAAAAATACGCTTAAACCTATTTTGTTTTCAATCTCTCGTAATCTATTTTAATCTTTCTAGCAATTGCAAATTTTACTTATAAAGCTTAAATAAAGCTTAAAATTATTTAGCATATAAAAATAAAGTGTAAAATATATTAAAAGGAGAAAAATGGATAAAAAATACGAAAAATTAGCTCAAAGACTTAAAAAATATATGTCAATTGAAGCGATATCAAGATTTGAAGAACCAGTTGTTGATGAATTAAAATCAAACATTAAAAAAGGTGCTTTTAAAATTGAAAGAGACAAGATGGGCTCTGTAATTTTCTTTAAAAAATCTAAAAAAGAAAATGCACCAAAAGTGATGTTAGCTGCTCATATGGATGAAGTTGGTTATATGGTGAGAACAATTAAAGATAATGGTAATCTAATGGTTACACCAATTGGAGGAGTTTGAGCAAATACTGCTATAGGTACAAGAGCAGTTGTTGTTTCTTCTGAAACAAATCAAAGATTTGAAGGGGTTTTTGGACATACAAGCATTCATATTCAGACACCTGAAATGTATAAATCAGCGGTGAAAAATGATGATTTATATGTTGATTTAGGATTTAAATCAAAAGAAGAAGTTGAAAAAGCTAAAATTAATATCGGTGACAAAATTTTTATGACAGGAGAATACATAGAATTAGCAAATAATTTAGTTGGTGGTAAGGCTATGGACAATAGAGCAGGAGTAACTGTTTTAGAATTTGTTGCTAACAACATTGCCGATTTAGATTTAGATGCAGATGTTTATTTAGTTGGTACAGTTCAAGAAGAAGTTGGTACTCGTGGTGCTAAAACTTCAGTTTCAATAATTAATCCAGACGTAGCATTTGCTGTAGATACCGGAGCAGCTCACGATACAACAGGAGCAAAAGAAGGTACACCAGTTTTAGGTAAAGGTGTAAGTATTTTAGTAAAAGATTCTGGAACATTACCTGATCCAAAATTAATTAATTATTTAGACCTAATTTCAAAAGAAAAAGAAATTCCTACTTATAAATATGTAGCAGGAGGCGGTGGTACAGATGCCGCAGAATTGCAATTTGCTCCAGGGGGTGCGGCTGTAATGACTATTTCTATTCCTCAAAGATATCTACATAGTCCTATAGGTGTTGCTTCTTTACTAGATATACAAGCAACAATAGATTTAATGACAGAATTTATTAAGTCGTATTCTAAAGAAACTCACGAAGAAAAATTATCATACAAATAAAAATAAAAAACTCGCAATTTTGTGAGTTTTTTATTGATCTATTTTTATATTTATTTTAATTTTTTTAGTTTGTGTTTTATCAGAAGTTGTTTCATTTTCGGTTTTTATTTCATTCAATTTATTGATTATTGTTCTATTATTTTCTTCGCTTAAAGAAAAGTAAAAGTCATATGTAAATTCACTAAAAAGAGCGTTTGGATCAACTTGTCCGAAAACATATTTTATATTTTTATTAAATAATATTTTTTCGAATGAATTTATGTCTAATGCCTCATTTTTTCTTATTGACGGTGAGAAAAATAAACTTAATTCATTAGTTTCATTATTGAATTCAACTTTTGTTATTTTCGGATTATACATCTCTATAGGTGCATATTTTGTTAATTCTAATACTTTATTTGTTAAATTGGTTTCTACGTTTTGAGGCTCAATTACATCTCTAAAAATTGGCATCAATTGTTCCAAACTCAATGAAATTTTAAAAAATGAATTTATGTTATCTGGTAAATAATCACTTAAATCTTTTTCGTTTTCTTCATTTTGGATTTCTTCAACTTTATCAAATTGATTTTTATTTGTTTTTGAATATCTTGTTATGAAAGTATCATCTATTCTACGTTTTGAAGCATTAATTACGCTGCTTTCATAAAAATCACTAGATACAAAATTGTTTACAATATAGTTTGAATCAATATATCTATTTTTAATTTCTTGAAGATTAATAAAATCATTGATTTCTTTAGAATTATTAGCTTTATTTATTAATTCTTCTTTAGAAATATTTAATGGATATAATTCAAAAGTTTTATTTTTGTTTGCTTCTATCCCTGATTCTATGTTAGATGTAGATGTTTCACTTGAACTTGGTTGATCGTTTGAAGTATCTTTTCCATTTTGATCAGAATTAGTAACAGGTACATTAATTTTTTTAATATTAAATGAGTTAGTCGAAATACTTCATATATTACTATTTTTATTAAATGTGTATTTTTCGCTTAAAGAATATTTAAAAATATCAAGCATTTCTTTACTAATATTTAAAATATTATTTTGAATTTGGTTATTAGTTTCATCGTTTGGTACATATTGTGGGTTTGAAATTTTGTCTATTATATTTTTTAAATTTAATTTATATTCATTAGCTTTAGATGTAAATAAATTGATTTGATTTTGAGTTTGCATATCTAAATTTGAATATTTTTCCATTTTATCAACATATTTTCTTGCTTGGTTATTAATAGATTCTGTTAAAAATAAATTTAATATATATTTAAAATTTTCTTTTTCTTTATCTAAAATTAATTTTGATTCATTAGTATAAATCTCATCTTTAAGAGCTTGTTCTACAAAATCTGTTAAAAAATGTAAATAAAAATTGATTAAGCTATTCAATTTTTTAAAACCTTTATTTTCATCATTTTTAATTTCTGTAAAAGTTTTATTAAGATTATCTAGCAGTCCTGTACCTTTTTTTGTGTATTCAACTAAAAAATTATATTTATCTAAGTTTTCTTTCTTTAATTTTTCTGTTTTTTCTTCATTTTCTAAAAATATTTTTGCATCTTTTATAAACTTATCTTCTAAATCTACCGAAAATTTATTAAAGTATTTTTCAACTGGAATTGATATCGAAGATAATTCATCCATTAAATTAATATTTTCAACGGATGAATCTTGTTGTTTATTTTCATTTGTTTTATTATTTGTAGTGGCACAACTTGTACTTAATGTAATTAAGCTTGATAGTGCGAATGCATTTAATAAAAAATTGATTATCTTTTTCTTTTTCATAGTTTAAATTATATATTAATATGATTTATTTGTTTCTTTCATATTAAATATTTAAATTTATCAAAAAGAGTTATATTGTCAGTGCAAAAAAAACAATTTTATTTAAATAGTTTCAAAACTTTTTATTTCAATTTAATAATTGGTGATATAATAATAGAGCCATCTAAACAATAACCCACTAACTTGGTCAGGACAGAAATGTAGCAGCCATATGAGGAAGTGTTGTGTTAGTTGGTCTTTTTTTACGGAGAGGTTTTATGGATGTTATTTTTGAAATTAAAAAAAATAAGAAATTTAAATTAAGAGTAGGAGCTATTTTAATACACAAAAATAAGTTATTGATTGCTTACGATGCAGAAAATAATTATTATCAATATTTACCCGGTGGAAAAGTAGGTTTTGGTGAAAGCTTCGAAGAGTGTATTAAACGTGAATTAAAAGAGGAATTAAATCTAAACGTTAATTCCTTACAAGAATTTTGTTTATACCAAGGTTTTTTCTTCAATAAATATGTAAAAAAAGATTTTCATGAGGTTTCAATGTATTATTTAGTTAAATCAAATGTAGAACCTTGATTTGAACAAGATAATGTTGTGTTTTATGAGGGTGATAGAAAATTAACATTTAAGTGAGTAAAGATTGAAAACCTAAATCAATACAACGTTTTACCTAAAAAAATTGTTGATAAAATAAAAAAAGGTGATTTTCGGTTTGATTTAATTTCAGAAAATAATTATTAAAAAATATTTTACTTTTAATGATAAATATGGTAGAATATTATTACGTGGTCGCGTAGCTCAGCAGGACAGAGCACGAGCCTTCTAAGCTTGTGGTCAGAGGTTCGAATCCTCTCGTGATCGCCATTTTTTTATACCTTTTTTTGTGTTTTTTTCAATATTAATTTATAATTTTAATCATTATTAAGATTAAAAAGTACATTTACTTAAAAGGAGTTAAAATGGTTAAAATGTTTAAAATATTACCTAGAAAAATAAAAATTGAGATGTTATTTTCTTTTATATTGATATTTTTGAATGTTGTAACAATGATGTTTGTTCCTATTTTAATATCACAAATATTACCCTTACTAATAGGGCAATCTGAAATTTATAGTGTTATAGTTTTTAAACATCCGATCTATACCTCTACCGATTACAAGTCAACGTTAACTTTTCTAATTTCTACAATTATTTCGTTAATATTTGCGTCTACATTTATTACTTTAATGTCTACATATACTTTGGTTTGAGCGGGAGAAAAAGCTTCTAATTTTTACAGAGATTCATTGTATAAAAAATTTCAAACTTTAAGTTTAAAAGATATTTCCGATATTACAATAGCTAGTTTGATTACAAGAATAAATGATGATGTAGCGATGTTCTGAGATTTTTTAGTTGGTGCAATAAGCATTTTGATTAAAGCTCCAATGTTTGTTATTATTGGTTTGGTATTTGCGTTTACAACAGATTTACAATTAACATGATCTATATTAGCAGTAGTGCCTATATTACTTTTCTTTACATTTTTTATTTTCTTTAAAGTTGTTCCGATTATTAGAACTGGAAGAAAAAGACTAGACAATATAACTAATGCTGTTAGTGAAAATATTTTAGGTGCAAAATTAATTCGTGATTATAATTTACAGGAACAACAGTTAAATAAGTTCAAAAAAACAAACAATGAATGATTAACTAATGTTAGAAAAGTTATGAAGTTTTTTACCTTAGGGCAACCGTTTTTCTTCTTTGTTGTTAATTTTGTTATTTTCTTAATATTTCTTACTTCGTTTTTTATTTTACAAAATAATCCAAACACAGATATTAAACAATTAATTGCCAAAATTAATACTTTTATAGAATTTGAATTCATGATTGCGCTAGGTTTAACAATGTTTAGTCAATTTTTTGGCGCATTTTTTAGAGCTAAAGTATCTTCTGGAAGAGTCATGCAAATTTTAAACTATAAGAGCGAAAAAATAAACGTATTAGATGGTATAAAACTAGAAGATAAACCTAATTATTCTCTAGAATTTAAAAATGTATCTTTTAAGTATTTTGAAGAATCAAAAGGTTGAGATTTAAAAAATGTTAGTTTTAAAATTGAAGAAGGAAAAACTTTAGGAATAATTGGGCCCACCGGATCAGGTAAGAGTACAATTGCTAATTTAATTGTTAATAATATGGAGTACTCCAACGGAAATATATTAATCGATGAAAAAGAATTGAAAGAAATTAACACTAATGATCTAAAAAAGAATGTAGGTATTGTTTATCAAAATGCTTTATTGTTTTCTGGAACAATCGAATCTAATATTAGATTTTCCAAAGAAGATGCTACGGATGGTGAGATTGATTATGCTTTAGAATTTTCTTGCTCTAAAGACTTTGTAAATTCTTTTGAAAAGCAATTACAACATGAAGTTTCACAACAAGGTAAAAATTTATCTGGAGGTCAAAAACAAAGATTATCTATTGCAAGAACATTATTAATTAAACCTAAAATTTTAGTTTTAGATGATTCTACAAGCGCTTTAGATAATTTAACAACAAAAACATTAATTAATAATATTTCTAGAAAAAATAGTTCAACAAATGTAATTATTTCACAAAAAATAACATCTATAAAAAACGCCGATAAAATTATAGTGATGGATAAGGGTGAAATAGTTGCGGAAGGTACACACAAATATTTAGTACAAAATTGTGAATGATATAGAGAAATAAGTCAAAATCAATTAGAACAATAGAAAGAGTCATAATGAAAGATATTAAAAAACAAAAAAATTATTACAAAAATTTAAAAAGACTTTTATCTTTTGTTAATAAAGATAAAAAAAGTTTTTATTTAGCTATGTTCTTCTCTTTTATTAATGCAATTTTTT
The DNA here is from genome assembly GCF_017116845.1 of Mycoplasma sp. CSL10137. NCBI lineage: Bacteria > Bacillati > Mycoplasmatota > Mollicutes > Mycoplasmatales > Mycoplasmataceae > Mycoplasma > Mycoplasma sp. CSL10137. Next base: position 307,889 of record NZ_JAFIRE010000001.1, on the reverse strand, counting down.
ATATTGGTGGTAGTTATTTAATCGGTTATATAGTTTCTAGTTTTTTTGAGCCACTTGGAAACGGTAAAAATTTTAGTGATTTTGAAACAACTAAGTTTTTTCTAATTTTATCAGTTCTAGTTTTATCATATTTAGTTTATGGAATATTTAGATATTCGGAACAATACATATATGCAAAAATTAGTTATCAAGCTTCCGCGAGATTAAGAAATGAAATTGTAGATAAATTAATTCATTTAGATATAAGTTTCTATGATAAGAATAAAACAGGTGATTTAATTTCTAATTTAGTTATTGATGCTAATAATATTGCTAACTCATTATTTCAACTTCTCTCACAACTTATTAGTGCTTTCTTTAATATTACTATTACTATAGTCATGATGTTTTTAGTTTCAACTGCTTTATCATTAATTATAATACCTATAACTCTAATTAGTTTTGGTATGGTATTCTTATTGATCAAGAAATCTCAACCTTATTTTATTAAAATGCAAATGATTTTTGGAGAATTAAATGCTTTTGTTGAAGAATCTCTCCAAAATACAAAAATTACAAATGCATTCAATAAACAAGAACATTTATTTAATCAATTGACTGATATAACCAAAAGAATTCGTGATACGGCATTCAAAGGTGACTTTATATCGAAAAGTTTTGATTCAATATACACTTTTTTAAGTAATTTTCTTATTTTAATTATTACTGGTATATCAGCTTATTTTTATTTTAGAGGAACAAATGTATTGGGTCTTCAAGGGTTCGGAGCGGATATAAATGGTCACGCAACAGCAGGCCTAATATTTACTTTTATTTCTATAAATTGAAACTTTTTAGGTCCGTTTCAAGCTTTAATGGGTGCTGTATTTAATATTCAAGTTGGTATAGCCTCAACAAATAGAATTTCAAAATTATTAGATGAACCTTTACCAAAAACTGATCATGAAATAATTAGGATTGTTAAAATAAGTTACAACGAAAACGTTAATGATTTTTTAGAATGTTCTAACGAAGATCCTTTTGGTTTTTTTGCATGAAAAATATACGATCCTAATATTGAAAAATATGTTTACAAATCTGTTAAAGGGAATGTTGAATTTAAAAACGTTTACTTTAGTTATGATCCGACTAAAAATAATAAATATCAACTCAAAAATGCTTCATTCAAAGTAGAGCAAGGTCAAAATATAGCTATTGTAGGACCTACCGGAGCAGGAAAAACTACAATTATAAATTTAATTAGCAAATATTATAACTATCAAAAAGGAAGTATTACAATTGACGGTTTTGAGCTAAAAAATATTAATAGAAAAGATTTAAAAAGAATTATGACTATTGTTTCACAAGATTCATTTTTATTCAATGAAACTATTTTAGATAATTTGAATATGTCTAATGAAGGAATTAATGAAAACGACATTAAAAAAGCAATTGAGATGACACAATCACAACATTTTATTGATTCATTACCTAAAGGCGTTAACACTTTAATCGAAAATAATGGACAAAATATATCTCAAGGTCAAAAGCAATTACTTTCAATAACTAGATCAATACTCTCTAACAAAAATATATTAATATTAGATGAAGCAACATCTAATATTGATTCTAATACTGAAATAATAGTTCAAAAATCAATGCTTAAATTAATGAAATATAAAACTTCATTTGTTATTGCTCATCGTTTAAGCACTATTAAAAATGCCGATTTAATATTAGTAGTTAATAACGGAGAAATAATAGAAACAGGAACACATAAGAGTTTAATTAACTCTAGAGGATTCTATTATGATATGTATACTTCACAATTTATTAATGATTAAAAATATAGATTTTCCCAAATCTATATTTTTTTTACTCATTTTTCTATGCTAAAAACATCTTTATCAATTGTTTCTATAAGTTCGTACATGGATAAGTCAAAGTTTAAAAAAACATCTCCGCTAAATTCTCCGTGAATTCTACTTATAATCAATTCATCTGCAAAATTATAAAATGATTCGTAAATACTTTTACCACCGGCTATAAAAAGTATTTGTGAATTATTTTTATAGTATTCAAATACTTTAAATAATTCACTTGTGTTATTAATGGTTACATCAGCATTAGGTATATTTTCTTCACTCAAAACATAAATTTTTCTATCTTTTAATCTATGCGGTAAACCTAAAAAAGTATTTTTACCAAATAACAGAGAATGATTAAGTGTAGTTGTTTTAAAATGATTTAATTCTTCTTTAATCCTTCAAGGTAATTTGTCTTTATTGCCTATTAAATTATTTTTATCAAGTGCAACTATTAATTTAATCATTATACAGCAACCTTTGCTTTTATCGCAGGTAAGTATTCATAATCTTCTAGTTTAATATCTTCTAAAGTAAAATCAAATATATTATCAATAAACTTATTTAAAACTAATTTAGGTAATTTTAAAGGTCTTCTACTTAATTGTTCATTTACTTGCTCAATATGATTTGAATAAATGTGTGCGTCACCAATTGTGTGTATGAATTCTCCTACTTTTAAATTCGTAACATGTGCTACCATACTTAATAGTAATGAATATGAGGCTATATTGAATGGTACACCTAAAAATAAATCACCACTTCGTTGGTAAAGTTGTAATGATAATTCATCATTCTTATTTACATAAAATTGAAATAAAGTATGACAAGGTGGTAATGCCATATCTTTTACTTCTAAAGGATTTCAGGCACTAACTATATGCCTTCTTGAATAAGGATTTTTCTTAATATCATTTATTAAATTTGAAATTTGATCTACACCAAGAAAATCTCTTCATTGCTTTCCGTACACCGGACCTAAATTTCCGTATTTTTTCGCAAATTTTTCATCTTCCTTTATTCTTTGGATAAATTCTTTTAAAGTTTCTCCCTTAAAATCATTAGATTTTTTAAAATCTTCATAAGGTCATTCGTTTCAAATGTTTACATTATTGTCTATTAAAAATTTAATGTTGGTATCACCTTTTAAAAATCATAATAGTTCGATAACTATTGCTTTTCAAGCCATTTTTTTAGTTGTTAAAAGAGGGAAACCTTCTTTAAGATTATATCTTGATTGGGTACCAAAATAACTTATAGTACCTGTATTAGTTCTATCGTCTTTATTTATTCCTTCTTTTTTAACTAGGTTTAAAAGTTCTAAATATTGTTTCATATTGCTCCTTGTAATAATTAATATGTATTCAATATTATAAATTAAAAAAATGATTTTATGTTAATTTCCATAAAATCATTTTTTAATAAAACATTAAAATTTAATGTGGCATACAACATTTGGATTTTTATCTGAGTAATCTTGATGATATTCTTCGGCTAGATAATAGTTATCTAACTTTTTAATTTCTGTTACAACTTCACCATCAATATCTTTTGAAAGTTTTTCAACAGTTTTTTTAATTATTTCTCCATCTTCTTGTGTTTCGAAATAAATGCCGTTTCTATATTGTGTTCCATGATCGGGACCTTGATAATTTAAAGCCGTTGGATCGATAACTTCAAATAATTTTTCTACTATTTGGGATAAACTTATATTTTCTTCATTGTAATATAATTCTAAAGTTTCGACTGCGTTAGTATCGCCTTGACACACTTGTTTATATGTTGGAGCTTCAACGTCTGAGTTAGCGTATCCTACAGTACTAAATTTTGTTCCTTTTATTGTTTTAAAATAACCTTGCACACCTCAAAAACATCCTCCAGCTAAATATATTCTTTTCATTTTTCCTCCTTTAATTTAGATAATATTTTACCATAAAAAAATAATGCAATATTTATATACTGCATTTCTTGTTTTTTTCAACTAACGTATACTTTTAGATTAAAATTATAAATCTATTATTTTTATTTTTGAAGAAAATGATTCGTTTGTTGTTTCTGAATTTATTTTTAATTCCTCTTTTTTGTTTTTATCCAAAATTCTTAGTTGCAATCCGCTAAATGTTACTGCTGATAGTTTTTTGTTATTTGCATTACTATAATAACTAACTTGAGGTGTTCATTTTATACGAATATATTTTGCTTTTGTTGGATTAAAATCTATATTAAAAATAGTTGCATTGGTTCCCTCGTACGCAAGAAATGAGTTTCCAATTAGCGAACGATATCCAATTGTTTCTTTATATCCTGACACAGGACCAAAATCTTGTAATTCAATTTTATTTTGATTTTGGACGTTGAAGAAATTTTTTCCGTCCATAGAATACTGAATATTTAGTTTACTAGGTAAAAATAATTCTGTTTGATTTTCTTGAGTTAATAAGAAATCAAATCATGAAAATTTTAAGGTATCAAACCATTCGCCTTCTTTGTTAACTGTTTTTAAAGTTATTTGGTTAATATCGTTTTCTTGGTTTGTATTGTTTCTGTCTAAATTACTTCAGAAGTTGTTTTGAGTTTTTCTTAATTTTTCAAATTGTCTTTGAAATATTTTATCTATTTTATCAGGGTTTGATTTGTTTGAGTTATCTTTATCGATAGTTACTTTTTGACTTCAATTATTTTCTTTTGTATTCAAATCATCACTTATTTTTGTACGATCATATTTTACAAAATTGAATTTAGCTTTATATTTTAAGTTTTTAAAATTTGAAGGATTTTCAACGTTTTCTAAAACACCATCTAAAATAATTTCCGATTTTTTATTCTTTTTAATAACACCATTATTATTTTTACTAAATATAATTTTATATTTACCACTAGGTAAAACGTTAGATTCATCTTTCAAATCGATAAAATAATTGTTATTTTCAATATTAAATATTGAATTTAACCTAATAACGTCAGTATAAACATTAAAACTTTGTGTAATTAATTTGTTATCTTCGTATTTTCTAAAACTATCTTTTGAAATTAAAGCTATTTTTTCTTCTGAAGTTTCTGAGTTTGAAGTTAATGTATATTTAATGTCTTTTGAAATTAAAGCTATTTTTTCTTCTGAAGTTTCTGAGTTTGAAGTTAATGTATATTTAATTTCAATGTTTTCATCTTTTTTAGACGCCGATATAAAGTTAATTTGGAAATTATCTTTTTCAATTAAACCTATAATATTGTCTTGATTTAATTCTTCTTCAGCAATTGAATTGTATGTTTTATTTTTTGAATTTTTAAATTTAAAAGTTGCAAAACTATTATCAAAATTAATTGGTTTTCTAAAACTATCTTTTGAAATTAAGGATGTTTTTTCTTCTGAAACTTTATTATTGTAAGATATTCTATAAGTTACAATTATTCCGAGTTCGCTCTTTGTAGCACCAATAAATGTATATTTATATTTTGTGTCTATTTTTTTTAATAATATGTTTTCTTTGACTAAATCCAAATTATTTATTGAATTAAATGTTTTTTCTTTTGAGTTTGCAAATAAAAAATTTAGATTCATACTAGATAAAATATTTTTTTCTTTAAAATTATTGCTCTTAGAAATATATATTCCTGAAATCACAATGGACAAAAATGTTGATAAACTTAATGCAGCTGTCCCGATCGCAAAAAGTTTAAAAATCGATGTTCTCTTCATAACACGAGCAATTATAGTCTTTTTTACCTAAAAACTAATTATTTTTTTAAGTAAAAATAAGTTTTAAAAAGTTAAATTAGTGTATTTGCGAATATAAATATGTAAATAAATGTACAATTATAATATATGATTAAAAAAGAAAATATAATTAATAAAATTTCTAAAGTTCCAAATACTTTTGGTGTTTATTTATGAAAAAAAGACAATGAAGTTATTTATGTCGGTAAGGCAAAAAAACTAAAAAATAGATTAATGCAATATTTCGGTGGCCATAATAATTCTTGATTAACTCCTAAAATGATTAATAGTATAACTGATTTTGATTATTTTTTAGCAAAAAACGAAAACGATGCATTTATTAAAGAACAGAAATTAATTAAAGAATATAATCCTAGATTTAATATAAAATTAGTAAATAAAAAAACTTATCCATATATTAATTTTAATGCCACAAAAAAGGATATTAAGATTCAAATCGGCGACAAAGACAATAACTCGTTGTATAGTTTTGGTCCTTTACCACCAAATACATACTTTAGTGACTTTGTTGATGTTTTAAAAGATATTTATTTATATAATCAAGGCCAAAAAATTTATTTTGATTCCGAAGAAAAAATAAAGCTAATTATTAATGATATAATCGATATTTTTAATAAAAAGTACTCTTACTTTAAAGCTTTAATTTCTCAAAGAGAAAAAGATTATAGTGAAAAACTTCAATTTGAAATAGCTAATAAATATTATAAGGCATCAAAATTTTTGGAAAAAATTAAAGAAAGACAAATTTCTGAAATTTCAAATGAGCACTCAATTGATTTTTTTGATTTTCAAAAAGTTAAATCGAAAGTTTTCATATCTATGTATTCATATAACTACGGATCATTAATTTATCACGAATATGAAAATAAAAATTGAGAAGGATTATTTGCAGAGTTTATTGAAAAATATTTATCTAATTTTTATAGTAAAAATAAGGTTCCGGTTCAAATAGTTTTAAACAAAGAAATGGAAAATTTAAATTTAGAATTAAATGATTTAATTTTGAAAAAAGTAAGATTTAGTAAGAAAGGAATCTTGTACCAAATTAGTGATTTATTAATGCTTAATAACAAAGAGAGTATAAATAAATATCTTGTTAAGCATCCTAATTTTCTAAATGATAACGAGATTGTTTGAGAAAAATTAAAAAATAATTTAGGATTATCAAATATAGAAAAAATCTTTATTTTTGACAATTCATTTCAAAATCATAATAAAAATGTAGTGGGTAGTGTTGTTGCTTTTGATATAAATGGGAAAATTACTAGAATGACAAAAACATATGATTTAACAAACATTGTAAAAAACATTAATAAACATTCTGATATTCAATATACCTACTATAATGCAATCTATTTTTTAGATAAAAATATATCCAAAATTAAAAATAATGATATTTTTATAGCAGATGGTTCAATGGCTCAAGTGAAAGAAATAAAAGAAGCTTTATTGAATTTTAATTTGCAAAATAATGTTTTTGGTCTCGTGAAAGATTCTAAACATAAAACTAAAAAAATAATTAATGATAAGAACATAATTTTAGATATAGATAACGAAATTTTTAATTTTTTGAGTAAAATACAAACTCAAGTAGATCAAAATGCTAAATATAGATATAATAAAGTAAAGAATAAAAATATGAAGTCTAGTGAAATTTTAAATATTAAAGGCATAGGTGAAAAAACACTTAAAAATATTTTGTCATATTTTAAAACTATTGAAAATTTAAAAAAATCTAACTATTCTGAATTAGAAAATCAATTTGGAAAGCGTATTGCAAAATTATTTGAAGAAGCAGATTTTTTTAAAAAATAAAACACTAATATTTTAATTAGGTTAACCTAAAATATTAGTGTTTTTTATTAATTATCTTCACTTAATCTCAATGAATCAATTTCAATGATTAATTCTGTGTTTTTACCAAACTTCTCAAAAACAACTGTTGCTTCTTTTCCTTTTTTATCAACTTTAATAACGGTTGCAATTTGTCCAATGTATGGTCCGCTTATTATCTCTACAATATCTCCGCTAATTAGACCAAAAACATCTTCTCCATCTTCGAATGATTTTATAGCTTCTTGTTCTCTTTTAAACATCCTTTTGATTTCAATATTGCTTACCGGTGTAGGCTTTGCCCCTTTTCCGGATGAACCTACTAAACCTGTTACATATTGAGTATTACGTACTAAGAACCATGCTGCATCAGTCATATGCATTCTTGCAAAAATATATCCAGGATATAAATTTATGTAGTTAATTTTATAATCTAATCCATTAAGTTTTTTTTGGTATTCTTTTTGAGATAAACTTGGTTTTTTAAAAATTCTAAATGCACCAGTTTCTCCAATTTCTTGATCAAAATATTCTTTAAGATCTTCTGCTATTATACGGTTATTTAGAGCTTCAACAACTTGTTCTTCTTTACCTCTCATTGTTGAAATCATATATCATTTCATTTCTTTCATAAATTCTCCTAGTTATTTATATCATTTCTAAAATTTTTGTAAATGCTAGTGTAACACCATAGACAAATAAAGCAAAAATAGCGGTAAAAATTATTATTCTAACAAAGTTTATTGTATTAGTTTTAGCGTCAGGTCATCTAACGCGTTTGACTTCTTTTATTGTTTTTCTTATTCAATATTTTTTATTTCTTAATTGTTTCAATGTTTTTTCTTCATTATTTTTTTTCATTTAGATTTCTTCCTTATGAAGTGTATGTTTTTTGCAATGAATACAATATTTTTTAACAATTAAACGTTCTAAATTCCCTAAACTTTTGTTAGTTATGTAGTTTTTTCTTCTGCATTCTTCGCACGCTAATGAAACTTTATTATTTTTCATATATGTATTTTACCATAAAACGTCTTTTTTAAGTCGGTTTAAAATTGATTAAATACTTTGACAAATATTATTGTATTTAATTCTTATGTTATTTATTATTTCTAATTGTTTACTTCTTGAATATCATGATTTATTTTTAATAGGCATATCTATATTGTTTATATATTCTTTTTCAATTTTATTTAATTTAGAGTAAAGTAATACAAGCAACTCTTTATAATGTCTATTATCATTTGAATTTATATTATCTAAATAATCTAAATAATTTATTTTATTAAATAATTTTTGATAATTTATTAAGTGATTTCCAATGTAGTTATCAAATATATTTTGTCTACTTTTTAACTTACCTAAAGAATTAAGTGAATTAAATTTCAAACTATTTCAAAATTTATTTTCAAAAGGTATTTTGTCGTCATATTCTTTGAGCATTAGTTCGAAAGATTCAAATAATAATGTATTATATATTTCTTCTCAGCTAATGTTATAAGGCCTTGTCATCCGAAAAATCTTAGCACAAAAAATTTCTATATTTGAATAGTATATCTTTTGAAATTTAAATAATATTTCGTTTTTTGTTATATATTTTTTGTTTTGGTTAATTTTTAAAAATAAAATTACATACTTTGAAAGTTTATTGATTTCGATTTTCTTATCCATTTTTCTTATTGATTAAATCAAAAAGTATAATTCCTGTTGCTACAGATACGTTCAAAGATTGTACTGTTCCAAATTGATTAATATAGATGAATTCATCACTAACGGAAGCTACACTTTTTGAAATTCCAACTCCTTCGTTACCAACTACAATTACTGTTGGCCCATTATAATTTACTTTTGTGTGTGGAAATGCCTTTTCATTTAAAGTTGTTGAATAGATTCAATATCCATGTTTTTTAATTTTTGTTAAAGAAGCAGAAATACTATTTACCCTATAAAAATTAATTCCAATATAACCACCGGATGAAACTTTCAAAGCGGTACTATCTAATTGAGCCGCATTTGTTTTAGGTAAAATTATATCTTTAATTCCTGCTGCATTAGCAGTTCTTATTATTGCTCCTAAATTATGTGGATCTTGGATTTTATCTAATACAAGTACATTTTCTGGTTTATTCTTAATTAAATTGGTTAAATCGAAATAATTAATTCCTGGTAGTACAGCAATAAAACCTTGGTGATTTTCTTGAGTTAAACTATTTAAAAAAATATGGTCAACAATTTTAATGTTAACTCTGTGCTTATTAAAATATTTTAAATTCTCTTTTTTTGATATATAAATTAATTTAATTTTTTGATTATTATTATAAGCATCTATAACTGAGTTTTTACCACACACTAATAATTGTTCCATATTTTATATCCTCTTTTTTAATAATTTTTGTAGTTTTTTATTACTAAATTAGTTCGTTTTTAATCAATGTTTCTCTTACCTTGTCGGCATCAACAAAATTTTTGTTTCTTAAGTGCGACTGTCATTGATTATATAAGTCAACATAGTCTTTATAATTAAATTTAGAAATATCAAATTCTAAACTATCAAATATTTTCATAATTGTAGCCATGTAAATTTTTGAATTATTTTTATTAATCTCCTTGAATAATTCATTAAGAAGCTTATTGAATTTTGAAAAGTTTTTCTCAAAAATATAACTCATTGCTTGTTTAAATAAATCTTCATCATAATTTCTATCGATTTTATTTATTGTTGCTTCAAAAAATATTTTTTTAATTTTTTTCAAAAATAAAGAAGCGTTATTTAATAAGTTTTCATCTATATTAATCTCGCTTGTTAGGTTTGAAAGTAAAAAAATAACTTTCAAATGATCTGCAGAGTATGCTTCGATAAAATCTTTAGGTAAAATTACATTTTGAAGTGATTTAGACATTTTAATTCCGTTTATATTAATTTGACCCGTGCGAAGTCAATTTTTACTTAAGTCCTTACCTGTTATACTAAAAAACTGAATATTTTCGTTTTCGTGATGTGGGAATGTTAAGTCCATCCCACCACCGTGGAAATCAACGCCATTTTCTTTAAAATGCTTGTAAATTAACGCGACACATTCTGTATGTCAACCAGGTCTCCCCAATCCAAAAGGAGAATTGTATTTTACACCTATATTTGTGTCTTTTCATAACGCGAAATCGGCAGGAAAACGTTTTTGATGGTCACTATCTTCAAATTTCATTTTATCAATTTGTTGATTTGATACTTTTCCGTAATTTTCAATATTTTTATTAACGTCAAATCAAACATTTGAACCTATTTTATAAGCGCTTCCTTTGTCTATCATTTTTTGAATTAAATCATAAATTGTATCTAAATTTTTAGTTACATATTCTAAGTGTGTAATTGTGTTTACGTTAAGACTTTTTAAAATTTCTAAATAGTGTTTTGAATATTTTGTAGATATTTCGTCTTCTGTAGTATTTTCTTCGATTGCACGATTGATTATTTTATCATCAATATCAGTTATATTATGAATAAAACTAAATTCAATACCTAAATTTCTAGCAGCTTTTAATATTAAATCGTATGTTAATATTGGTCTAATATTACCAATATGAACATCGTTATAGACCGTTGGTCCGCAAACATAAATTTTTAACATATTTTTATTATATAATGTTTTCATAAAATGTATAATTAAAATACAATGTAGGAGGAAAGTGATGCTTTTAAACGTAAAAATTAGAGATTTGATTATAGATTCGATAAAAAAAATGCAAAAAAATAATTTTTTTCAACAAGAATTTGATGCGAAAAAAATAGGTTTTTTGATTAGTTTACCAAATTTGCCCGAACATTTAGAAGATGAAGAAATCAAATATGATTTATCTACTAATGTAGCATTTTTGCTCAAAAAATTTGTTAAAACTTCACCATTAAATATCGCTACCGAATTAGCAAATACTTTGATGTTAAATTATGAAGTATTTGCTAAAGTTGATGTAGCAACCCCTGGTTTTATAAATATAATTTTAAAAGATGCAGTTTTCAATGAGGTATTATTAAACGCAAATGAACAAGGCTTTAATTATGGTGCAAACCAATTTGATCCAATTAAAATAAATGTCGAATATATTTCTGCTAATCCAACAGGATTTTTACATGTAGGTCATGTTAGAGGTGCTGTTTTTGGAGATTCCTTAATTAAAATTTATCGTCACGCCGGTTATAAAGTAGAGTCAGAATATTATGTTAATGATGCAGGAAATCAAATTAATGTATTGGCTAATTCTGCAAAAGTAAGATATTTTGGATTATTTGACAAAGAATTAGATATGCCTGAAGAATCATACAAAGGACAAGATATTACTTGAGCGGTAGAGCAAATTAAAAATAAAAAAGGAGATTATTACTTAGATAATTTTGATTCAAAATACAATGAATTTAAAACGGAAGTTAAAGATATTTTGTTAGACAAAATTAAGTTTGACTTATCGAAGTTAAACATTAGTAAATTTGATACCTTCTCAAGTGAACTTTCCATTTTAAAAAACGGAGCAGTAGAAGAAGCTCTAGATAAAATGAAAGAATTTACATATCATAAAGATGGTGCTTTATTTTTAAAAACAACAGAATTTAAAGATGATAAAGATCGTGTTTTAATTAAGTCCGATGGAGCTAACACATATTTACTTCCTGATATTGCATATCATTTAACAAAATTTAAGAAAGCGGATCGTTTAATTAATATTTGAGGTGCCGATCATTCAGGTTATGTCGAAAGAATGAAAGCAGCATTAAGTATTTTAGGATATGATGAAAAAAAATTAGATGTTTTAATAATTCAATTAGTTAGATTAATAAAAAACGGAGAAGAATTTAAAATGTCTAAAAGAGCAGGAACAAGTGTTACATTGTCAGACTTATTAGAGGTTAGTTCACCGGACGCAATTAGATTTATGATGTTAACTCGTGAAATTAATAATAAATTTGATTTTGATATTGATTTTTCAAATTCATCAAATAATAGTAATCCAGTTTATATTGTTCAATATGCACACTCTAGAACAGTTTCATTACTTAATAATTTGATAGTTCCGAGTTTAAATGCCGAATTTAAATTAAGTTATAAAGCTAAAAAAATAGTTTTAGCAATTGATGAGTTTCCATCTTTAATTAAAACAATTGTTGAAACTTCAAAAGTTAATTTAATGAGTCAATACTTATTAAATTTAGCTAAATTATTTAATAGTTTTTATTCCGAAACAAAGCTTAAAGGACACGAAAACGAATCTGAATATGCTTATCTAGTTAAGGTTGTTCAACTTGTTTTACGTCTTGGTTTAAGTTTAATAGGTGTTACTGCACCAGAAAATATGTAATTTTTAAACAAATATTAAAAAAAACATTTTTTGGTTTATAATTAATACACAAAGTATCGAAAGGAAAATTAATGAAGAATAAAACAATGTTAGAAATAGCTATAGAAGTTATTTCTTCTGATACATCTAGATCTTTCACATTTGATGAAATTTTCCAAAGAATTGAAGAAGAACTTAGGGAAGTTTGAATTCAAAGCTATGAAGATGACGAAAATTTTACCCTTGATAAGATAAAAGAAAAGAAAATGGGTGAATTATATCGTTTGTTAACTGTTGATATGAGATTTACAAGAAATCTTGACGGTACTTGAATTAGTAGTACAACAGAAATTAATTAACAATGAATAAAATAGAAAGTAGGAAAAAAGATGCCATTAGTAAACGCAAAAGAAATGCTTAAAAAAGCAAAAGAAGGAAAATACGCAGTTCCTCACATTAATATTAATAATCTTGAATGAGCAAAAGCTGTTTTATTAACAGCTGAAGCCGAAAAATCACCAATTATTGTTGCAACATCAGAAGGTGCAGTGAAATATATGGGTGGTTTAAATGCAGTTAGTGGAATGGTTTTAGGTTTAATAAAAGACTTAAAAATTACAATTCCTGTTGCATTACACTTAGATCATGGTTCATATGAAGGTGTTAAAGCTGCTATCGAAAATGAAGGATATACATCAGTTATGTTCGATGGTTCACATTATCCGTTTGATGAGAACTACGCTAAAACAAAAGAATTAGTAGAATTAGCTAGAAAAAGAAATATGTCATTTGAAGCTGAAGTAGGAACAATCGGTGGAGAAGAAGATGGAATTGTAGGAAATGGTGAATTCGCAAATCCTGAAGAAGCTAAAAAAATGGCTTCACTTGGAATTGATGTTTTAGCGGCTGGAATCGGAAATATTCATGGTCCATACCCAACAACATGAGAATCATTAAGTTTTGACACATTAACAGAAATTAGTTCAGCCGCTGGAATCGGTATCGTATTACACGGTGGAAGTGGGATTCCTTCAGAACAAATCAAAAAAGCTATTAGTTTAGGTGTTACAAAAATTAATGTTAATACAGAGTTACAACAATCAAACCATAAAGCATTAAGAGAATATATTTTGAGTGGAAAAGACTTAGAAGGCAAAAACTTTGACCCACGTAAATTATATAAACCAGGGTTTGAAGCTATGTGCGAAACAGTTAAGTTTAAAATACATGAATTCGGTTCAAATAATAAAGCTTAATTTGACAAAAAACACTAAAATAAAGCGAAATAAGTATCGTTTTATTTTTTTTAAAAATTTTTTACAAAAAACATAAAAAAAGTTATAAAATACTTTTAAGCAAACACAAACAAAGGAGTGCTATGAGCAATTTTAGAAAGAGTTTTGATATTATATATATTACTCTTCTAATTATCTCGAGTGCGTTTTTTTTCATTATTAATTTATGAATAAGAGGATCTTTATTTGGTTTTGCTATAGGGTCTTTTACTTCGTTTTTACTTTTTAAAATTACCTGGATTTTGAATACAGTTAATCTTAAAAAAAGAAAAATATTAATTATTGCTCATATATTAAAAATGTTAATATTTTTTATTATTTTATCCTTAATTATGTATTTAATAGTAAGTATTAATAAAATCTCAAATCAAAGCACAAAGTCCTTATTAGAAGTTAATTTTACTGATGCTCAAATCAATTTAGGTATATTCTTTATTGGTTTATTAAGTAGCTTCATAAGTATTATTTTTACTTCAATATACTTAAAAAATAAAAAGGAGGTTTAATGAAGATAATCGAGAAATTATGAGTTTGAAATTTACCTCAACTATTGTCATTATTTATGACTGTGTTAATTATTGTGGTGCTATCAATTATTGCTTTTATAAAAGTTAAAAAAGTTAAAAATGATAAGTCGCCAACAGGTGTAGCTTTAATAGCAGAATCATATGTAAAGGCATTGGATGATAATTTCGATAATGTTGCTGACGGTTCAATTCCGAAAGCTAAATTTTATATTTTTACTTTAGGTACTTTTTTAGTTATAGGTAACTTGTTACCAATAATTGGATTAAAACCAATTGGTAGTTCAATCTCAGTGCCTTTTACACTTGCTTTAATGACATGAATGGGTGTTTTTGTGGCTGGTGCAATTCATCGAAAAAGAAAATATATTAAAGATGTTATGAATCCGATGGAATTGATTGGTAAATTTGGTAGTTTAATTTCGCTTTCAGCTCGTATGTATGGTAACTTAATGGGTGGTGCTGCGATCTTATTAATGGTATATGCTTTAGTAGGAAATATAACTATCGGAGGGTCACCATTTTATTACTTAGGATCTATCTTTACTCCTGTGCTACATTTTTATTTCGATATATTTGGGGCAGTGTTGCAAGCTATAGTTTTCACGCTGTTAACAATAGTATATTGAAAGATGGAATCGGAAGTTCCAGAAGAAAAACCGAAAAAGTTTACTTATAAAATTTTTAAAAATATGAAAAAAAATAAAGTAGAACATATATATTAATAAAATAAAAGTAGGAGAAAAAATGATTATAGAATCAATTCAAAAATTAGCAGAAGAAGCTTCAAACTCAACATCAAAGGCGGCCGAAGTTATGGCTAACAATGGTGGAGCAGACTTAAAAACTGGATTATTAGCAATCGGTGCTGGTTTAGCAGCTATCGGTGTTATAGGAACAGGGGTTGGACAAGGTTATGCAGCTGGTAAAGCAGCTGAAGCTGTTGGGAGAAACCCAGAAGCAGAGAAAAAAGTTAGAAACATGTTAATTGTTGGTGCTGGAATTGCTGAATCATCAGCTATTTATGCTTTCGTTATTGCTATATTAATTCTTTTCGTATTATAATAGTATTTTTCTTATGATATTAAATATCGATAAATTCCATAAATTTGCAGCAGAAGCGTCAAGTAGTACACCGAGTGCAGGAGAACAACTTAAAGAAGAATTTTTAGGTATTTTTCCAAGTATTCCATTAATGATTGCAACTATTCTTGCTTTCATAATAGTATTTGCTGCACTATGATATTTTCTATATAAACCTGTTAAAAAAATGATGAAAAATCGTCATGATTTTATTCAAAACAATATAGATGATTCGATCAGTAAAAAAGAAGAAAGTATTAAAACATTAAACGAAGCAAATGCGCAACTCAAAAATGCGCACGTGCAAGCTGACAATATCCTTACAAAAGCTAAATTAAAAGCAGAAAAAATAGCAGAGTTTTATACTAACCAAGCAACTATTAAATCAAAACGTTTATTAGATGAAACAAGATTAGACATTAGTGCGCAACAAAAAGAATTTGATCTAAATTCTAAAAAATATATTGTTGAAATTGCTACACAATTATCAGAAAAAATTCTAAAACGTGAAATTTCAAAAGATACACAAGATAAAATCATTGATCAATTCTTAAATTCAGATAAAGAGGTTGAAGAGTTATAATGTATGAAAAAAGACACATTTCAGCCTACGCAGTTGCTATATTTGATTTAGCTAAAGAGGAAGATAAATTTGAAATTCTACAAACAGAATTTGAAACACTTAAAGAATTTACGGATAACAAAGATTTTATAAATTATTTATCAAATTATGATATTAGTGAAATGCATAAATTCGAAACAATAGATATTGCCTTTAAAGGTTTTCACTGAATAACTACTAATTTTATCAAGGTCATTGTTTCCAGAAAAGTTGTTAGTTACCTTAAAAAAATAATTATTGAATATCTAAAACTATCAAATCACGAATTAAGAATTCGTTTTGTAGATGTTATTTCGGCATTTCCAATCGACGAAAAACAACTTTTAGATATTAAAAACAAACTTCAAGAAAATACTCGTAGAAAAGTTAGAATTACACATCATGTGGATCCTAATTTAATTAGCGGTTTTAAAATCGTTTCCCGTACCGAAGTTTTAGAAAATAACATTAAAAACGAATTAGATAAATTAAAAAATGATATTTTAATTAATAAAAAGGAGGTTTAGATGGCAGTCAAATTAGATGATATTTCAGCGATTATTAAAGATAGAATTAAAAATATTAATTCTAATGTAGATCGTTCAGAGATCGGGAAAGTTATCTCTATTGGTGATGGTATAGCTCTTGTTAACGGTCTTGAAAAAGTTATGAATAGTGAAATTGTTACTTTTGACAATGGTGTTTTTGGCCTTGCTCTTAACCTAGAAGAAGAAACAGTTGGTGTCGCTCTTTTTGGAGATGCTAATTCAGTTTCTGAAGGAGATTCTGTTAGAAGAACTGGTGAAGTTATTTCTATTAGTGTCGGAGATGAACTTTTAGGTAGAGTCGTAGACGCACTAGGGAATCCAATTGATGGTAAAGGTCCAATTATCACAACTAAAAAATCAGAAATATTTAAAACAGCTTCCGGTGTTATGAGCCGTAAAGAAGTTAATCAACCTATGGAAACAGGTATTTTAGCAATTGATACCATGATTCCGATTGGTAAAGGACAAAGAGAACTTATTATCGGTGACCGTCAAACCGGTAAAACAGCAATTGCAATTGATACAATTATTAATCAAAAAGATAAAAATGTTAAATGTGTTTATGTCGCAATTGGTCAAAAGAATTCAACAGTTGCTCAAATAGTTCAAAAATTATCAGATTCTGGAGCATTAGAATACACTACAATAGTTGTGGCTGGAGCTAGCGAGCTAGCGCCACAACAATATATTGCGCCTTACACTGGTGTTACAATTGCAGAAGAATGAATGTTTAAAGGTGAAGATGTTTTAATCGTTTATGATGATTTATCAAAACACGCTATCGCTTATAGAACATTATCATTACTTTTAAGAAGACCTCCTGGTCGTGAAGCTTATCCTGGTGATGTTTTCTATTTACACTCTCAATTATTAGAACGTGCCGCAAGATTGAATAAGAACTTCGGTGGTGGTTCAATTACAGCATTACCGATTATTGAAACTCAACAAGGTGATATTTCAGCTTATATACCTACTAACGTAATTTCTATTACTGATGGTCAAATTTTTACAAAAGAAAGTTTATTTAATTCTGGTCAAAGACCTGCGGTAGATATTGGATTTAGTGTTTCTAGGGTTGGTTCTTCAGCTCAAACAAAAGCTATGAAACAAGTTGTGGGTTCTTTGAAGTTAGAATTGGCTCAATATAATGAAATGTTAGCATTTGCTCAATTTGGATCAGATTTAGATGAATCTACAAAAACAATTCTTGATCATGGTGCAAAAGTTTATGAACTATTAAGACAAGAACAATATTCACCAATAAAACAAGAAATTCAATCAATTTTACTTGTAGGTGTTAAAGAAAGAATTATAAACCCTTTACCTAAAGAATACATTCACGAATATCGTGACAATATAATTAATTGAGCAACAACAGATAGTGTTGGTTTATCATTGGTAAGTAGAATCTC
This sequence comes from Mycoplasma sp. CSL10137, assembly GCF_017116845.1. Taxonomy (NCBI): domain Bacteria; kingdom Bacillati; phylum Mycoplasmatota; class Mollicutes; order Mycoplasmatales; family Mycoplasmataceae; genus Mycoplasma; species Mycoplasma sp. CSL10137. The sequence continues at coordinate 289,688 of NZ_JAFIRE010000001.1, read as the reverse complement.
AGAACAAGGTAAAATTACAGAAGAAGATTATAAATTAATTGAAAATACAGTCGTTAAAATAGTAAATGATATTGTTGCTACAATACCGGAATATAATCCGAACTTACATAAACAAATGCCAGAAAAATATAGTTTAAAAGATGCCTAATTTAAATAGCTTAAAAAATAGAATTAATGTTGTTAGCAACACACAAAAAATTACTAATGCAATGGAACTTGTTTCTACTTCAAAATTAAGAAAAATGAGAAATGACTATATAAATATTATTTCTTATCAAGAATCATTGCAAGAAACTTTCGACCAATTAATTGCTAATATTGACGAAAATGACTTTTATGCTATTTTTCCAAAGAATTCAGATGTAAAAAGCAAATTATTTATTTTAGTAACTAGTGATTTAGGTTTATGTGGTTCGTATAATCACAATGCTTTTCAATTATTACGTGATAAAGTTTCTGAATACGATCAAATCATAGTTTTAGGAGGAAAAGGGATTAGTTTATTGGCATCTAGTTCCTTAAAATCACAAGTCATAAAACAATATTCAAATATTGGGGATAAAATGCCATATAAATTAGCTTCAGAAATTTCAAAATTAGCTATGGAGCTATACAAAAACAAAGAAATTAATTCAATTAATTTAGTTTATACAAAATTTATTAATAATATAAATCAAGATGCATTATGTCAACAAATTTTTCCGTTTGATTTTACTAAAAAAGAGAATGTTCAAACAAGTAGTTCTATAATTGAGTTTGAGCCAAATGCAGAAACAGTGCTTTCTTCTTCAGTTCCATTGTTTTTAGCAAGTACTATTTATTGTTTAAGTTCAAATTCGAAAATTTCAGAAACAGCTTCAAGACGTAATGCGATGGAAAACGCAACAAACAATGCTACAGAATTAATTTCGGATTTAAAATTAGAATACAACAGAGAACGTCAAAGTAAAATAACACAAGAATTAACAGAAATAGTTGCTGGTGCAGACGCAACTTAATTAAGGAGAATTTATGATAAGAAACGAAGGTACAATAGTACAAATTCTTGGTCCGGTAGTTGACGTGCGTTTTCAAGAAGGTAAATTACCTAAATTATTAAACGCTTTAACTATCAAGCACGAAGATCAAGTTTATACTTTTGAAGTTGCACAACATATTGGTGATGATACAGCTCGTACAATTGCAATGGGCTCAACAAACGGGCTTCGTAGAGGAATGACGGTTTTAGATACAGGACGTGCTATTTCTGTGCCGGTTGGTAATGCAGTTTTAGGTAGAATGTTTGACGTTTTAGGTAATCCTATTGATGATAAACCAATGGATGAAGATGTTGAGCGAATGCCTATTCATGCCCCTTCTCCAAGTTATGAAGAACAAAAAACATCTTCAGAAATATTAGAAACAGGTATTAAGGTTATTGATTTATTAATACCATACGCAAAAGGTGGAAAAATTGGTCTTTTTGGTGGTGCAGGGGTTGGTAAAACAGTTCTTGTTCAAGAATTAATCAACAATATTGCAACACAACATAATGGGCTTTCTGTTTTTGCGGGAGTTGGTGAACGTACTCGTGAAGGTAATGATTTATACCATGAAATGAATGCCGCTGGTGTTTTAGATAAAACAGCATTAGTCTTTGGTCAAATGAATGAATCTCCAGGTGCTCGTATGAGAGTTGCGCTTAGCGGTCTTACAATGGCAGAATATTTTAGAGATAAACAAAATCAAGATGTTTTATTATTCATTGACAATATTTTTAGATTTACACAAGCTGGTTCGGAAGTGTCAGCCTTATTAGGTCGTATGCCATCAGCTGTTGGTTATCAACCAACATTAGCAACAGAAATGGGCGCCTTGCAAGAACGTATTACTTCAACTAGAAGAGGTTCAATAACATCTGTTCAAGCGGTTTATGTTCCTGCTGATGATTTAACTGATCCGGCGCCTGCAACAACATTTACTCACTTAGATGCTAAAACAGTTTTAGATCGTGGTATAGCTTCTTTAGGTATTTACCCGGCGATTGACCCTCTTAACTCATCATCTAGATTATTAGATCCACTTGTGGTTGGTGCTGAACATTATGATGTCGCACAAAAAGTAGTATCTATTTTACAAAGATTTAAAGAGTTACAAGATATTATTGCAATTTTAGGTATGGGTGAACTATCAGAAGAAGATAAAAAAATAGTAGCTCGTGCAAGAAGAATCAGAAACTTCTTATCTCAACCGTTTACAGTTGCAGAGAAGTTTTCAGGTATTAAAGGTGCATATGTGCCACTAAAAGATACAATACGAAGCTTTAAGGAAATTTTAGAAGGTAAATACGATTCATATCCTGAAGATTTATTCAGATATGCAGGAAGCATCGATGATGTTATCGCAAGATTTAATAAAAAATAATGTCTAAAATGTATTTAAAAATAACTGTTCCTTCAGGTATTTTTTATGAAAATGATGTTGAGATTATTACACTTAAAATGTCACGTGGTTATATAGGAATTCAACCGGGACACTCAACAATGTTTTCAAATATTGAAATAGGAACATTAACAATTGGTTGAGAAAATAAACCTGGTACCGAAAAATTTTTCATAGGTGGCGGGTTAATTTATGTGCTTAAGGATAAAATTAATATTATAACAGATGATATTATAAATGTTAAAGACATAGATATTGAACGTGCAATAAAAGAAAGAGATCAATTGGAAAATAAACTTCGTGAAAACAAATATAGTGCAGCAGATGCATATAGCATGGAATTAAAACTCAAAAAAACATTATTGAGAATTGATACATATAATAAAAAATAATATATGACACCTTAGTTTAAATCTAAGGTGTTTTTTATAAGAAATGATTCAAATTAAAAAAGAAAAATAAAATCAGTTAATTAATGATATAATAATTTAGATTTGTAAAAAAAATAATTTATAAAAAACCACAATTACATAAATTTATCTAAATAATTTTATTTACTAGTCCTTTTTGTTCTAATTTATAATTTAAAGATTTTTTAATAAAAATTCATAAGAAATAATTTTGTATACAACAAGTTACAAAATTATTTCATCATTTAATTCATATTATTGTTTAGAAAGGTTAAAATATGAAAACATCGGCATTTAAATATTCAAAATTTGCTTTTAATACTGTCTTTAAGAAGAAAAGTTCAATCATTATTCCGTCTTTAACTTTAATCGTTTCTTTTATTATTGGTTTTGTATTTAAGTTTGTTATAAGCGAAAAATACTTGCCACTCTCATCACATTTATACATATTTGGAATTCTAATTACAACAGTTTTATTTGCATCGATTAAGTCTTTGAATATTTTTAAAGATTTTGAAGAAGAGGGTTTAGAATTAGTCGGTTTATCTAAACCTATTTCAAGGAATAATTTTGTATTAGGGAAATTATTAACTCTAATTTATTTTGGATTAATTTGGTCATCAATTTTATTCATATCAGCATTTATTTCTACATATGCATTATATTCTTCGGTAAATCTTTTTGTTTATTCATTATTATTTTTTGTTGTAGGGTTAGTAACCTATTTATTGATTGGTTTAATAACTTCTTTAATAAGTTATAAACTCAGTCAAAAAATATCAATTACATTACCGCTAGTATTTTTTATCCCTTTAGCATTAGGGGGTTCATTACTTTCTTCTAACGCTACTACAAATGTAAATAATGCTGCATACTATATAAATAAAAAATACCCTTATCATTTTTCGGGCAATGAGGTCAATGTGGAACCTTATTTCATGAATAACAATAAAGATGAGTTATTATTGATACCAAATGGTTATGAAAATAAAAAATTTACCCAAGAACAAGTTAATTATTTAAAAGAAGTTATGAATATTGCTAATAAATCATCAAATGAGTGACAAATCTATTCATGATTATCTACTCCTTACCAATTGTTAGATATTTTTAATTTTAATGATCAAAACGTATTTGAATCTATTAGTAAAAATAGTTTTTCAAATCAAGATAATTATGTTTATTATAATAATTTAGATAGCATTTTATTTAAATATAAATTAGATCAAAATGTAGATCAAAAGAAATTTAATGTAACAAACAAAAACCAAAACTCACAAAAATATATAGTTCCTGGACTATTAAAATCAAATTCTGTAATTCCAAATAGTATTAACACTGATATTATTTATGCAAGAGAAGACGCTTCAAGTGTAGATGTTTCTTTTCCTGAAGATAACTCGGAGTTCTCTGCTGAAAACAATTTGGTAGGTAAATTAAAATGAAGATATGTTTATGAAGTTTTACAAGATCCGTCATTTAATTTTATAGCTAGAGAATTTGTTAATAATTTTAAAAGTGAAGTATATAATGGTGACGAAATAATTGATGTTGTTCAATTAAAATGAAAATTATTTGATACTATTTCGTCTTTTGTTAATAATAACGAAAGTCAAATTAATCAATACTCTAATTCTAATTTAGTATTGTTTGATGAACACGCGATTAAAGATAAAAAGTTACAGTCAGAAATAGAGAGAAAACTTTATTTTGCGGTAGCAATACTTAATTTTATTTATTTTAATTATCAAGATAGTGATATTTTTGAAGCGGTTATCGTTGATCAAGAAAAACCAGATTCTTTTGGCGATAATAGGATCGAATTAAACGTTGCAGGGTTTAAATACTTAATCGGAGGATATCAAAGTTTCGAAAAAAAACTATTTGTAAAAGAAAATAAAGTTTTAATTAGATATGATTTAATCGATAGTAATAGTAATTATTTATTTCAATCTGAAGACCAGTTATTTTCTATAAATAGAGAAAAACAAATAGTAAACAAAAATATCTACTTTATATTATGAATAATAATTATTTCAGGGCTATTTGCATCCGTATTTGTCCTATACAAAAGAAAGGAATTTAAATAGTTATGAAAAAAATTTTAGAAATTAAGAATTTAAAAAAAATATTTTTAAAATCTAATCGTGGAATTAATGAAATTAGTTTTTCTATAGATGCCGGAGCATTTCATGCTTTTATAGGTGAAAATGGTGCTGGTAAAACAACGACAATTAAGACAATAATTGGTGCATATACAAATTACCAAGGAAATGTTTTAATCAATAATATTGATGTTAAAAATGCAGAGGCGCGCGAAATATTAGGTTATGTTCCTGAAGTTGCCGTATTCCCAAAAGAATTAACAGTTTATAACTATTTATATAATTTATCTATTTTATCAAACATCAAAAAAGAAGTTGCTAAAGAAAGAATTTACCACTATTTGAAGTTCTTTAATATTGAAAATTTAATTAACGAAAAACCATATAATTTCTCTTCAGGCCAAAAGAAAAAAGTTTTATTAATTCAAGCTTTGTTACATAATCCTAAATTATTAATTTTGGATGAACCAGCCGCTAATTTAGATCCTAGTGCAAGATTTGAATTATTTTCATTACTAAAAAACATTAATGATAAAGAAAAAATTACAATTTTAATTAGTTCTCATGTTTTAGCAGAAATAGATAAATATGTTGATTCTGTAACGCTTATTCATAATGGTAAAATATTATATTCAGGTCATAAAAAAGAATCTTTAGAGGCGTTGTTTTATGAAAAAGTTATTTCTAGTTAGTGCTAGTTTATTTATTTTACCAATAAGTGTTATTAGTTGTATAAGTAGTAACGAGCAAAAAAATCAGATAAACTCATTCAATAAAAAAGAGAAAAATTATTTTTATAAAAACTCTTCTATTGAAACTATTTTAAATTTTTTCACAAATGATAATGAAAATGAAAAAAATATATATGTTTTTCAACAAGAAAATAAATCAGATGCTAAATATAACGAATTAAAATACGCATTTGTTTATGATCCGATTTTTATTACTAATAGTGTTCATAAAAATGGAGATTATAATTATTTAGCCAACAAATCTAAAGATGTAATTAAAAATGCATTGTCAAATGATTGATATTGAACACTAAATAATATTTCACATTTTAAGTATATATATAATCCGTATGGAGATAAATATCGTGCTTTTGATAAGGAAAAAGAGTATTTCGATCAAGTTAAAAAAGATTTTGGTTCATTAACTATCAATATTAAAAATATTAACCCTAAAAAATTAATTAAGATTAATTATCAAGATATTGGTATGTTAAAAAATAGCAATGCTTATACCGATAAAGAATCTTGATATTTAATTTACGACAACAATAAAGCAGTTAAAATTTGAAAATTTAAAGAAAATGGAGTCCCTAAAATTCAAATTATGACAGATTTATTAATTTTAAATGATTCGAATAATATTGAAGAACAATTACAAAATTTAGAAAACTTAATTTATCAAAAACGTCTAGAAGAATTTAATAATGAGTATGAATATGCAAAAGGGGACGCCGAATCAGAAGGCGAGACATTTAACGATGAATCCTTCTTAAGCGATCATAACGACGAAAAATATATGGAATTTCAAGCTATATATCAATATAACGGACATTTTACATCAGCTCTAGATGAAATCAATAAAGACGGACTAAATATATATAGATTTAGTATGAGGTTTATAGATGAGTAAAATTAAAAAAAATTTTTTAAGAATTTCTTTATTGGGAACTTTACCAATTTTCTTTTCTCTTGCTTCATGCATAAATATTAGTGAAAGTTCAAAATTAAAGAGCAATATTCCAACTGGTTTTGAGTTTGTTCCTAACACTTTAAACCCACATGAAGTTTCAACAAACGAAATTATTGAAAATTTAGTTAATTTAAGGTTTAGAGATGATGAAATTGGAAAAGTTAATTTTTTAAATTCACAAAAAAAGGAAAATGAATTATTTAATCAGTTTGATGAATTAAGTAAAAGTTATTTAGAATTTAAAACCGAAGAAGGATTAAATAAATTAAGAAATTTTTACACAAATAATTGATTATTTATAATTAAAAATATAGATAAATTCAGTTGAACTTATTCAAGTTGATGAACATTTCCGGAAATAGAAACTGCTAAACACACAGAAGAATTTTTTAGTCGTTTAAAAAAACAATCAAGACCTGATGATTTAAAATTCTTTGATAATTATTGAGACCAATTAAAGGAAGGTGATGAATCTTTTGAATCTCCAAATGACGTTTATTACTTAAGGAAAGGTAGAATATTAATAAGAGTATTAATTTCTAAGAATAACGAGGAAAACAAAATTTTAACTTTTGATAAGATTGTTTATTTTTCAAGATCGAGAACACAAAATATATCTATTAAATTAGTATCTGATGCTTATCATAATGGTATTATTCATCGTCAACAACAAGGTTTCGACTCATTTGAAAAAGAAGTGATAGATAATTTTGGTTTTCCAGCACTTGGTGCGTTAGTTTATAAAGGTGGTAAATAATGAAAAAAATTAAAAAATGATTTATTTTCTCTCCAATTTTGGCTTTAGTTCCGACAATTGCTATTTCATGCCAAAAAACACAAAATATATCTAACGAAACAAAAATGAGTCAAATTGTTACTAAAGAAATAAAAGAAGACAAATGGGACATTTTCTTAAAATATGAATATGTAAACTCTTTATTAAATTTGGCCTTTAAAACAGAAAAAAGTAAAAAAGCTTATATTAAAAAACAAAGAGAAATAAGTGATAATTATTTAACTGAAATAAAAGATTATTTACTTTATGGTAATAATGTTGTTGCAATGTATCGTTCAGATGATAGCTTTTTTTCAAGTAAAAAAGTAATTGGTCTAAAAGATTATCGTGCAAAATTATCTGAATTATTTTCAAGAAATTGACTTTGATTTTTATTTAATTTAGATAGATTTACATTTGCTCTATACGATGCTTTTGATCAATTTCAAGGTACATTAGAGGCATTAAGTCAAGACATACAAAAAAGCAGTTTAGAAACAAGCGCCTTTAATCGTCCAACAACAAATGAAGTTTTGCAATATGTTATCGAAGAAAATGTTATGGATGAAAATCTTGAATATGATGCTTACTTATTAACTAAACAAGGCATTATTTTAAAAATTTCTTTTTCAACACAAGTGAAAGATGGATACCAAGAAATTCCAAAAAATAAACAAAAAACTGATGTTGCAATTTTTACATATTCATATATTTATCCGTCGTTATTTCAAAACCAAGTAGCATTGCAAAATTTTGATTTAGCTAGATATGCTAGATCAGAAAAATTAGCATCAACATTCGGTTCTAAAAGATGAGTAAAAATTTTGTTTGATGAGCAAAACGGCGGGACACCTTTACGTTTTACAATTGTATACGTAGATGATAAAAAATAATTGAATAAAAAGTTCCTTGTAATTATCAAGGAACTTTTTTAATACTATAAGTCAAATTCTTTTAATTTAGAATCAAATAATTCTTTGTTTTCTTCGTAGTATTTTTCAGGATTTGTGTCTTTAAATAATGCTGTTTTTGTGCCTGTAATTTCAATTGTATCAACTTTTTTTGCTCCTAAGAAGTTAAATGTACCAACTAATCAACTTATATGGCTTCCTCATTGATATCAATCACGTGGTGCACCTTGAGATGCAACCACTAAAACATTTAATTTGTCTAATAGACCAACAGCATCACCTTTTTTAGAATATTTATATGAAAATGTTTTGTTAGCAACAGCTATTGAATCGATAAAGTTTTTAACAACAGCTGCTGCCCCAAAGTTTGTCATTGATTCTGAAATAACTAATAAATCTATTTCTTTTAGTTTGTCAATTCAAAAATCACTTTTAATATCGTTAAAGTATGTTTTTCATGTTGAGTTTGTTAAAAATACTTTTGAGTGTGTTTCGTTTAAGTTAAATTTTTCAACTTGGTGACCTTCTGCAACTAATTTTTCATATAATTTATTCATAGCAACTGTTGAATATGAGTTGTTTGAATTATCTAATGATCCTTCCAAAAATAGTACTTTTTTCATTTTTTTCCCCCTAAAATTGTGTTTTTGTATTTTTAATGTAATTATTATATCATTTTTTATTTTTAAAATTTAAAAATCAAAACAAAATAAAATATATTTTTTTCAATTATAAGAGTAAAATTAAATGTATATTAAAAAATACAAAAAGGAGTTAATATATGGCAAAATTTAAACGTATATTTATGATTGTAACAGACGGTCTAGGTATTGGTCCTGATAGAGATCAAAAATTCTTTGGTGATGCTGGTGCAAATACAATAAGATCGGCTTCAATGGTTGAAGAATTTAAAATTGACACATGAAAAAAATTAGGAATAGGTAATATTACAAATTTAAATGGTAACTATCATGTGCCAAAAACTTTAGCATATATGGCTAAAGTTCAAGAAGTGTCTAATGCAAAAGATACTTTAGCAGGACATTGAGAAATGATGGGTATTAAAACAGTTACACCATTTCCGACATTTACGGAAACAGGGTTCCCTCAAGAATTGATTGATGAGTTATCTAAAGCATTTGACGGAAGACCAATTGTTGGTAATAAATCTTCATCAGGTACTGAAATAATTAATGAATTAGCACATGAAGAAAAGGAAAGAGGCGCTATAATAGTTTATACATCACTCGACTCCGTTTTACAAATATGTGCGCACGAGGAATGAACAGGATTAGATAATTTATATAGATATGCAAAAGCCGCTCGTGAAATTTGTTCATCGCGTCCTGAATGGAATGTAGGTCGTATTATTGCTAGACCATACATCGGTACATTCGGAAGTTTTGAGAGAACATTTAATAGACATGATTATGCAAACAAACCAAGCGAAATGATTTTGAACAGACTACAAGATAAAGGTGTCGAAGTTGTTTCGATAGGTAAAATCAACGATATTTTTGTTGGTCAAGGAATTAGTACTCACTACGCAAGTCAAGGTGATGAAGATGGCATGGATATTACGATAGAATTAGCACAACAAGAGACAGAAAATAAATTTATTTTTACTAATTTAGTACAATTTGATTCACACTATGGACATAGACGTAATGTTCACGGTTATGCCGAAAATATTGCTAAATTAGATGTTAAATTAGGCAAATTAATTAACGCAATGCGTGAAGATGATTTATTAATTGTAACTTCCGACCATGGAAATGATCCTTTATATCCAGGATTTAATCATACAAGAGAATTTTTACCTGCTACAATTTTTTCAAAAATGTTTACAAAACCAAAAGTATTACCTAACTTCCAAGGTTTAGGAACATTAGGTAATATTGTTGCTAAAAACTTTGGCGTTGATATTGTTGAAGAAACAGGTGACGACATTTTTGATCAATTAGTGTAATTAAAAAATGCAAATTTAAGTTTGCATTTTTTATTATCTAATTACACAATTTAATATCTTCAGGATTAAGCGTTTCTGCTACTAAATAATATTTGAGACACTCTGTTTTTAATAGAATCAAATAAATCTAAAATAGTATTTATTTTTTGAGGGATTTGATTTTTATTTGCTATATTTTCTATAACACCTGCAAAGTAATTGGCTATTTCTCCTTTAAATTCATTTGATCCGATAAAATTATTGTTAATAACCAATAAATCTTTGAAATTATTAACTAATAATTGTTTATCATTTTGATTTAAACTATTAAATCTAAATGATGTTGTTCCGTTTGATTCTCTATTATAACTATATAATTTTCCTAAAATTCCTCTAATTACCATTATTTTTTGATTTATCTCTTCAGAATTTTTACCTGGTTTAGGAGTGAATAATGAACTTATGGAAGCTTCGATATCGGAATCTTTTATTTGCTCCTTAATGATGAGTTCTTTTATTTTTGGTTGTCTCTTAAACACGCTTAAATACATATTTTTTAATCTTTCAAGTGTTTCCGCAATTCCTAAAAAATCTTTTAGTTTATCAATTATAAACATTGTATTTTGCATTGATGTATTTATACTTAACTTAAAACTGTTATATAATTCTAGAAGATTATTAGCTTTTTGCAATGTTTTTTCAACATCAAGAATTTCTTTTAATATAGGTAAAATTTCATAAGAGATAATTTCTTTAGCTTCTTTTGCGCTAAAACCTAAACTAATTGTAAGATCAGAAAAAATACTTAGAACGTTTTCGATTATCAACTTCACATTTTCTTTGACTTGTGCGTCTTTTGCAACCGACACAAAACTATTTTTAAATGATTTTATATATTGCAAGATGTTTTCGTTAATTATATGTACTTCACTATTTCCGTTATTAGACTTTATTGCATAAAATTTTAGAAATTTGGAATTTTCAGATATTCTATAAGAGTGTTCATCTACTTTATCTTTTTCATTTAATTGTTGGATTTCGTTATCAATAATTTCGTTTAATTTTTCAATACCTTTTTGAATTTCTTCAATAAGAGTATTAGCTTGTAATGAATTTTGGTTTTTTAATTCATTAATAGATTGCACGTTATTTTCATTATTCAACTGAACTGTTGATTTATTATAGATAACTTCTGGGTCATCTGCTTTTTTATTATTTTGTTCATTGGCGTTGCATGATACCGCAAAAACTAGTGAACTAGTCATAGAAGGTATTAAAGTACCCAATATAAATTTTCATTTTTTCATATTTTATTTTAAAAACTCCCTAATATAAATTTAATTATCAAAATTATTATATTAAAATTTTATTCAATTTATTTTATTTGGCATAAAAAGATGCTAAATTAATATCTAATAAAAATATTTTGAAAGTATTTATTATCATCATTAAAAGATGCAAATAAAATTTAATATATTTTTAGTTCAAAAAATGGCTATTGAATAATTAAAAACGAAATTAAGAATTAACTCTTAATTTCATTTTTTCTTTAAATATCTTTTGCTAAATTATATATTCAACTTATGGCTTGATTAGTATCATTTTTTTATATTGTATTATCACCATTCTCTTCTATATCTTTTAAAGTTATACCATTTTCATTTTTTCAATCGGTTCTACCATTTGTGTTCATCCCTAACACGAACGCTGCTGCGTATGATGGACTATTGAAAAGATAGTTTTTTGTAAGTCTTCCATTTACTATTTCATTATTATTTTTACATTTTTTTCTAATTTCTTTTATTGTTTTAGGTATAGAATTTGAATCTTCTAATTCGATAATACTATCTTTTAGTACTACAAATCCTTCATTAGTTCTCATACATTTCGATTCAATTATCTTGTTTGATTTTTTGTTTTTACGAGAAAGATACAACATTAATTCTTTTGTTTCTTTAGGGGTATTTTTACTTGTATGATCAATTAGTGGGACAAATAATTTATATCCTAAAACACCAAGCACCATTTTTGAATATTCAATGAAGTCTTCTAGTTCTGATTCTTTTTCTTCAGTAACGTTACCAGGATTGGGATCGTTTTCATTTCTAACTTTAAATCTATCTGTGGAAACGGTCATATTAGTAAATCTATTTTCGAGATAACTTATTTCTGTTGGTCCAAACGAGTTATTTTGGGTTGTTATCATTACTACGTCGCTAAAGTATGTATTATCCCTTAAGTGTTCCATCACTCTAAAAAGTATACCTTCACCATTTTTACGAATTCCTGCTTGTCCTATATAAACTTCATCTTCATCGTTGTCGTTTTTATCGAATAGAAAATAAACTCCACTTTGTTTCAAGTCTTGTCTATCTTTGCATTTATCAATATGCGATCTTGGCACTTTATATACAAGGCCAGTTCAATTTGCTAATGTACACTTTATTCTTCCAGTAACATCACCATCCATCAAATAGAGATTAAAATTTTTGCTATTATTCATTTTTTGTGTCTCCTAAATTTTGCTTCTAATATTTATTACTATTAAATTATAAAATAGTTCTTATTTATAATAAGAAGAAATAGAATTATAATGTATATTTTAAATTTATTTTTTTAAAAGGTTTATAATTAGTATAGGTTGATTTTTATAAGTCATCCAAAAATAAAAAAATAAATTGAAACATTAATCTTAACTTTTCAGAATATTTACTACATATATAAGCTTAATGTTACTTTATTATTTTCTAAATTAGTGAATTCACTAATCATTCTATAATTTTATTTGCACAGCTCTAATTCGATCTAAAATAAAAAAGAGCTGTGTTTTTTTAATGAATAATAATTTTTAATAGATTATCACTGTTAAAAATTATTATTTTTATAAGATAATATTTTTAATTTTTATGAAATAATGTAAAATAATATTAAGCCCGAGTGGTGAAATTGGCAGACACGCTAGACTAAGGATCTAGTGGAGCAATCCGTGCAGGTTCAAGTCCTGTCTTGGGCACCAAATAATAAAACAATTATATTTTTTATTTATTAAAAGTGATAAATAGTAAATATAATTGTTTTATTTTCTTTTATAATTAAGTGAATTTAATAACAATTATAGTAAAATATAAATATGTTATTTATTAAAAATAAATTAAAAAAAATGTTAATTAAAATTAGCTTTTCTTCTTTAATTATTTCATTTCCGATTATGGTTGTTTCTTGTTCGGTTCCGAGCGAAGCAAAGTTTGCAAGCAATATAAATTATTTAGAAAAAATTTATATAAATACTCAGTCTAAAAATGATCCGAAATATCGTTTTTTATTGCCGGTAATCAAAAAAAATATTGATTTAATGAAAAAGACAATTAATGAAGATATTAAAGGTTATGATATTAATACAAACGGTTGAAATCATTATATACCAAATCAAGAAGCTAAAATTAAGTTAATTGAAGATGTTATTTTGGAAATTGAAAAAATACCAAATGAAAGTATTGAATCTGAAATAAGATCTGAAAAAATGACTTTACTTTACGCTTTAATAGATGGTTTCGGAGGCATAGATTCTTATTATTTTGATGAATCAAATAGAGAATTATATCAGTTAAAATTAGATTATTATGAGCAAAAATTGTACTTTCTTGAAAAAATGACTTATTCAATAGTTAGTGAAGAAGGTAAAATTAAAAATTTATCTTGATCTATAAAAACTTTAGTCGATAAAAGAAACACTAATAAAAGATTTGAGTTTGAAGATTTGGAACAAATTAACAAAATTCAGAATGATTTTAAAAATTTATACTATGATGATTTGAAATTTTCTTTATCATTCGATTTTATGGAACAATTTGATAAATTATTTGATTTATACTATAAAAGATCTGAAAGTATTTTTGTTAAAGTTTTAAACAATTATTATAATGCTTTAGAGTTTAAATTAATTATTCCTTCTGAAGATTACCAGAAACTAAGAAATAACTGGAATTATATGAGCCAAATCGTTGATGATTATTTTACAAATTTATATGCTTTTGATTTTTCAGACAATAAATTTGATGCATTAGAAATGATTTATAAAAAAATCATAAGCTATGATGCGATTAAAAATGATAAAATAGAAGAAATAGAAGAAAAGTTTAATGTTCTAAAAAATGATAAATCAAGTGAAAAATTAGATGATTTTAGAAGTTATCTAATTTCATATTTAAATAATATTTTTGATTTAGAATTAATAGATAAATATTTAGATAAAATTAATAAAAATATTTAGGAGAAATAATGAAAATAGGAAATTCCCAAGTTGCAATTGATGCAATAAAAAAATATAAAAATATAGTGATTTTTCACCATATTAGACCAGATGGTGATTGCTTAGGATCACAACATGGGCTCGCTGAACTAATTAAAACAAACTTTCCAGATAAAAATGTTTATACAATTGGTAATAATTATGGTATTTTTGAATTTATGGACTATAAATTCACGCCAATTGATCAAATTGATTTTAATGATTCTTTATCAATTGTTGTAGATGCTTCTAGTGGTGATAGAATTGAATGTTCTGAATTGCTTTACGAGAAAAAAACAACCGCTAGACTAAGAATTGATCATCACCCAAATGATGCTGATATTGAATATGAGTATCAATGAATAGACGAACATTATGTAGCAGCCGCTGAAATGATAGCAAAAATTGCTTATGATGGAAATTGAGAAGTTACTCAAAAGGCTTCTGCACATATTTATTTAGGAATCAACACTGATTCAGGTAGATTTTTATATCCAGATACATCGCAAAGAACTTACGAATTAGTTTCGTTTTTAATGAAAAATGGATTCCATCCAAAAGAAATTTTAAGAGAACTTTCAAAAAGAAGTCTTTTAGATATTAAAATTTCTGGACGTATCTTGTCTGAATTTAAGCAAGAAGGACGTGTTTTATATTATGTCATAGAAGAAGATTTCTTAAAAGAATTTAACATTGATTCGTTTAAAGCTGCACAATATGTTAATGATTTAGCTAACATTGATAATAATTCTTGTTGAGCCTTATTTGTTCAATTAGAAGATGGTAAGGTTAGAGGAAGATTGAGATCTAACGGGCCACTTGTAAATAAAATCGCAAAACAATATAATGGTGGTGGTCACGACAATGCCGCAGGGTTAACTTTAGAAAGTTTTGAACAAATTCCTGAAGTTATTTCAAAACTTAATGATTTAATACTTGAATGAGAGGCAAAATAATGAAAGTTGGTAATTTAGAACTAGTAACTAAAGAAATTTATAAATATGATTCGATAGTTATATTTCATCATATTAGACCAGACGGTGATTGTTTAGGTTCACAATTTGGTTTAAAAGAACTAATTAAAACAAATTTTCCTGATAAAAAAGTTTACGCAATAGGAGATAGTAAAAATACTTATAATTTTTTAGATTTTACAATGGATCAAATTCCTGATGATGAAATTTTATCAAAATCACTAGGTGTAGTAGTTGATGCAAATGGTAAAGAAAGAATCGAATCTAGAGAAGTTTTAGATAAAAATTTATTCCCTACAATTATAAGAATTGATCACCATCCTAACGGTGATGATTTAGGTGATAATACAATTAGGTGAGTCGATAGTTCATATTCTGCGGCTGACGAAATGGTTACAGAAATTGCGGTAGTGAACGGTTGAAAAATTACACCTAAAGCAGCAAATTATCTTTATTTAGGAATAAATACAGATTCAGGTAGATTTTTATTTAGTACCGTAAAGGCAAGAACCTTATATTTGGCTTCAAAATTATATGAGGCTGGTTTGGATGCTGATTATATACATAAAAGTTTAGCAACAACTAGTTTAGAAGATTTAAAATATAATTCATGATTATTATCGACTTTGAAAACTAGAGATGGGGTTGCTTATATTCAAAATTCTCTTGAAGATACACTCAAATTAGGTAAAAACCCTCAATCATCAGTTAAAGTCAATACAATCGCTAATATCAAAGGATTCCCGATATGAGTTCAATTTACAGAGGAAGAAGATAGAAGAATTAGAGTTGAATTACGTTCAAATGGTCCGATCGTTAGAAATGTAGCCGTTAAATGAGGCGGCGGAGGTCATGAACGTGCATCAGGATGCATCATAAACTCATTCGACCAGGTCGAAGAGGTTGTTGATGATTGTGCGGCTGAAGTAATGAGATATTTATCAGAAAAATAATTTTATTGCACATTTAAATCGCATTTTGTGCGATTTTTTATTTATTTTTAACATTATAATTTGTTTAAAAAAGTTTAAAAATATAGCATTTTTACATATCATTTTTAACTTTCTGAGATAAAAAAGAGATGATTTTTTTACTTACTTTCTTTCAAAAAATAAAAATAGTAGTGTAATTTGAAAAAGAAAATATTTTTTTATGTTTTTTAAAAATTACTTAAAAAATAATTTTATGTTATACTTTTATGCGCTATGGAAAAACTAAAAAATAAGTTAAAGTATTTTTTATCAATTAACATAGGAGTTGTTATGTCTATTTCAACTCTTTCCTGTTCTAGCGATAAAAAAGAAATAGAAAAAAATATTATTACAAACAATAAACAGAAAGGAGGTAACGGAAAAGAAAAAAATAATATTAACACAAACGTTGCCTTAAATAAAGAGAGAGATATTTTTGGCAAAGAAAATAAAACTATGGAAAATAAAAATATAAATTATAAATCATATGAGCAACACGTAAAAGAGGCTGAAAAATTTTTAAACTTAAATCAAATTCAAATAAAAAAATTTCAAATTGATGTAAATAATTTATATACGATTATCCAAAAACATAAAAAAAGTATCTTAAATAAAAATACAAACATTCAACTTTTAGAAAATGACAAAAATGAATTAGACAAATCAATTAATAATATTAAACAATTAATGCGAGAAGGAGTTGAAAAAAGCAAATTAATTGACTCTATAAACGAATGTATCGTTGACATTAATAGTTTAATAAAAGAAGTTGAAGGTTCTGGGTACGCTAAAGAAACTTTAGTAAAATTAAATGAGCTTATTAATAAAATGAAAATAAAAGAAAAAAACTTTAAAAATACTTTTAAAGAATTAAAAGACTTAAAAGAAAAGTTAATTACACAAAAAGAAAAAATAAAATTTGAGTATAGATCTAATTTACTTAACGTACAAAAAGAATTATTTCTGAAATATAATCTTCTAAAAGATAAATTAAATATATCAACAACTAAAAATGACAATAAAATAACAATAAATGATGAACTTAAAAAACAATTATTTGATTTAAGTGAATCAAACTTAGAACATTCTAATATTTTAAGCAATATTGAAAAAGTTAAACGAAATATAAATGAAATTTCTGAAATATTAAGTTTATTAGAATTAAATAATAGCATAAAAAATATTAATTTAACCACATTGCAATCGTTAATCGAAAGAGCTAAATATGCTAAAATACATTCTGAAACTTACAATATTTATCATCCTTTAAAATCTCGTGCGAAAGAAATTATTGAAAGAGCCGAAAAAATAAAAGAATGTGAATTAGATTCTTCATTATGAACTGTGGATTCGAATAATAAAAACGAATTATTCTCCAAAATAAAAAACATTATAAATGTCCATTCTTCTTTAAATGAATTTTTAGAAGATTATAGTTTAAATGCATATTACCCTGAACCTTAATAGAATAAAAAACGCAAATAATCTTTTATAGATTACTATGCGTTTTTTATTCTATTACAATTTCTTTGTTCTTTATTATTACCTTTTTATCGAATTCTAATTTTTTATATTCGCCATTATTAATATTATAATAAAAAAAGAATCTTAAATTTTCTGAATCAGTCCTATTTAAATAATCACTTAAATCAAATGTTATTCATATTGTATTATTAGGTGTTTTACTACTTTTTTTGTTACTTTTTTGAAGTCTATGTGAAAATTCCTCTTTTGTAGGAAATGTTCAAAAATCATATTTTGAAGAATCATCTTCTAGTCTTAAATTCAAGATTACACTTGATTTAGTTTTTAAGATTGTAGTTATTCCATATTTTAATGGTTCTTTATCAATTTCTTGTTTATTATTTTCTTCATTATTTGGTTTTAAACTATTATCTAATATATCAGATGTTTTATCTATTTTTTCAACTACTCCTCATGGTAACGTGAACATACCTAAGAAAAAATTATCGTATATTTTTCTTTTTTCTTCGCTTAAATTTAAATATTTTTTAAAAGTACTAATTTTTTTATTTTGTTTTTGTTCTATTGTAATTTTATCATTAGATTCTTTATTTAATGAAGGATTATCCTTTTTATCATCAGATATCTCGTTTTTATTGTTTTCTTTGTCAGTATTAATATTTTTGTCTAGTTTATCATCCGTTTTATTTTTGTCATAATTGTTATTTGCGCATGCTGTAGAAGTCACAAAAACAGGGATGATACTAACTGCTAATAATGAGTAATATTTTTTTAAAAAAATCTTTTTCATATTTTCCTTTCTCTTTTCTTTAGTTTAAAGTTTTCTAATATATTATATACGTAAAATTCTTTTTGAGAATTTATAAACTAGTACATAAATCATTCTGTTTTATCTTCAAACAAAAAAGAACGAATTCTTTGAAATGCGTTCTTTTTGTTTAATAATTATTATTTTTTCAGGAATCTAATTCCTCTTCAGTTGCTAGAATGAAATGATCATCATTAATTTTAAGTCATTGCGGCTGATTATCATCGGTGTATTTATGCATATTAATGTCATATTTATAACCAATCAAACTTCCTTTTTTTCCATTAATAGATGGCACAGCATCCAATAAACTCTTTGTGTAAGGATGTAAAGATTTATTCATTATTTCATCAGTTGTACCAATCTCTAATAATCTTCCTTTATTCATGACGGCAATACGATCTGAGATGTATTCTACCATACGTAAATCGTGAGCGATAAATAGAATAGTTAAATTATATTTTTCTTTAAGTTCGTTAAAGATATTAACAACTTGTGCTTGAATTGAAACATCTAATGCTGAAATAGGTTCATCTGCGACTAAAAGTTGTGGTCGTAAAACAACTGCTCTTGATATACCAATTCTTTGTTGCTGACCACCCGAAAATTCAAGTGGATATCTTCTTAAAACAGAATCATCTAATCCAACCGAGCTTAAAATATCGCGAACTAATAATCTTTTACAATCGTTTTCGGTTAGTTTGTTCAATTTATTTCTTTGTTCAATATATTTATCCATAAATTTATTTAGATATTCATTTTTAATATTTCTAACTTTATTATTAGTTTCAACATAAAATGCCTCATAGGCAATTTGATTATTTTTAGAAATTTGTTCATCTAATCAAGTTTCATATTCTCCAAAAAAATCTTTATGGTGTATGTCACATAATTGAGAATAAAATTCTTTTTTATTTTCTTGATCTATATTGTATAAATATATTTCTTTAGCATTTTTTGTATTGGTTAAACCTTCTGAAACTATCGTTTCAACGTTTGCATGTGGATTTAACGAGTTTGCAGGATCTTGAAAAATCATTTGAACTTTATTAACTAAGAAATTTTCAATTTCTTTATACTCTTTTAGTGATTTACCCATTTTAAAACCTCTGCCCATTTTCTTAGGTAAGGTTTTATCTAAAAGCTTTATTTCTCCAAAGTTATAAGGAACTAAACCGACAAGAGCTTTACCGATAGTACTTTTGCCAGAACCTGATTCACCTACCAATCCTAAAACTTCGCCTTTATATATATTTAAGTTTAAGTCTGCAACTGCTCTAAATTCTTTTGTTCCGGTCCCGTAATTTATATCAACGTTTCTAAGTGATGCTAAAATTTCTTGATTTTCATTAGGTTCTAGCATTTGCTCAGTGCCTTTTGTTTGTTTTCTAATAAATCTTTTTTCACCAAAAAGGAATTTTTTAGTTTTATAAATTTTCTCAGTCATTATTTTTTATATTCCTCTCATAGTTTTTGGATTAATGTGGGCGGTTGATATTTTGGTGCTCGCGGATCTTGTAATGCAGATTTTACTTTATGAGTTTCGCTTACTTGGTAAAAATCTGGATCGATACTAAAATCTCTACCAAGAGCATATGAATTTCTAACTGCGAAAGCGTCACCAATAATGTTATTTAAACTTGAAGGAACGCTCCCCGGAATTGTAGAAAGTCTTTTTCCTTTATTTAAGTCAGGCATGCTTAAAATTAAACCTCATGTATAAGGGTGTTGTGGATTATGTAAAATTTCATCTGATGTACCTTCTTCAATGATTTGTCCGGCGTACATAATTGAAATATAATCAGCAATTGAAGCTACTACTCCTAAATCGTGAGTTATGAATACAATTGATAATTTAAGTTTTTCTTGCAATTCTTTAATTATATCTAAAACAAGTGCTTGAACTGTTGGGTCTAGCGCCGTTGTAGGTTCGTCCATAACCAATATTTTTGGTTCAAGAGCGACTATTGCAGCAATAACAACACGTTGAATCATACCTCCCGACATTTCATGTGGGTATAATTTCATGACCGCCTCTAGGTCATTAATTTTTGTTAATTTTAGAAATTCTACCGCTCTTTTATATGCTTCTTTACGATTTGGCACAACTTTGTTTTCGAGCATACCTTCTATTATTTGTTCTCCAACTTTCATGGTTGGATTTAAAGTTGACATTGGATTTTGGAAAACGGCTGATACAACTCTACCGCGATAATGTGATTTTTCTCAATCTTTAAAAGAAAATTTTTCTACATTATTATTGTAAAGTTTTACTTCTCCCGAATCAATTACAGCATTATCGCCTGTTAACCCATATAAAAGAGATGTTATAACGGATTTACCTGAACCTGATTCTCCAATAATTGCATGCACTTTACCTTCATATATTTTTAACGAAGGGTTTCTTAAAACCTTATTTTTTTCTCCGGGACGAGCAGGATTTGTAAATGATAAATTAATATTCTTAATTTCAGCTGCAATTTTTAATTTAGTACCATCACTAAATTCTTGATATTCAACATTTTTATAGAATGTTTCCCAATCAAAATCTTTTTTTCGAAGTAATTTATTCTTAAATCAATTACAAAAATTTATTTTTTGTTTATTCCTTTTTTCTTTATTTTTTATTTCTTCTTCAAGTTTATTGTTTGCTTCAGTTTTTTGTTCAGCATATTTAATTTTTTCATCGTGTTTTTGAGATATGTGTTCATGTGTTTCAGTTATTAATTCTTCAATTTCTTCATATTCTCTAATATAAATATATTCAACTTCTTTTTTAACTTTTTTTGATTTAAATTTTGGTTTTTTATATCTTTTTGATTTTATTTTCATATTTTCCTATCTTTGTCTTCTTAAGGCGTCTTGAACACTTGCGCCAATCAATTGAACACTTGTTGTCAATAAAATTAAAATTGAAGAAGGAACGAATACATATCTTAAATAAGTCGGGAATACCTTTTGTCCTTCAGAAATTAAGTTACCTAATGTAGGAACATCATCAATTGCTAAACCAATAAATGCTAATGATGTTTCTGATAATATAACTCCTGGTATTGTAAATACTAGCTGAGTAATTAAGATTGGTAAAATAACAGGTATGTAATTTTTTAATATTTTTCAAATGGGAGTTCCTAAAACTTTTGATGCTGAAACTCATTCAAAATGTTTGGCTCTTTTTACTTGTGCTCTAATTTGGTTTGCCATTCCTGTTCAAGAAGTAAATGAGAGTGAAAATACAATAACTCAAAAACTTGGTCTAATAACAATTGTCATTAATATTAAAATTATTATTGTCGGAACAACAGATAAAATTTTAATTATAAAAGTCATTATTTTATCAAATTTCTCAAATTGACCCATCATAATACCTATTGTTAAACCAATTACTACTTCTATTAAAGTAACAACTAACGCTAATGAAAGAGAATATCTTAATCCATGTCATAACCTTGCTCAATAATCACGTCCAATATCATCGGTACCAAAAAAGTGATATACATTGTTTGAATCATACTGATCAAAAGTTAAATTTAGATTATTAACATCAGTTAAATTAGGATCAAATGTTGTAAAGGGCATAATTAATGCTAAAACGATTATTGTAATTAATAAAATAAAACCAAATACACCTGAGAAGTTTTTTGAATATCTAAAAACAAACTCTTTAAATATTTTTGTTTCTTCTTTAAGTTCCTTATCCGCATGATAATCAAATGTTTTACCAACTATTTTTCATGCTTGATATTGAAAAGGTTGTAAAAATGGATTGGGAGCAATATTACCTTTTAAATTATTAGATTCGCCAACATCATTTCTTGAACGAATTTTATCGGCATATTTTTTAATAAATGTATTAAGTTTACTTGTCATTTTTATGCTCCTTTTCTTCTTACACGTGGGTCAATTACTTCGTATAGCATATCTCTTGTCGCATATGATAATATTGTTAAAAGTGTAAACATAACTATTAAAAATAGTATAACATTGTAATCTTTTGTTTGAATAGCTTGCAATAAGGTTGCTCCAGAACCTGGTATAAAAAATATTTGCTCAATGAAAATAGAACCAATAAAACTACCGAAAATAACGGCCGGAAAGAATGTGGCTATCGGGAATAAAGAAGGTTTAAGAGCATGTTTTCAAACAAATTTGGTTTTACTTAATCCTTTTAAATATGCAAATTTAGCATGAACAGAATTAAGTTCACGATTCAATTCTGTTCTAATATACTTAATATATACAATAATACTTCCTAACGATAATGCCAAACCAGGCAATATATAACTTGCAAAATTATCTACATCAAATATATAAGGAATATTCATTAACCTTCCTAAAAATACCAAGATTAAAGCGAAAATAATAGACGGAACTGACGAAAATATACTTACTAAAATTGTTGAAATATTATCAACTAATCCACCCGGATTTTTACCTACTCAAATACCTAAACTAATTCCAATAACTACTGTTAGTAATACTGAAAAAATTCCAACTAAAAATGATTTATAAAAACGTTCTCATATAAAACTATTGATTTCTCTTTCCGGAAAAAGAGAAAGTGAAATTCCAAATTCTCCTCTAAATAATCCTTTTAAGTATAATCCGTACCTTTGTATAAGTGGTAAATTTAATCCGTACTGAGCTTCTTTAACTTTTCTAGCAGTTTCATCACTTAGACCACTAGTAATTGAATTTGAACCAGGGACAAGATTTATTAAGAAGAATGTAATTGTTATAACTATCAATCCTATTACGAAAAATTCTAACATTATTTTAATAAATCTAATGATTGAATTTAGAAATGGTGAGTTTATAGTAAATATTTTTTCTTTTAAAGTTGAGTCATTAATTCTTTTATTGGTAAAAAATATTTTATTTGAATCAACAAAATAAGTTTTTTTATCTCTTATCTCTTTTTTGAATTTCATTATTGTCCTCTCTTTCTTGGTAATCCTGGTCTAGGTGGTCTTGTAAAATCGTAGGCATATTGCAAACTAAATCTAAAAAGTGAATCAACTCCACCGATTCTTGTTATTTCTCAATTAGTATCAACTTCCATAAGAGGTATAACAGGTGCTGAGTCTCTAACTATTTTTTCAAGTTCTCCAATGAAAACGTAAACATATTCTTGGGTTCATTTTTGTTTTACTTCTTCGTTTGTGAAATTGGCCGAAAAGAATGCATTTAAACGATCTGTATATTGCGCAAATGTTTCATCCTTTTTAAGGAAAGATAATTCGATAAATTTAGATCAAAAATCAATTGATGATGTATCAGATTTATCTTTTAACGACTGTTGTATGTTTAGTCTTTTTTTAGTGTCTAATGTTAATTTTTCAATTCCATTTACTCCGTATTTTTCAAAAATAAATAATTCTGCAAGATGGTTTAATCTATTATTTTTAATTTTTGGATTGTTAATTAATAAAAACTCAAAAGCGTATTTTAATAATTGATTGCTAAAAGATGAATCTTTAAAATCATTACTTAATTTTGTTGCTAAAGAAGATACATCTACAAACTTTTGGGATTTTTTAATTTTATTAAATTCATTTTTAAATTGAGATTGTTTTGTGGCAAAATTAAAAAGTTCATTTAATAAATTTTTTAATAATTCTCCTTTATTAATATTAAGTTTATCTAAAACTAATTGGCTAATATATGTTGAGTAAGTAAATGAACCTACAGGATTATCTTTGAAAGCTATTCTTTTTTGTATTGAAGAATCTACTTCATCAGGTTTAAAGAAAACTGATACGTAGTCTTGCGCACCGTTTCCACCTAATTTATCGTAATTTTGATAAATTATGTCATATTTACCTTCTTCAATTCAAGAAGCAAATGCATTTTCTGGTAAGCTCTTGTTTTCAATCTTAATAAAACCATCGAAAACTCTATTTAGTTCGGTTGATAAAAAAGTACCAGCTTTTTTTTGCTCATCAGTTGAGTTATTTAAAAATCTTAATGTTACATCTTTTAAGTTAGGATATTTTTTCTTAAATCTTTCAAGATAAATTTTTGCAACTGTTTCATTGTGGGCAATATCGCTTCTTCTTGTTTTTTCAAATGTAAAACCTTTAGCTAGGTGTACTACAAAATCATAGTTTTGCAATGACATTTCCTTAGATCCTTCGCCATTAGCATCTGGTTTAGTATTCATACTTAAGTCACTAAAGTAGTTTTCGATGTTTTTACCGTCAAAAGTTTTATATTGTCCATAAGCAGTCCATGTGCTTACAGGGAATGAAAAGTCCCAACCAACCATTTTTAATATTTTTTCTCTATCGATTGCGTAATAAATTGCATTTCTTAAATCTTGATCATTCAAATAACTTTCACCGTTAGTTTCGCTATCTAAATTGAAACCAAAACCAATTGTACCGTAGCCTTGATTTTTGTTTAAATAATCTTTATATTCTGGATTTGTTCAATATTCATTAATTTTATTGGCAGGTATATATGTTTGTGAAACGAAACCGTCCTCAAATAATGTTGAATTAGTATTTTTATCAGTAGATAAATAAATTTTAATTTTATTAGAAATTGTATTATCAGCATCAAAATAATCATTATTTTTCACTAAATTAATATATCCTTGTGGGCCGAGCAAAATGTTGTTTCTATCCATTAAGAACGGTCCTGATGTTAAAAAAATATTTGTATCAGAGCCGTATTTATCAATTCCGCCTGCAATTGTTTCGATATATTTTCTATTAACCGGGAATAATCCGTTTAAAATATTTGATAATAAAAAGTTTAAACTTGGTGTTTTATTTTCATCAAATATCATTGAAAACGAGTTTTCGTCCGAACTAATACTTTTTATTTTAGCTAAAATAGATTCTCCTTCAAGGTTAAAAATTTGGTCAGGATTAACAAATGGATTTTTAATAATTTTCTTTGTTATTAAAGTATTTGTGTTTTTATCCATAAATTTAAAATCTTGAATTTCTTTATTTAAATCAAAATTATTTTTTTGATTTTCTTGATGGATGTTATATATTAAATTTTCTGAAATTTCTTCATTTGTATAATCTAAAAATAATTGACCTGTATAAAACCCAAAATCTAATGATGCATTTTTAATTTCTTCAACTTCTTTTAAATCTAAAGGTTCATTTTTGTCATTAAAAACTTGTGGTTGTCATATATTTTGGTTTGGATCTTGGATGTATGTATTTGAAGATTTATCCAAAATATATTTTCTTCTTCCTCATGGATTTAAATATGATTTATTAAACTTTTGGATGTAATTTTTTTGTGCTTCAATAAATCTATCTGTTCCTCTAATTCCGTATTTTTTTATTTCATCAAGCTTTTGTGAGCCTGTATTTAAGTCTAAAATGTATTCTAAATAATCTCTAATGTCATTTGCTGTAACAAAATCATTATTGCTTCAACGATTTCTTTTTGCATTTACTCTTCCTGTAATTGCCATAAAATTATTAGAGTTTTTAGGATTTCTAAAACCATATAATGTTGCATTTGTACGTGGGTCACCTACAGTTGCAGAACCTAACCCTCCGACTATTTGAAATTCATCAATGCTATATCAAGTACCTTGAACTCTACCAAAACCACTTTCTTCTTCCAAAGAGTTTTTATTGTTTTTTATGAAATCAGAGTATTTAGAAGATATGTTTCCGTCTACGTCGATTGTGTTAGAAGAGTCCACCATAACAAAATTAAATTTATTTGTAGTGATAACGCTTTTTAAGGTTGTGTTAGGACCTGTTTTTAAATAAGAATCAACTAATGAAGGAAGTATTTTGTCAATTGACTTGTATTTAATGTAATTTAAATTATTAATTGGTTCTGCTGTAAGTCCAAAATCATAATTTATTAAATTATTTTTATTTATTTGTTCATTATCATTATTTTGCATTGAGCAAGAAACAATGGCAGTTATCGAACCGAAAGAAATTATGCTTCCTAAATAAAAAATTGATTTTTTAATTTTTTTATTTTTCATTTTTCTCCTTCTTATTTATTATCCTGTGATATTAAATTGGTAATCTACAGATATTAATGTTTCGTTTGTATTTTCTTCTTTAATTAACTTGATCGATGCTTGATCGAATGTTTTACCATTTTCTGCTATATATTCAAGATCTCCTAGGTTTATGTTCGAAACTTTTTTACCTTCAGAATCTATAAAGTAAGCGTAATATTGATGTTTTGGTTTTAGTAAAGTATCACGATATTTACCCATAAGAGCATAATCCGAAATTCAAGTCGAATATCCTTCATCATTTAAAGTGCGTTTTGAATTTGAATCACCTTGTTTTGTTAGGTAAAAAATGTTATTAGTATCTTTTATATTAACTTTTAAAGTTCTAGCTTCACCAGTTTCTTTGTCTATAAATTGTATTCTATCAATTTTTGAAGCAGTTTGATTATCTAAATAACCATACAAGGCCAATGCGTCTTTTCTTTTGTTTCTAAAAATACCAGATACATTTCTTTTTCCTATACCATAATTTAATAATTGTGATATGAAAAACGCTCTTGCTCTTGAGTTAATTTTTTGTCCATTAAAATCTTTTAATCTTATTGTGTTATCGATTATTTCTTCACCATTATCATCATACAATTCCATTCCAATTTTTGTTTTTTGTCATCTATCTTTAAAGAAACCATTACTTTTGACGGAAAATTGACCAAAATATGAAGAATTTCTTTGTTCGTTACTTGAAATAATATTCTCATTTGAGAAGTCGCCTAATGCAGTTTTTTTAATATTTGATATTTCGTTGTTAAGTTTGTTCAAAATATCTGAAAATTCTTTTCTAAGTACGCTTAATTTGTTCTCGTTTGAATCGTTTTGCTCACTTAATTCTTTTATTTTTTGAACTTGTACGTCTGTTAAATCATCATTTTGTTTAATTTGTTCGATTTCATTTTGAATTTGTTTAATTTGATTTTGAATTTTTAATATATTTAAATGTTTTTGATTTAAATCATCTTGATATTTAGAATTTATTTGTGCAGTTTTTTTGTTAATTTCTCTATATTTTAGGGCTCTTACTGCCTCTAATACACCGTTATTAATGTTTTCTTGATTATTTTTTTTATCATTTCAAACAGATAATTCTGTTGAGTCAACAATATAATCCAATCCTGAAGTAGCTTCATTTAAACCTTTTAGATATTTAGGTAGGTTCTCAAAATCCTTATAGTTTGGCACATAAGTAGTTTGAACATAATCTCTAGTTAGTGTTTCTGCTAAATTGTAGACATAGTCGGTAAATTTATCGCTTAATAAAGCTTCAACTCTAGAAAGATTATAATTTATAACATCGCTAGTTGGCTCTCCGTTTAAGAAATTAACGAAAAGAACTTGATTAAGCGCATAACTTTGATATGAACCATTCCCTTCTCAAATAATTAAATTACCAATAAATTTATATAAGTCTTGAGAATTTATCGAATTATATATATTTTGATCATCTTCATTTGTGTTAAGAATTTTTTTAACATATTTTTTTAGTGCGTCTTGAATATCATTAATGCTAAATTTAGATTCATTATCAATAAAATGAGGATCTTGCTTATTGAAAGTTAAACCTTCTCTAAAGTTATTGTTTGAAATTACAATTCCATATTCTTTTGAGAAAATAGCTTGATTTTCAATTAAATTATTAATCGGATTAAAATCTTTAACAGCCATAAAATAATTTGAATGTCTAAATCTAAACATTGCTATATTAGCAAGTTGTTGTTCGCTATATGTTGAAATAATATTTTTAAGAGGGTCGTTTTCGGAACTAGAAATTTTATTTTTAAATGTATTTAAATCAAATTTAGTTTTAACATAATCAATATTTCAATTAAAATGACTTTCTTCGATACCTTTATCGTTTATTGTCACACTTTCTAATTGTGCTTTTGAATAATCGATGGAACTAAATTCTCATAGTTTTTCAAAAGAATCAAACGAAATTGTTTCTACATCGTTGATTGTAACTTTATTTTGATTAGTCGAGAACGAATTATATAACAATTGTGTAGAATCTTTTTTTTGAGTGTTAAAAATTAATTTATTAGTTAATTCATATAATTTTTCATTATTTTGATTTCTTAATGCGTCTAATATTTCTTGGCTAGTTGCTACTTTATTTTGTGAGTTAGTAAAAAGTATAACAGGATTTGTTTGATTATTTCCTGTTGTTAAAAGGCCTGTGCCTGTTCTTAAAAGTGTAAA
This sequence comes from Mycoplasma sp. CSL10137, assembly GCF_017116845.1. Classification (NCBI taxonomy): domain Bacteria; kingdom Bacillati; phylum Mycoplasmatota; class Mollicutes; order Mycoplasmatales; family Mycoplasmataceae; genus Mycoplasma; species Mycoplasma sp. CSL10137. The sequence continues at coordinate 260,684 of NZ_JAFIRE010000001.1, read as the reverse complement.
AATAGGATTTGTTTGAATAAAACCTGATATTTGTGATATACCAAATTGATCTTTGTAAGTATTTAATGCATTTATATAACCGAATTGACTAGATAAAAAGTTTGAATCATTAACGTAAGGGAATGAATATGATTTAGTAATTTTGTTATCTTTAACATACGCCAAAATATTCCCTACTAGTCCTTGTGAGACTCTAGCGTTACTTAAATTATTTGAAGTTATAATGTATTGAATTAAAGTTTTTGCATTGTTTTGCCCTTCATTTATTGAAGTATATTCAAAGGATTTTCTTCCTGAATCTGGTCTATACCCGTTTGTTTGTGGATTTATTTCGATTAAGTTATTTCTATATTTAATTGAATTATATAAGCCGCTATCATCTTTATAACCGAATAATGTTTTAAAATAAGATTTAATTTCTCCACCCAAAAATGTTTCCTCGTTATTTCAACCAGTTTCACTGTAATTTGAGATAATAGAATTCAATATACTTCTTTGAATAATTCTAGTTTTTTCGTTAATAAATCAAATGCTTTCTTGATCTAGAGGTTCGTTTAATTTAACATTTATTAAAGGAGTGCCGTCTTCGTTGAATAAATTAATTTTTGTTGCAATTATTTGGTTGTTTTTTTGGGTTAATTCGACTATTCTCAAGTTTATGGAATCATCATTATTGATTGTCATAAAATCTAAGTAATTATTACCTAACCCATCTTTCAAATCTTTTGCTATTTTTAAAATACTAATTTCTTCATAAGTATTATTTGGTTGTTGATCATTTTTGTTTTTAAAAGCTTTTGCTTTTCCTGTAATATACGGATTTAATGTACCGGAATTTTCATCGAATGAATTGGCTATAAATAAATCACCTAAGTCATTTTTTCTTATTTTAGAAGCATTTTGTAATCCTTCAAAATCTTGTAAAAATCTTCTTTCAGGGTTCTCAAGAGTTTTATATATGTTTTCACCATTATTTTTATTTCCTCATATTTGATTTTCTGTCTCTTTTTCTTCGTATTTATATGTTCCATCATCTTGTTTTTTTCCGAAAATAAATTTAAAGAAAGCTCCTTTTTCGGCATTTGTACCAAGTGCATTCACTCTTGAAACATCTAAATGAGTTCTAGCATAAAGATAATTTTTTAAAGCTTCTATTGAGTAGTATGATGATTCGTTTAAACCGCCTCTAGTTGATAAACCACCAACAATAACAGCGTTACCTTTTTCGTTTAATGCTTGAGATTGGTCTAAAGTAAAATGATGTCCATATTCGTGAGTTGCAACATATTTTAAAAAGTCAGTTGAAATACCTTGAAAATCATCAAATGATGCCCCTAAAATAAGAGGAATACCAATTCTGTCGCTTTCTGAAAATCCTTGATATTCACCATCCTCTAATTGATATTCATAATATCCTTTATCATTTAGTTTTTTAACTATATGCGGACCATTTTGTGTTTTTAATAATTGAGGATATTTTTCAATGACTTTGTCGATTAAGTCTGAATATACATCATTATATACTTGGTACCTTCTGCTTTCTAAACCACCTATAGGCTTTCCGTTTTTATCTAATAATGAGACATCTTCAGGACCTGCAGTTAGAGATCTAGGTGTAATTGCTCCATTGTATTTAAGCGCAAATTTTAAGTTATTAAATTCGTTTTTTAACTTAAAGTAATTATTTTTTAATTTTTCATAATTTATTTTATTTATATTTTTGTTCTTGTATTGTTTGTTCAAGTTTTGAAGATATTCATCACTTATTGATTTTGAATTAAACGTTATTTTTTCGATGTTATTATTCGAATCATTTAATGAAAAGGTAATTATCCCATTTTTGACATCAATTTTATTTACGATAAATTCTTTTAAAGAATTTCTATCTTCTTCTTTAATATTATTTAAATCTTTAAATTCTTTTAGTTTATTATATGCTTCAATTTTTGAAGAGAAAAAATAAATATTTTTTTGTGAATCAATAAATTTGATAATTTTTTTATTTTCATACATCTTAACATCATAGAAATCTAAAAAGTGAATTAACGAGTTTGAAATAGCGCTTTCAAATGTTTGATATGTTACTTCGAAGTTTTTATTATTCATATCTTCATTTAAATTGATTGTTTCTTTTCTATTGCCGAAATTAAAAGTAATATTTAGAAAAAGTTTATTATTTTGGTTTCTATCTTTTGAAGTAACAATATCTTCTATCGTAGCTTCTTGAAAATCATTAAAATGCAACTCAGAATCAAAGGAGTTAGAGTTAAAATCGTTATTAAATTGTTTTTCGGTATATTCAAATGGTAAAACAACAAATTTACTTGAATTATTTGAACCTAAATTCTTAGGATTATAAACTAGAAATCTTTTACCTATTAATCTTTTTGGTCCTATTAAGGATAAAAATGTATCATTTCCATTTTGCAATTTTGAATTTTTAATTGCCGAAGCTTCGGGAATAGACTTTAAATATTCGTCAACATTTTGTTTAGTTGTCAACTCTTTAAATAATGAATATGTTAAAGAATCTGACGCATTACCTGGACCAGATTTAATTGAATATATAGGCATAGAACCAAAAAAAGCATCTGGAAAGAATTTGATTTCACTAACTTCTTTATGTATGGTTGAATGAGATCCTAAAGTTATTGCATTACCATTTTCTTCTACTCCGGGAACTATTCTAAAACTCTCGAGTGTAAGTAAGTCTGGACCTCATGAGACGTTGTTGATAAATCATTTTGTAAATTGAACGAACTTTCGTGGTTTTACTGCTAATACATATTCATCATAAAAACTAAATGAACCGTATTTAACTTCCAATATAAATGATTCTTTATATTTTTCAAAATATTCGTTATAAAAGTCATCAAAACCATATTTTGTGTTAGCTTCGTTTGTGAATCAAAACAATGTTTGATTTTCATTTGATTTAGCCACTATATTTTTCTTTAGCGGATCCAAAATTACTATTTCGGGTTTTAAATTTTTATTTTCATCATATATTGCTGAATAGTCATTTTTTAACTCTTTTGAGCTTATGTATGAGTATGAACCATTTACTTCGTCAGAATTATTAGCGTACGAAAACATTGACGCAATGCTAATTGCTGAACCAATTCCAATTATTCCAAATGACAGTAGTATTTTAGATTTTAAATTTAGTCTTCTTTTTTTCATTTTCACCTCTTTTGAGAATGCTATTTTGCTGTTTATTTTATTGCATAAATGCAATATTAGTGAATAATTTAATATGTTTTTTATTATATCATTTAATGTATAAATTATAAAAAAATAAGCATATTATAATAGGTATTTTTGTAAAAAGTTTATAATTTAAAATATGGAAAATAAGTACCCAAAAATAAAGATTGGAAAAGTTCAAAAAGTATTCAATGACTATGCGATAATTCAGACAAAAGAATTAGAAAAATTTGTGATTTTCAAAAATGAAATTACAGATTTTAATAGAAATATTAATAATATTTTAAGACAAAATGACTTGATTAATTTTGTTGTTTTGTCGTTTAATAGTGAAAAAAATGAAGGAAAAGGAAGTTTTAAGAGAAATCATACTAACGAATTAAATAATCGTATTATTTATAAGTTAAAGGAAACTCCTGGTGGATTTAAAAATTTATTATCATTCACATTAGCTAATATTTCAAAGAAGACAATGGACAAAAACACAAAAAATGGTATCGAAAATGTCAAAAATTAAAATAATAGCCAATAATAACTTAATTATTAATAATAAAATTGAAAATGAAGATTATCGTGACTTGTTAAATCAAATTAAATCATTAAATTTTAAAGGATCAGAAAATCTAGAATTCGATGATATTGCTATAAATTATTCTATTAATGGAATTGATAAAATTATTGAATATTGTAATTTAATTTATTCTAATAATGTTGAGTACCTTATCGTTTGGTCGAGTAAAAACACTGAATTAGCATTAAAAAGTGTTTTAAATTATATTTTTGGATTATATGACTATAATATAGATAAAAAAGTAAAATTATTATTTTTAAATAGCTCAGATTCTAAAGAGGTTTTTAAAGAAAAAGTTAATTATTATTTTAATTTTTCAAAAGGAAATAATCTTGCAATAATGTTTTTAGATGGTTTTAATTCAAAAGATGATAAGGATAATTTATTTTATTCTAATTATTTATTAGATAAATTTAGTCGTCAAGCCAGTAATTTTTTAATAAAAAAATTAATTTATTTCGTTGGAAAAAGTACCTGGTTAAAATATATTGATAATTTCAATATACCAAATCAAAATATTTTTATTGTATCAGAGCAAATTAATAAAACTTATAATATATTAACTGAAATTTGTTTAATTGTTTTAGCAACACAGGGAGTAAATATAATTAAATTAATCAATGGTTACAAAAATGCATCTAAATATATTTTGACCAATAATTTATATTTCAATAATTCATTAAAATTAGCGTTATATTTAAATAAATTTAGTAAGCAAGAGCAAAAAATGAAAATTAGAAAAAGTAGTTTAAATTTGTTTATTGCATATGACGATTTTTTGACAAATTTAATGAACTTGTTTGCTAATAACTTTAATCAAAAAACATTAAATAAAAACACTTTTAATGATTATGCTGAATTTCCTGGAGATATTTCTGTTTTAGGGCAATCTATTCTCTCTAATAACATTAATAAATTAGTAGTTTACTTTAAAATAAAACAGAAATATTTTGATTTTCAATTATCTTCTAATGCAGATTATAATGATTTATTAACAAATTTTAGTAATTTAACTATGCAACAATTTAACGAAATTAGCTATAAGTCTTTCGATAATTATTTAACTTCTTTTAATGATGATGTAACTTCGCTATGTGTCGAAATTGAAAAAAACGATGAAGAAAGTTTAGGGGAGTTAATTTCTTTACTTTATTGAAGTAAAATATTTTATTGTGTGCTAAATGATATAAATCCTTTTTAAAAAAATCTAAATAAGATATTTTTTTCTTATTTAGATTTTTTATAATTAACTATTTTTTAATAGCTCATTTCCTTCTTCGTGTCCATCGTAAATACATTCACATTCTAGATTGTTTGAATCGTCCATTTTGTACATCATTTGTAAAAACTCTGAGTATTTTTCTTTAAAATCAGGCATTAATTGATAATATAAATTATGTCCTTCTTTTTTTGCGTACACTATTTCCATAGTTCTTAAATTCATTAAATGTTTAGAAATGTTAGCTTGCTTAGAATTAAATTTATTAGCTAGCGTTAGAACATCACATTCATTTTCATGACATGAATATAAATGCAAAATAATTTTTCTTTTGATATCCTTGGAGAATAATCCTAAAAGTGATGATAAATCATTATTATTTGTCTTTTTGTTCATAATCTCCTAAATCTATTTTAAGTTTTTTTGTAATATTTTTTATTTCGTTTTCGAATTCTTCGTTATTATCTAAAAGATCTTCGTCTTCTTCCGTTCCTGGTATTCCTTCAAAATTAATTCACTCGTCGTCTTTGTTAATGTTTTCAACTATTTGATCAATATGATTGAAGTTTTTATTTTCTTCTTCATTTGAGTTCGCGATAAAAGACATAGCAGAATTTATTTTTTGTTCTAGATTTAACTCTTTTTTAGTTATTTCATCATCTTTTTTTTCGAATGAGTGTTCTTCGTTGAAAAAGTAATTTTTATTATTTTGCAAATCTTCTATATCTTTAGATTCTTCATCGTCCAAACTTCACTCATCTTCCGGAATTTTATAAATATCGGAATATTTAATTTTATTTTCAATGTAATTTAATTCATTATTATTTAAAGTTTTGTTTTTTTCTAAATTATCAAAATTTTGAGGAGGTTCAAATTTTATTTCATTATCATTGTTATTGTTCAAGCTTATTTCTCTAGTTTTTTGCGTAATAAAATCATTATAATTATTTTCGAATATTTCTTGGGTGTATTCTTTTTGTGATTGATTTTTAACATTTAACAATATATCGTTGCTTATGTTTTTATCTTTTTCTTCTTCAACAAAATTTATAAATTTTGTTTGAGAAATTGTATTTGAATTTTTGTTGTTTATTTTAATTTCTTCTTGTTTTTCAATTTCCACATTAGATTCTTTTTTATTTAAAATTTCTTTTGAATTTGAACTATCATTATTTTGATCAAAAATAAATTTAGTATTTCTTTCGTCTATCTTAATTTCTTTATTATCTATAGATTCATCTGATGTATTAATATTTTTATTTAGTAAATATGAGTTTGTTAATATTTGAGTTTGTTGTTCTGTATTATTTTCATCGGTTTCAAATCAAATATTAATTAATTTTTGTTGTTCAATTCAAGAGATTGGGCTAATAATAGTTACGTCATATTTTTTGCTTTTTAAGAATCAATATTTATCTCTTATTAAAGCATATCTTTTAATGCTTTTATCATAATTTAATGTATCAAAAATAAAACCTTTAAAAACCCTCTTGTTTTTAAGAATTACAAAATCAAAAGTTATTGAGCCTACTGAATAATTTTTCAATAGTTCATAATTTTGATCATTTTTGATAGTTTGTTCAAATCTATCTATTACATATTTTTTAAATCATTCTTCATAAGAATTTGAATTGTTTTGTTGAGTGTCTTTTTGTGAGTTATCTATATTTTTTAAGAAAGTACGTCTACCACTTGAACCTGATTCTAAAAACTCTAATCAATTTTTAAATAGTATAAGGTCTGAAGTTGAATTTTGAGTTAATTGTATATCTCTTGAATTGATAGTTTTTACTACTATCATTTTTGTTTTTGCTCTTGAAACAGCAACGTTTAATGCGTTTTTACCGTTTTCACGACAAATATATGTAGAACTTAATTTTGTGTTTTGATCGTATGCTACTGTAGCAATAATTAAATCAGCTTCATCACCTTGTATGTTTTCTACGTTTCTTATTAATAATTCTTTATTATTTAGTTTTTCAGCAAATAATTCATAATTATTCATATCTTCAAAAATTAAATTAGTTATATAATCGCTTTGTTTAGCGTTAAAACCTAAAATTATTATTTTTTTAAAATCGTTAATATTTTCTTTTAATATTTCAATTACCTTATTTGCTTCTGCAATATTTTTATTATCAGATCATATACCATTTACATCATATACTTCTATAGGTTCTTCGATATTTTCGAGGTTAGAATCAACTACATCAAGATTAGATTCGTAAAAATATTTTGAAGAGAAAGACATTAAGGAAGCATAATTCGATCTGTAATTTTTATTTAAAATAGTTTGGTAAACACCTAAGGAAATTACATAATCTAATAATGATTCTACTTTACCAAAAATAGTATCATCGGTATTTCTAGATCCAAATCAATTGCTTGGACGCATTTGTTTTATATCTCCAGCAAGAATTTTAGTTTTTGATAAATAAAGAATGGGTAGTCCGTTTTCAATAAACATTTGGCTTGATTCATCTAAAATGGAATAATCAAACTCTTCTTTTGATCAACCGGATAAATCCGAATCGGGAGTGGCCACAATGATTGGGAATAATACTTTTATTATGTCTATGTACTCTTTTACGAATTTATATGGTTGGTAATTTTCTACTTTAACGGACTGCGCAAATTCTTTGTAACGCTTCATTTTTTCTTCGCTAAAATTATTTACTTTATTAAAAATTACGCCGGCAACATGTTTTTTTATATCTTCTTTTTTGTAAAATGTTTGTTTAGCTCTTAGGTTCTTACTTAATTGAATTAAGTTGTTAAGTTGCTTAAATGGACTATTATTATTAAAAATTAATCCATCATAATTAATTGCGTTAAAGAATTTTGTCAAATCTTGTAAATTACCGTTAAAATCTGGTAGTTTTAAATTTATATCTTTAGCAATATTTTTTACATTTCAATATTTTTTTAAGAAAAACATATATTTAAGTTTGTTTTCTAAGATTAATTTTTTAACATTATTCTCTGAGTTAAATTCTTCTGAAGGATAATAAATATCCTTTGGTAGATTCATTATATATTCGATATCGGTATCTAAATTAACTTTAACTTTTTTTCTATAAAGATAATAATAAGCTTTTAAAATATAGTGTATTTGAGAATTTTTAAACAATTCAGAAGCTTGAAGAACGAATTGTGTTTCAGCTTCATTAAAATTTGGCTTATCGCCTAATTCAATTTTAGAATTATAATTTTCTAAATAATCAATATATTCTCTAATGGGTTTATAAAATTCTTCTTTTTTTAATATTTTAGAATCGCTTAAAAATAAACAAAAACTACTTAGTACACCCAATCTTTCCTTAATAACATCTAATGCTGCTTTTTTTTGTGAAGCAACAATTGCTGTTAATTCATTGAATAATATATTTGAAATAAGATTAATTATTGTTTCGGATTTTCCAGTACCAGGAGGACCTCATATAACTGTATTTTGCAATAGTGATGAAAAAATAGCAGTATCTTGAGAATTGTTTGTTTTAGTTATGTTTCTAAGGCTGTAATTATTGGTGTAGAAACGATTGTTTATAGTATTTTTATATCTATTTTTATTAAAGTCAACATTTATAATAGAATCAATTTCATTATTTTCAATAATTTCTTTCATTCTATTTCTAGAATATCCACCAGAAGGCATAAAAATACCTAAAACAGTACCTGTGTAAAATATAATATTTTCATTTGTTATTTTTTCTGGATCAATATTTGTGAATTTGTCAAAATCATGGATAGGAAGTTGGTATAAATCTTGTCAATCATATTTTATTTTATTTCTTAAGTCGTAAATTGTAAATTCTTCGAAATTTTCATCTAGTTTAATTTGGAATCCTTGAGCATTTAATCAAAAAATTAATTTTTCATTAATTTTAATTCCGCCTTTACTTCTTAAGAAAGGTTTGTTGTTTCTATTAATTATCTCTACTTCTTTAAGAAATAAAGGTGCATAAATTGCCTTTTCATCTTTTCTCAATCTAACAAATAAGAAACCAATATGTAAAGATCAAACATTACTTTCATCAAGTATTTCATTTACCTTTAATTTAAGTTCGTTTCAACTTCTTAATGATTTTTGATACCTTTTACTTAATTCATTAATAATTTTTTGCTGAGCGACTTTAAGTTCAACATCTTTTCCGATTTCGTTAAAAGCAAAATTTGTTTTATTTTGGTTTACCAATATATGATTAATTTCTTCAATGCTATTTGCGTAAGAAATTTTTGTTATTAAATTATTGATTTTATCATTAATTAAACTGATTTCAAAATCTTTGTTTTTGATCAATTTGTTAAAATCATCGTTTTTTAATATTTTAAAAATATCAAAATATTTTTTATTGTCAACACTAGTAAAAATGGATGCATCGTTTTGTAATACATCTAACATATTATCTAATATGACTTGATATTTATTTTGCATCACGAACCTCCTTTAGAACAATTTCGTAGAAAATTTTTGAAAATTCTCCGAGTATTAATGAAATAGAGTTGCTTTTTAAAAATACACCTGTTATTCCTTTTGTGTTTTTCAATTCTTCAGTATTTACAATTTTAGAATTTTTTATATGCAAATTTACTCTTGAAGGTTTTAAATCTAAATCTATAATATTTTTTTTACCACCCAAACTTTTTATAACATCATCGAGTTTGAACGGTAAGTAATCTAGTTGAAAAAAAGTGTTAGCAGGTTTTTTAGCTTGTTTTTTTCATTTAATTCATATTAAACCGAAAGATATTACGGTATAAAAAATTAATTTAATTTTGTTTTTAATCATGCTTTTAATTATACTTTAATATATTAAATATATTAATATAAATTAATATTAGTGTTTTTTTAAGGCTTTTTGTAATTTTTTTATTAAAAATAACAAAGTACTTTTTTAATATTAATTTTTTTATTATTTGCTATACTTATCATATGAAAAAATTAGGAATTATTTTAGATTCATTTTCTTGTATGTCAATTACCGAGGCAAATGAAAAGGGGTATGGTTTTTTACCTTTGGAAATTCAATTTAATAATAAAATATACTATGATACAGGAGAAAATAGTGAAAAAATACTTAAAGAATATGACAATAAAGAACTTGTTATAAAAACATCATCACCTAGTTTAGGTTTTATGACAGAAGTTTTCGAAAAGTTTTCTAAAGAATTTGATGAAGTTGTTTATTTAGGTATTTCATCACATATGTCAAGCACCATTCAACATGCTAGAAATATTGCACAAAAATTAAAAAATGTTTTTATAATGGAAACTCATTTATTTAATACTCAGTTAGTTAGAGTTGCCGAGCATATAAAATGACTTTATGAACAAAGAGATTTTCAAATAAATGATTTATTTGAAAAGGTTAATGAAATTAACGAAACTTCAAAAACATATTTTGTTCCAAAAGCCCTAGAAAATCTTATAAAAAGCGGTAGGTTAAGTTCGATTAAAAAGTTTATTTTAAGTAAAGTTAAAATTTTCCCCATTTTTGAATATAAGGAAGATGGCACAATTAGTCCTCATTCTATTAAATTAACTTTTAAAAACGCTCTTAATAAAGCTTATGGATTAACAAATAGTTTCATTGACAAAATGAGAGAATTAGATCCTAAAACTAAATTTTATTTAGATATTGTCCACGGTTTAGATAAAGAAGCTAATGATTTTGTTGGTTCTCAAGAGCAATTACAACCTTCGACAAAAAACTACTTACCATTAAGTATTGCAGCGCATACTGGTAATGAGGCTATTGGTATTTCTATAATGCCTGAATTAAAGTAATTTATGAAAAAAAGTAAAAATAAAATTGAAAAGCAATTTACTAAAGTTATTGAAGAAGTAATCAACGAAAACCATTTACCCGTTGAAGAAATAAAAAAATATAATAAAAACAAAATTATTTATATAATTGCATTATTGTCGTTTATAGCTGTTTTAGCTCTAATAGGCGTTGTTGTATATTTGATTTTTTTAACACAAAAATAAAAAAGATTAGATTGTATGTTTCTAATCTTTTTTTAAATAAGTAATTGACTCGATATGTTCTGTATTTGGAAACATATCAAAACCTTGTATATAATTAATTTTATAATTTAATTTTTGAAATAATTTTAAGTCTCTAATTAGACTTTTAGGATCGCAAGACATATAAATTATTTCTTTAATTTTTTTAATTTCAAATCACTGTATTATAGATTCGTTTAATCCACTTCTTGGAGGGTCGACCACTACTAATGAATCTTCAAGATTTATTTTTTTAGCCTTAGATTCAATTATTTTAAAAGCATCTCCAGAATAATATGTACCATTAACTTTATTAATTTCTTTATTTTGGTTCGCCAAATCTATAGAGTTTCTATCTATATCTACACCTATTATTCGTTGATTATTAGTTGCAATAAGTTGAGAAATTACTCCAACACCGCAAAATAGGTCTATTAGTATTTTTTTATTTGAATTTAAATTAATTTCTTTTATTTTATTAAACATTAAAGATGAAACAAAACTATTTACTTGAAAAAAATTAGTTGGATTTACAAGAAATTGTTTATCATTAATTCTCATATTTAAAGGACTAATATTGATTAATTTTATGTATTTGTTTTCCAGTTTTAAAAATAATTGATTAATATTATTTGTATTTTTTAGTTCTTCAATTAAGTTGCTATCTAAATTAAAAAAATTAGTAATTTCAATTATTATTTGTAACTTATTATTTTCTCCAATTCTAACCGTTAGTTCTTTGAAAAATGATTTATTCTCGTTGTTTGAATAATATTTTTTAATTAGTGTAATTATTTGTTTAATTTTTAATTCTAATTTTTTATCAACTAAAATTAAATCTTGATCTAATTTTATGATTTTATTACTTCTTCTTTGATACTGACCTATGTCAATGTTATCTGAAGTTATCAAAAAAGGGAATCTTGCTTTATTTCTATAATTTTTAGTAACTGGAGAATTTATAAAATCATATATTAGTTTATCTTCAATACCTAAATTTCATTTAATTAATTTATGAAAATATTCGCTTTTAAATTCAATTTGTTTTTTATATTCTAAATTTACTAATGAAGCATTATTATATTGAAGATATTGTTTGTCTTTCAATCTAAAACCTGATTTTTTTATAAATTCAACAACTTCTCCGAATGCATATTTTGAATAAACTTGATTTAATTTAATTTTAGCAATTTCTCCTGGTAAAAAGTTCGGGACAAAAATACTATATTTTTCAAATCTAGCAGCTCCATATCCTTCGTATGTTATTTCGTTACATTCAATTTTTAAAATATCATCCTTAAAAAAGTTATTCATTTTCATAACAAATATATAAAATATCTATCCTTCCGTATCTTTTTTGTTTAAAAATTCTAAATTTATCCGGAATAATTATTTCGTTTATTTTATTTGTTTCTAGTATTATTTCACCATTCGAGTTTAATAAAGACTTTTCACCGATTTTTTCTAAAACACTATTTACAAGTTGATATTCATTGTACGGAGCATCTAAAAAAATAAAATCAAAAGAGTCGCTGTTTTTATTTAAAAAATCATTTGCATCAATATTTAAAGTTCTTATATTCTTAATTTTTAATGAGTTAATATTAGAAGTTAATGTTTTATAAACTTCTCTATTTTTCTCAATTGCGATTGCTTTTGATGCACCTCTACTTACGGCTTCAATAGATAAAGCCCCCGAACCTGAAAATAAATCAAGTATATTTTTATCAATAATTTTGAATTGTATAGATGAAAAAATAGCCTCTCTAACTTTATTTGTTGTGGGTCTAGTTATTTTTAAGTCCGGCTCTTGTATTAGTCTATTTTTATAGATTCCACTTATTATTCTTAACATATAAAACTCCTTTATAAGTATTATAATATATATACTTATTTTAGTATATTTTATTTTATTATATAATAGTATTAGTACTTAAAATTAAAGTATTATTCATTTTTTCAAATTTAATAATTTAGGAGATTTCATGCTATCAAAAAAAGAAAAAACACCTACAAAATTGATAGCTTTAGGTGGTTTTCAGGAAATTGGAAAATCAACTTTAGTTATTGATCATGAAGATCATATTTTTGTAATTGATGCTGGTATAAAGTTTGCTGACACTTTTAACACTGGTGTTAAAGGTATCATACCTAACTATGAATACCTAAACCAAGAAAATAAAGTAATTGAAGGTTTGTTTATAACACACGGTCACGAAGATCATATTGGTGGAGTAATTTATTTAGTTAAACAAACAAATTTAAACAAAATATTTGCGCCAAGAATTGCAATTCAATATTTAAAACTTAAATTCGAAGAGCAACGTATTAATAAAAAAATAGAATTTATAGAAATAGAAAAAAGTGCTGTATATAAGTTTGAAAATAATTGTAAAGTAGATTTTTGAACAGCGCAACACTCTATTCCAGATGCTTTTGGAGTTAGAATAACTACACCAAATGGTAGTGTAATGTGCACCGGTGATTTTAGGTTTGATTATACACCAATAGGTAACTATACAGATTTTGCTCGTCTAGATCAAATTGGTAAGGAAGGACTTACAGCGCTACTTTCCGATTCGACAAATGCCATGAGACCAAATCACTCACCTTCCGAAAGCGATATTCTGAACGATATTGAAAACATCATGGTTAATGCAAAAAGAAAATTAATCATTACAACTTTTGCGTCTAACTTAACTAGAGTAAAGGTAATTATTGAACTTGCTGAAAAATTAGGTAAAAAAGTTATAACATTTGGTCGTTCAATGATTCAAGGTGTTAAAATCGGTAGAAAATTAGGCTACATTAATGTTGGTGATGATGTTTTAATTGAAAAAAGACAATTAGCAACAGTGAAAGACCAAGATTTGGTTATTTTAACAACGGGTTCTCAAGGGGAACAACTTGCAGCTTTATCTAGAATGAGCTACGGTAAACATGCAAGTATTAAAATAACAAAAAATGATACAATTATTTTTTCATCTAGCCCAATTCCAGGAAACAGGATGGTTGTTGAATTATTAATTAATAGATTATACAAATTAGGCGCAATTATAAAAGAAAACGGAGTAGATGGTTACTTACATACTTCAGGTCATGCTTACAAATGAGAACATGATAAAATATTCCAATTAACTAAACCTAAATACTTTTTACCATATCATGGTGAGTATCGTATGAGTGTTACTCATGGTAATACTGCTAAAGAAAATGGTGTTAAAGATTCTAATGTAATTATTTTTGATAAAGGTGTTGTTTACGAAATGTTAGATCAAGAAATTTACAAAACAAATAAAAAGGTAAATTACGGTCCGGTTTATATTGATGGTCATACAGTTTTAACCACTAGTTCAGAGACATTAAAAGAACGCGAGATATTAAAAAAATCCGGTTTTGTAAATATTATTTTCTATATTGATAAAGAAAATAATAATATTATTTCTAGACCTCAAATAATAACTCGTGGTAGTTTCTTTGTTAAAACTTCTAAGAACTTAGTTGAGGAAGCTAAAAGGGTAAGTAATGGTGCCGTTTTACACCAAATTAAGAATGTAAAAGATTGAACTAAAGAAGACTTAGAAAAAATAATTATCGATCGTTTAAGTTCTTTATTCTACAAAGAAAAAAGAAGAAATCCGATTATTATACCTACAATTATTTTCACTGATGAACAACCTGATTCAGATTTAATTACTAAAAAAATTAAGTTTACAAATAATAGAAACACTCAACCGCAAGAAGAGCAAAAACCAGTTAAAAATAATAAGAGAATTTCTAATAAACAAAAAGAAATGTTATTAGAAATTAAGAACGAAATATTTGGAAATGTCGATGTTGAAGATGATTTAATTGACGAAGACGATGAAGTTTAATTATAATTAAATAGCAAATGATACTTTGCTATTTTTTATACTTTTTGACTATTATCAACGTTTTAAAATTTAGAATTAATTTTAGGCCCATGACCAAGAATTTATAGCAATAAAAAAATGATATAATTCAAATATTAAAATATAGTATTAAAATGGAGCAAAAATGAAAATAAGTTTTAAAGATTTTTTCAATATAAGCGATTTAGATATTAAAAAAAAGAATATAAAAGTAGAAACCTCTAAAAGTATAGGAAAAAATGGTTCTCTATTTATTGATGAATGGTTAACAAAAAGTGAGTGAGAAAAAGAAAATGGGAAATTTGAACATTTATTTCGTGCTTTTCAACCTAAAGGAAATCATAATTTTAATGAGTTAGGACTATTAGTATTCGCATTTCTTCATCTACCAAAAGAAGATGAATGATTATTTGTGTCTGCCGGCGTGGTTAAAGGTTGACCTGAAAGTAAAATTTTTAATGAAATAAACCTCGAAGAGAATCAAGCAAAAATAGAAATTTCGGAAAAATATAAACCATATTTTGGTAGGTTAATAGTTAATTATAAAAAGAAAAGCCAAAACCGTTTAATTTTTATAGATACATTTCTTGAGCAAAATCCAACAATTAAAGAGTTGTTGCCAACTATATATAGCGGTGAAAAATTTGAAGGTTATGATAATGTACATTTAAGCTACAAAAAATTAAAAGCTATTTTTAATGGAGATATATTACCAACATACAAAGAAGCGCTAGAGAATGTTAAAGGCGTATATTGTCTTACAGATAAAGAAACCGGAAAATTATATATTGGTTCAGCGACCGGAGTAGAAGGTGTAGCCCAAAGATGAGGTAATTATCTTGATTCTAAACACGGTGGTAATAAAAAATTAATTGCACTCTATAAAGAAGAAGGTGAAAAATATTTTGAAGAAAACTTCTATTTTTCTATAGTAGAATATTTCAGTTTATCATATGATGATGATAAAATACTAAAACGTGAAAATTATTGAAAAAAAGTTTTTTCAACAGTAAAGAACGGGTATAATAACAATTAAAAATAGTTTAAAATTTTAAAATTTAAAATATCAAGCATAAGGTAAAATTGTTTGATATTTTTTACTAATTTTAACCTATATTCATATAGTTTAATTAAACACTAAATCTACATTTAAAATATAAAAATAAAAGTGGTAAATGTGGTACAAAAATATATCTCATTATGCATACGGAAAATTTATGAAAATAATAAGCTATATTATTAAAATGCCTACGGTATAGGCATAAAATAATTATTTTACTTTAGTTTAACAAAATAAGTTAATCTAAAATCATACCAAAATTTAAGGATAAAAAACAAAAATTTTTAACTATTTTTTATTTTAATTTTTTTCTAAAAAACAGCCTTGAAATATTGTATTATATATTAACCCGTAGTAGCGGTTTACGGGCTAATAACTAAATTAAAATTGAGGAGCAACAAAAAATGGAAAATAAAAAAATAAAGATAAAAAATCAATATTATTATGATTCAGTTTCGCCAATTGAATATTATCAAAATGGTTTCAAAGGTAGATTAAGAAGTGTTAACTGAAATTGAATAAATGATGACAAAGATTTAGAAGTATGAAATAGAGTTACACAAAACTTTTGACTACCAGAAAAAATTCCTGTATCAAATGATTTAAAATCATGAAATACTTTAGATGAAAAATGACAACAATTAGTGACAAGAACTTTTACAGGTTTAACATTGTTAGATACTGTTCAAGCAACAGTTTCTGACACAGCGCAAATTCCGCATTCTACAACAGATCACGAACAAGTAATTTATGCTAACTTTGCATTTATGGTTGGTGTACATGCTAGAAGTTATGGAACAATTTTTAGTACACTATGTTCAAGTGAACAAATTGAAGAAGCTCATGAATGAGTTGTGGCAAATGACGCTTTACAGGCGAGAGCTAAGGCTCTTATACCATATTATGTAGGAGATGATCCACTTAAATCTAAAGTGGCATCAGCGCTTATGCCGGGATTTTTATTGTATGGTGGATTTTACTTGCCGTTTTATTTATCTGCACGTTCAAAATTACCAAACACAAGTGACATTATTCGTTTAATTTTACGTGATAAAGTAATTCATAATTACTATAGCGGTTATAAATATCAACGTAAGATCGAAAAAGAATCGGTTGAAAAACAAGCAGAAATGAAAGAGTTTGTTTTTAAATTAATGTATGAACTTATCGATTTAGAGAAAAAGTTCTTATACGAACTTTATGATGGTTTCCATCTAAGTGATGGTGAAAATTTAGCTGAGGATGCAATAAAATTTAGTTTATATAATGCAGGTAAATTTTTACAAAATTTAGGTTATGATTCACCGTTTACAGATGAAGAAACAAAAATTAAACCAGAAGTATTTGCGCAGTTATCTGCTCGTGCAGATGAAAATCATGATTTCTTCTCAGGAAATGGAAGTAGTTATGTTATGGGTGTAAGCGAAGAAACAGAAGACGAGGATTGAGATTTTTAATATGAAATTAGATACAATTAAATTAGATAACGTTGTGAAACCTACCGGTAATATTCATTGCGTTTACTTTAGTACAAATACAAAAAATACAGAAACATTTGTTAAAAAATTAGGTTTTAATAGTACAGCTATTCCTTATGAAATAGAAGAAAGTATTGAACTTAATTTTGATTATGTTTTATTTTGTCCAACATATTCTGGCGGCGGAGAATTTACAAGTGGTGCTGTGCCAAAACAAGTCATTAAGTTTTTAAATAACGAAAAGAATAGATCTCATTGTAGAGGTGTTGTTGCATCTGGTAATACAAATTTTAATAACACATTTGCCTTAGCAGGAAGTGTGTTAACATCAAAATTAAAAGTTCCTCTTTTATATCAATATGAACTTAGAGGTACCCCTTCAGATGTAGAGAGACTACAAAAGATCTTAAAAAATTTTTGAGGTATAAATGAATAAAACCTATAACAAATTAAATAAAGAAGATGATAAATATATTGCATTAAATGCTTTAGCTGGTCTTCAAATGAATGGGAAATATGATTTTGAAGCAGATAAAGAAGCAGCTAAGCAATATATGATTTCACATGTTTTACCTAGATTAAAACATTTTGATTCAGAGTTAGAAAGATTACAATTTTTAGTAAAAAACGACTACTACGAAGAAGAATTAGTAAGTAAATATGGTTATGAATATGTTATCGAATTAACAGAATATGGTTTAAGTTTTAAACATAAATTCCCCGGATTTATGGGTGCGTTTAAATTCTTTTCAACATATTGTTTGAAAAGCTTTGATGAAAAAGAGTATCTTGAAACTTATACGCATAGAGTTGTAATGAATTCATTATTACTTGGCGGAGGTAATAAAGAATTAGCCAAAAAAATATTAAAGGATATGATTTTAGGGTATTTTCAACCTGCTACACCAACATTTTTAAATGCTGGTAAGAAACAACGTGGAGAGTTTGTTTCATGTTATTTATTACGTGTTGAAGATAATATGGAATCAATAGCCCGTGGGATTTCAACTTCATTACAATTATCTAAACGTGCTGGAGGTGTTGCACTATGTTTAACTAACTTACGAGAATTTGGTGCTCCTATTAAGAAATTAGAAAATCAATCATCTGGTATTATCCCAGTAATGAAAATTCTAGAAGATAGTTTTAGTTATGCAAATCAACTTGGTCAAAGGCCAGGTGCTGGTGCCGTTTATTTAAATGTTCACCACCCTGAAGTTATGTCATTTTTAGACACTAAACGTGAAAATGCAGATGAAAAAATAAGAATTAAGTCGCTTTCTTTAGGTCTAATTGTTCCTGATATTACTTTTGAATTAGCTAAACAAAACCAACAAATGGCGTTATTTTCTCCAAAAGATATCAAAGATGTTTACGGTGTGCCAATGAGTGATATTTCAATCACTAAAGAATATGATAATTTAGTTAAAAACCCAAAAATTAAAAAAACTTATATTAGTGCTCGTAAGTTATTTCAAACTATAGCTGAATTACATTTTGAGTCAGGATATCCATACATACTTTTCGATGATACTGTCAATCAAAACAATCCACATAAAAATCGTGGAAGAATTGTTATGTCAAACCTATGTTCAGAAATTGCTCAGGTTTCAACAGAAACAGAATTTGATACTGATTTATCTGTTAAAAAAATAGGTGAAGATATTTCATGTAATTTAGGTAGTTTAAATATAGCTAAAATTATGGATTCAGGAAGTGAATTTGGTTCTGTAGTTGAACGTTCAATTCGTGCTCTTGATAAAGTATCAAGAATTGCTGATTTAAGTTCTGCTCCTTCAGTTAATAACGGAAATAGTAATAATCACGCTTTAGGTCTTGGAGCGATGAATATGCACGGATTTTTAGCAACAAATGAAATTTATTATAGTAGTGAAGAAGCTTTAGATTTTACTAATATTTTCTTTTATACAGTGGCATATCATGCATTCAAAACTTCAAACAAAATTGCTAGAGAAGTTGGTAAATTTAAATCATTTGATATTTCAGAATTTGCAAATGGTGAATATTTATCAAAATATACAAAATGTGAACCTGATAAGTTTACTCCTAAAACACAAAAAATTATTGATATTTTCGATAAATATCATGTTCAAATCCCAACACAGCAAGATTGAGTTGAATTAGATTTAAAAATTAGAAAATACGGCTTAGCAAATTCGCATCTGATGGCAATTGCCCCAACAGGAAGTATTTCTTATTTATCTTCATGTACACCAAGTTTACAACCTGTAGTTTCTCCTGTTGAAGTTCGTAAAGAAGGTAAAGTTGGCCGTGTTTATGTACCTGCTTATCAAGTAAGTAATGAAAATTTAAAATACTATTTAGATGGTGCTTATGAATTAGGTCCAAATCCAATTATTGATCTTGTTGCCGTTGCTCAGCAACATGTTGACCAGGCCATTTCGTTGACATTATTTATGACAGATCAAGCTACTACACGTGATTTGAATAAAGCTTATATAAGAGCATTTACTAAAAAATGTAGTTCTATTTATTATGTTCGTGTTCGTCAAGATGTTCTTGAAGGAAGCGAAAATTTAGAATGTCAAGCTTGCAAAATATAATAATTAAAAAATCAGATTTTAGTCTGATTTTTTAATTATTAAATGAGGAGAATTTATATATTATATTGCGTTTATAAATGACTTTAAACACTTAAAAAAGCAGTATTATATACTTTTTAAATTAAAAAACAATTTTTATTTTATTTTTTAGTTTTTTAATATATAATAAAAATATGAAAAAAGCAAATCAACATTACTCTAATATGTTTATGATTATTAG
Source organism: Mycoplasma sp. CSL10137 (assembly GCF_017116845.1). NCBI lineage: Bacteria > Bacillati > Mycoplasmatota > Mollicutes > Mycoplasmatales > Mycoplasmataceae > Mycoplasma > Mycoplasma sp. CSL10137. Next base: position 240,441 of record NZ_JAFIRE010000001.1, on the reverse strand, counting down.
AAATAGATTTACCCGGATTAAATCTATTTAATTTAGTCATAAAATTCACTTTGTATTGTTGAACTATACATAATGGATTTTAATGATTTTATTGAAATCTATTGTGTCTATAGAGGTGCTGTTAATATTAGTAATTAATTGAGTTGGTAAACGAAGAAATTAATGAAAGGATTCAATAGCCGAAGCTTAAGTAATGACAATTACTTTTGCTGGTAGAAAAGCATAAAAGATTTCTACTCTTTGGTTTAATCATTGGCGCTATAGATATACATTTCTTTTGATATTATTCAATATATTATAATATTTAAAAAGTCTTTGTATGTTATATAGCATATAAAGCTTTTTTTATTTGTTTATAAAAGGAGATAAAAATGAAAAGAAAATTTTAATTAAAAACAATAAGTTTAACACTAACATCAGCTGGATTAGTATCTTTAGCTTCTTGTTCTAATACTAACTCAAATACAAAAAAATAGTGGTCATTATAAAAAGTTACAATTAGAATATAAAAAGTATAGAGAACAAAATGAAAATAATTCAATAGCAAAAGATGATGAAATCACAGGATTAAAAAATGAATTGAGTGAATCAGCGACAGAAAAAGATTTTAAAAACAACGAGTTAATAGAATTATTTGAAAAAATAGACGAATTAACTAGAAAAATTCAAGTTATGAGCGGAACTGCTATCGAGAGAAACAGTTTATCAGTAAGAAATTTATATAATCAAATTAGCAATTTTGCAGTTTCTGATTTTACCACTGCACTTAAAGAACAAAAATCTGAAACTTATAGTAAAGAAAAAAGTCTATTAGATCAAATAGTAGCAAGTATAATTAGTACAAACGTAGATGTTGCTACAACTGAAGAAGATTTTGCTAATTTATGGACTTGAGAAAGTATAGTGTTCCACCTTATAAGTAGAAGTAAATTAATTTATGAATACATAGATAACACGATTAATCCTATAACTGTATATACACCTAAATAAGAAGAAATAGATCTGCTATTTCAATGAAGAATTAAGGATTTAAATAAAATCATTAGTATTGTTAATTCGAAACTGCAAAGTACTTATGAAAACAAACAAGATTTATTAGATAGACTTTAATCTTATGTAGAGAAATATCAACAAGCAATTGATGAATCATCATTACTTCAACATCAAATTTCATTTTGATATAATCTTGGACAAGATGGTGACGATGGTGTAGCAAACAAATTTATTGATTTTTCATCACCAAATATGCGTAGTTTATTGCTTTCATTAAAAATTAATGATAGTGAATTTAGAGTTTTGTTATTCCTGTTTATAAACAAATATTTGATCCTAAATTTATTTCAGAAACCAAACCAAGTGCTTGAGTTGCAAAGTACTTATAAACATTGAATCGATTCTAATGTTAAAACATATATCAATTCAGTTAGATATGATGAATTATATAACTCAGTTAAATCAATAATCGATAGAATAAATGTTCCTTTGTTACGTAATAATTTAACTTACTTTAGCGAATTTAATGTTTGAGAAGATTTAAATAAATTTGTTAATGACGCAAAAGCGGTATTATTAGATGGATACTTAGTAGATAATACAAAAGAGAAGCAAGATTATGATGCTGAAGTTAACCAAGAGTTTGATAACAACAACAATAATAGTTTTGCAAAAATATTCGAGGACGAATTTAAACCTTTATCTCAAAAAAGTGATAATGAATCAAAATATTTATACAAAAATTTTTATGATAAATATTCTCAATCAATCAAAAATATAAAAGGCATGGACACTTCTACATTCCAAAAATCATTTTTAAGATATACAAAATATCAAATAGTAAAAAAAGAAATAGAGATTTCGAAAAAAATTATAAAATTTTACACATTAACAGGTGATAATCTTGAAGATCCAAAATTGTTAGAATTATTAAAATTAGATAATTCAGCTAAGTATGATAAATTAATAAGAGAATCAACTAAAAACAAAGAAAGAGATCAAGAAAGTTTTAAAAAACAAAAAGAATTATTAGAAGCATTCTTATTAAATTTTGATTCTGATAATGAAACAGCAAAAGAATCAATTCTTAATGCATACAAAAAAATGATTCCTATCATAGACGAATTTGTAGAAAAGTTAAACCCAAATATAGATGAAAATAATAATATTATTGGAGAATGAGGTCATATGTATGGCGATAAAACCAATAAAGTTATTAATTTATTAAACCAATTAAAAAACACACTTGAAACGTCAAAAGATTTGGCTAATAATAAAGAAGATGATGATGATCAAGAATTAAAAGATAATATGAATAAAATCGTATTAGAGTCAAATAATTTTATGAAAATGTTTATCGGAAAAACAAGTGATAGCGAAGAAAGTAATACAAGTAAAAGTCTTATTCAAGAGTTTAATGAATGATTACAAACAGAATATTATGAATTAGAAGGTGATGATTATGATTCTCAAACTAAGATTTTCGTTAATATTATTAAAATATTAAATGATATTAAAGTTTTAAAAAATGCATCATTAGATAAAGCGGAAGTTATAAAATTATTAAATAATAAAAAAGAATTGTCTAACATATATTTAAGTGAACTTGAAGAAATTTTTAGTAGCGGGAAAGCTTGATCCGAATTTAGTGAAAGTGAATTAGGAAAGGTTCGCACACCTTTAAAAAATATTTTAAATTCATTTAATACAAAAATTGATGCTTCTATTGATAAATTAAACAAATCTAATAACATAACAAACGAATTAGATGAAATAATAAAATTTGCAATAAGCGAAATAAATCATATTGGTTCTACTTCAGATGGTGTTCCACCTATTTCAAAAATATTAGAAGAAACCTTAGAAAGTTATGACAATGATATAAAAAGATACGAAAGCAAAAGAGAAAAATCATTACCTCTTTCAAAAATATTAGCTTCGCAAGAAATTATAGTTCTATTACGTTATTGAAAAAATAATAATAAATCGGAATATGAAAAAATACAATTACATGTTGATCCTCAAGGTACTGAAACATACCATGATCGTGATTTAGCTAATTTCTTAAACAAAGAATTAACAAGTGTTTCAAATAAACAAAATTATAATTCTATAATGAATGTTGATGGTACATTAAATAGTTTTGACATTGAAGTAAAAGAAGGAGATTCGAAAGAAAACTCTCAAAATGTTAATAACGAATTTTTTGAATCAGTTACAGAAATAACTCCAAAGGTTATATATGATAAATTTAATGAAATAGAATCTGAATACGCCAAAAGTTTATATGATTTTCTGTTTAAAAACAACGAAAGTTCAGAAGAATTAAAAACAAGATTGGTAGAAAAAAGAATGCAATACTATACATTTTTAAATAAACTTTCAGAAATGGACGTTTTCTTGTCGAACTCATTTATTAGATTTGGTTCAGACTTATTAACATATATAGAAGATGATCCAGAACAAAATTTCTTATTAAGTGATTTATTAAGTTACTACGCAAAAACCGCTGCTGTTGGCGAAATAATGACAGAAATACATGAAAAATATATTAAATAATATTTACGAAAGGAAATATGAAAAACAAAAAAAGAAAAAAGTTCAATTGAAGAGCTTCTGTTTGACCTAAATATGTAATTTCAGCTGCTCTTATTTTTGCCGCAACAGCGACAACAATTTCTTTGCTTAAATATAATTCAGTTAATCAACAAGCCGAAAAAGGTGTTGAAAAAAATGAATTAAAAAATGAATTTGTTGAAGTTAGCAAAGCAAAAGTGTCTTTTGTTACCACAGACAAAGCAACATTAATTGCTGAATTTGATCCATTAAAAGGAGCAAATGGTGAAGTTTTAGTCAATGGTAATTGAGTTGATTATGATAAATTCTTGAATGATTATTTTGAAGAGAATCATTCATTACCGTTTTTAAATATAAGATATGGTAATTTTGACTTTTATAATGAATATTTAGAAGCTGTTAATGCTGTTGATTTTTATAATTTTACACAATGATTCATGAAAAACGTTTCATGAGGTCCTGAAATAATAACACTTAAAGAGTTTTCAATTGTTAAAGGGGTTGAACAACATGGTAATAGCATTACTTTAGGGGCTCACTCAAACGAAAATAAAGAATATACACAAATTAAATTTTACCCTGATGCTTTCTTTGGTTCAATACCATTACACAGTACCCTCAGTGGTGCCGGAAATGCTTCAGATTCTTTATTGTATAAAATTAATAAAAAATTATGAAGTTATGAAGAAGTTCAAAAATTCTTATCGAATGTTACAAAATATAATTCATTTTCAAATACATCATTAGAAACACTTCGTCGTTTTTCATTTAGAAAAATTAGCGATGTTCGTTCTTTAAAGAATAAAAAAGTTTTTGTTGTTTCAGGTTCTTTACCTGAATCAATAAAAGAAAATTCATTTAGTTCAATTGAAAAATCAAGAATTAATATACCTTCAGATTATTTATCAATTGTCTACGCTAAAAACATCGAAGAAGCTAAAGTCAAATTTAGTGAATATGCCAAACAGTATTCAAATTTAGATAAATTTAATACTCTAAATGATTTAGATAAATTTACTTTTGAAGAAAAAACAATTATTAATATTAAATACGATTTCTATAACGAAGGTATTGAGCACGGTTATTCAGATAAATATTTAAGAATTTTCTTTGATGATGGTAAATCAATTGCTTTATTTAATGCTATTAATGATGCTGAATACAGATATATAGACGATAAAGGTGATGAACAATATGCAGTTCCTGAAACAGTAGAAAGTATTGAACAAGGTATAGACCATAACCGTATTAATTTTAGTAATTTATCATCTGATATTAGAGCATTATATGATCAATTTATTTTAAAAAATGAATCATTAGATCAACAAGTCTTTGACAACATTGATAAATATATAGAATCTCAACAATCATTAAAAGAGATCGACGAGGAAATTGTTAAAAATAATGATGTCGTTCAAAAAAGTAAAAAAGAATTTAAAGATATTTTAGTTGCGTATGAAGAAAACAAAAAAACTAATCAAGCTAAAGTAGATGAATTAAGTGCACAGGTAGAAGCTAAGAATTCCGAAATTTTAAAACTTCAGGAAGAATTAAAAGAAACAGAAGATGAAGAAGATTTAAAAGAATTACATTTTAAAATTTATAAATTAAATAAAGAAATTGAAGATTTAGAATTACAAATTTCAGATTATTTAGATGCAGTAAATAGATCTCAAGCTAAAATTGATGAATACACTCAATTAATTCCTACTGACGAGCAATTAAAACAAGCTCATAAAAATATTTCTGATTTAGTTGCAAGAAAAAGAGAAATTAATTTAGAAGAACAAAAAAGATTGCTAGAAGAAACTTTAGTTAAAGCCGGATTAGGTTCAGAAAAGTTTGAAACTGTAATTAATTTGAAAAAATTATTAGACAAATTAAATGAGATTGAACAAAATGAGATAGATTACAATAATTCTACTATTCAACAAAAATTTGACTATGTTAAATTAGTTCATGATTTTATTATTCAAAATAGACCATCATTCAACTTATATAGCGAAGTTTTAAATGGTAATGTTTTTGCTGAGTTAAAACCAGAATCAGATCGTTATGTTTTATATTCTATTGATTTAGGTTATATACCAACACAATTAATAGCAGTTGATGAACTTAATAAGTTGTCTGACGACACCCAAATTAATTGGAGAGAGTACTACAATATTGATGGATTTTTAAGAACCAAAGCAGATAAAGAGGCTACTGGTCGTTCTGAAAGAAGTGATTTTTATGTATATGCACCAAAAATTAATTCTATTTCAGATCCTTATGCTACAACAGAAAAACAAAATGATTTTAAACAAAAAGCTATTACAGAAATAAATAAAAAATTGAGTGATACTTTGAAAGTTAAAGATGAATTTTTAAACGATGAAGAGTTAAAAAATCAATCAACTAAAATTGATAATAGTTTAAATAGTTCAAATTATTCTAATTTATTAGAAGAGTTTGAAAATACAAAAAAAGAATTAGATGACCTTTCTAAAGAATATAAACAAAATATTCGTAATTATGTTGTAGTTATGACTTTAAAAAGTTTATCAGAAGCAGAAGAAAATGGATCTAGAGTATTCTATAAAGAAATTGAAAAATCATTGCTGGAAAATGATGATTTGGCAGAATATAAAGATGATTTTATGTCTATTTTAGACAAATCAGATTCATTAAGACAAGAGATACAAGAAAAATTAGTTTTCTTTAAAGCGAAAGTTAGTGAAAAATTAAAAGATTTTGTAAGAATTTATACTGAAGCCGCAGAAATTACCGCTAGTTTAAAACCGGAATTCGATTCTTACCATAAAATGGTTTCAGAAAAATTTAAAGTATCATTAAACAACATAATTAATAAAATAGCTGATGCTGATTTATTAGACCCAACCGCCAATCAATACATGAATGATTTAATTTCAGAAAGCATTGATGCTATAGATAGCTTTAATATTAGTTTAGCTAATTCAAATAAAAATCTTCAAACAATATTGAATGATTTCAAAGATTCGTTAAATTATTTAAGAAGATTAGAACAAGAATTTGGATTAAATAATTTTGACGATTTAATTAAAAGATACTTTTCTATCATTTCCAATCCAGTTTTTATGAGTTTTGGTTTTCGCGGAGAAAATGATACCAAAGAAGAGCGCATTAAATGAATTGCTGCAATTTTTAAACCAATAATCGAATATAGATACAATTTATATGAAACTAATAATAAATTAGTTGAAGATTACACAGAAAAAATTGAAGAACTTGAAAACGAGATAGACAAATTAAATTCTAGCGAAGAAAAAAAACCTGAAAAAATTGCGGAATTAAAGGAAATAAAGAGAAAATATGAAGTTTTAGCTGAGTATTATAAAGGATTGGTGGCTAAAACTGAAATGGATGAAGATTCAAGCTTTGGAAAAATCGCAAATGGAGCATACGATATCTTAAGTGAACATTGGGATAATGAAGATTTTGAAGAGGGTGGTGAAATGGAATATGACTTCGAAGAAGAAAATCCTGCCGCTTGAGAACAATTTAAAACTCAAATAGATAGATTTAATACAGATGTAACAGAATATACAAAACTTAGAGATAAAACTTATGATTCAGCAGAAGCATTTACACGTAAAAGTTCCGATTATGCAGATCAATTAAAATTAAGCTTTAATACATTTAAGGAAATTGAATCAAAATATAAAACGGTAATGGATCAAACTTTTGAAAATGCAAAGAAAATTATCAATAGAGATATTGCTTCAAAAGTGTGATTAGAAGCTATGAATAGTTCTGAAGGATTAACAATTTCAAAGAAAAACCCTTTATATGTTTCAAATTCTAAAATCGATTTAATTCAAAAATTAACTAAAGCTGGAATTATAACACCAGAGACAAATTTAGTAGAGTTTAGTGAAAATAATATTTTCAATGTAAAACTAAATAAAGTTGAGAAAAAAGGAACAAAACTTTATCTAACACTTAAAGAATATGTTAATAATGAAGGAAATGATTTTGAAAGTTATTTAAATACCAGATTTGTTAAGTTTAATGTAGATGCAAATATTGATGAAAAAGAAAATGGTGATGCCCTTGATCAAGTAAAAGATTTATTTAATGTCATTGAATATAAATCAGTTGTGCAACCATTTGCAATTAAAGAAGAAGGAAGCAAAAATATTAGTACACCAGAAGGTGTTAAAAATGTTTCTACATATAGCGTTTATGTAGAAGCTTATGATGGTTTTGCTAGTTCGCTTGTTAAAAAAGTTCCTTGAGCAACTGAAACTCTTGAAGGAGAGCACCTAGTAAGAAAATTAAATTCTAAAGGTGAATTCGAATATGTTTTAGAAAATGGTAAATATTTTGGATTGAACCCAGATTCACGTGTTGGTATTTGATCATTAATCGCAATGAACAATAAAAATTACAAAGGACTTGCGGCTGATTTTCTTAAATTTGTTGCTGCTCACGAATATGGTCACCACATGACATTAAATTCAGCACAAGATTTAGGTGATAAAGGCAACAAACCAATTTTTGGTTCTGCATTAACACCTGGTTCAACACCTAATATACAAAATTACTACAAAAGAGATGTTATTGATTTATACTTAAAAGCTAGAACACATTTAAGTTTAAATTCTTCACCACTTCTAAACCAACCTAATATTGTTTCTGAAGAAAATGATGGAGAATATTTATTATTTAATTTACCTAAAAAAGAAAATAACGAAATTATCAACAATGAAAGAACAGTTGAAAAACCTGAAAATGTTTGAGGAAATAAAGTTGGTAACGAAAACTTGAAAGATGCATTATTAAATAATAATCGTAGATTTTTACAAACATACGAAGGGCTTCTTAAAGCAACCGAATCACGTAGAAAACAAAACGGACTAACTTTGACAGAAGATAAGAAATGATTAAATGTTTCTGACTTATGATTGATGAATACATTAGATCAAAACTCGGGTACACTTAACCCATCAAAAAATTCAGATGAACAATATCCAGTAAAATATATGGTTCAAGATGCAGACGGAGTTTGAAGATTTAAAAAAGCGTCTTTAGATATGCTTAAAGGTAAAGCTAAAGATGGTATGGGTAATTTGATAGATTTTTATGAATATAACGGAGAAATATTACCTAAAATTGTTGAAGGTGAAAGAAATGATAAGGGTGAATTTATTAAGATAGATAAAGTTTTAATCTTTAATAAAGATAAAACCCCTATTATTAATGTTCCTTTAGGAATTGATTTTACATCCGCTGAAAATAACCCTTTTTATCAAATTGGTAAACAAGGAACAAATACAAATGTTAATATAACACTACAATATGTAAACAAACAAATTAAAGATGCCGAAGATACAATTAAATCACTTATTGTAGATAATTACTCAATTAATGGGTGAGATTCAAATACATCTAATACTTCATTAGAACCAAAAACTAGTGTTGAATTCCCGCTTTTAGGAACTTTATTCTCAGAACTTAGTCCAAATTATAATAAAACATTATTATTACCATATTTAGATAATGTAAAATCAAGAAAACGTAGTGATGGCGGAATAAATGCATCTTACTTTATTGCTAAATATTATGGAGAAGATGGAGAAGTTCTTTATGATAGATTTGCAAAAATTAATAAAAACAATATCATTAAAAATCCATTAGTTCAAGAAGAATTTTATTTAAATCCATATTCTGAAAAATCAAAAGCAGATTCATCATTTGTTGATGTAATACTTGAATTATATTTAGGTACAGGTGGTACTTACGAAACTCTTTCTGCTGGTGGTAAACATGTATTATGATTAAGCGAAAATGAACAGTATTTACCAAATGTTAATTTAAAACAAATTTTTACAACAGGTTTTCTAGATGGACAATTAAGTGCTGATATTTTAAAACAATTAGAACAAAAACAATTCATGGATTGAATGAGTCCTTTTGTTGCTAAATTTATCGGACGTGATGTCGCAAATAATAGTTTCTTAATGATTAACGGAAGCGGTGATGTTGTTTCGAAAAATACTATAAATCCAACTCTTCCTAATTTTGCGGAATTTCGTACATTAAAAATTAATCAAGGAATTGTTGCTAAAGATATTGAAAACAATCTATTTAATAGTTACTATGTAACAGGTACTAATGGAATCAAAAATTATGGTTTTGATATTCAATTTAATGATTTTGATACATTCCTTGCTTTTACAAGTGTCGATACAACAAAAGCAATTTTAGATGTCGCAAATAACGTAGTAAATTGAGATTTAGACTATGTTAAAGCTAGATTTGATATCCCTAAATTTGCAAGAGAATTAAAGATTGCCTTAGCCAAAGAAGAAAAATTAACTTCTGAAGAAAAATCTTACTATAATAAATTGATAGAAAGTAATAACGAACAACAATATGCAAATGAAATAATGAAAAGATTCACTAATTCATCATTGAACTTATTTACAAGAGATCATACTTTTAAACAAATAAGAGATAAAATCAATGAAAGTAAGGAAAATGAATTAAGATACGGTTGAATTTTTGATAAAGATTTAGGATACGGCTTATTTAAATCAGATGGTGTTGTTGTAAGTGATAAAGCGAGAGAAAATGATCAATGATCAATTTCCGTTAAAAAATTCTTTGATACATATCAAAGTTTTGCTGATGAAAATCAAGTTGACTTAGACCAATTTTCATTATTTGATGACTTAATTTTGGACGATAAAATTCAAATGTATACAACTCAACTTTTATACAATTTAAGACTTTCAAAATTCCAATTTAAAGATATATTATTATCATTCGCAAGAGGAAAAACCAAAAAAATTAAACCAACTTCAGATGTTGAAGCTTACTTTAAGACAAAAACAGAACGTAAATTTAATGAATTATTCTCAGATTATACATATTCATTTGCTGAAACAATCAATCGTGATAACTTACAAATAACATATTCACCTTCTCAAGATGAATATAGAAACTTACCAAGCTTTTTATCAGGGTTAAATGAATCAAATACAGGTTTAGAATATGTTTTAGACGGTTCGTATACAGCTAAATGAAGAGATTTAATGTTTAAGTTTAAGGGCGAAGAAAAAGAAACTGTTCAAAATACAATTGTTGAATTTGAACAAAAAAATGATAACGAAGATAAATATAGATCAGAAAAAATAGGAACATCGTATTCACCTAGTGATTTAGCATCAAACGATAATTTCTCTGATGACCAAAATAAATCTCCTTTATATTTAGGACGTTTCCAATCAATTAATAATGGTTGATTTAAAGATCGTTGATATAGAGATTTTATTAATTTTAGACTTTATGATGATGAAGGTAACTCGATCCAAGATGATACAATACGTATCACTGATTTAGAAGGTAATGTAGTATCAGATAGAGCAAAAGCTTATTGAGAATACTATATTCAATCTCAAGGTGTCGGAAAACGTAATGTTTCTAACATTTGAAGAAATACAGATAAAGACGCAATAGCTATGTTTGGTTATCTAAATAATGAGGATATAAACAAAGTTGATTATTTAGTATTTGAAGATTTAGAAACACAAGAGGTTAAAACAATTAAAATTAACAAAAAGAATAGTAGTAATATGTTCTATTATAAAACTCAAAATGTTAATAACGAAAACAACCCAACTTCACGTCATTGGTTAGGTGATGAAAGATATAATTATACTGATTCAAATGGTCATCATCAAGGACAAGGGTTTACCGCATGAGTAAGTGATTATGCGATCATGTCTAATTATTCAAATAAATTATTAACACCAAACCATGAATATAAAATTTACTTTTCAGATAATTCTAAAGGAACAAAAACATTAGAAATAGATTTAGGTACAGCAGAAAGTATTTCAGAAAACGGAAAAACATTTTCACAGGCACCAACATCAATTTATTTAAAAGAAATTGATGGCAAAAAAGTACCTGTATTTAAAGTTGGTGTTCAATTTAACGGAACTAAATAAAAAGGAGAAAGATGAAATCAAGAAAAAAAATAAAAACATTTTTATTAGCAATTAGTTCTTTTTCAATTCCTCTTGTTGGTGTTGCTTGTTCGCAAGCTCCAACTAAAGAAGGAAACAAAGAAGTTAGTGGACTTAAGAATGAAAATGAAAAAGTTAGAGTTAATGCTAGTTTATTAAATTCTGTGAAAGATTATAATTTAGGTCTTGCAGCCAACCCAATCAACTCTTTAAATTACATTAAGTACCCTTCTGTTAATAAAATATTACCTTCATTAGTTGAATCGCCAATTAAATCCGGACCTAACGAAGCTATTAAAAGAATTGCTAATATACCAAGGATGAATTGGGGTTTATACCAATCCGAAGATGGGACAGTTGATTCGTTTTTAAAAGAAAATCCAAATCCGGAAAATTCGGGAATGTTTTACTCTTTAGATAATTTTGGATCTGCTCCCGGGACTATAAATACCGACCAAACAGAATATTATTCAGTAAATTCAATTATTACTACAAATAATAAGTTTTTAACATCAAACATATTTTTAAATGATGGACAAAGTAAATGAAGTAACGGCGACTCCGTTACTGCAGATGACTATATTGACGGAATTCATTATATTTTAGATTTAGAAACAGGTTCTCAAAGAATAACATCTACATTGCAACGTAAATTTCAAAATGCAAATGAATTAATGCAAGCTCAACAAGAGTATATTCAAAAACATAGTGTTGCATTTAAGAATCCGTTTGCTTATCCTCCAGTTATAGAAGTTAATGGGAAATGAGAATATGATGTATTTAATCCTGATTATCAACCTTGAGCATCACAAAATATAGGTGATGATGATGAAGTTTTAAAAATTAAAAATAATGCTTTAGCGTTAGGATTATATTCTGGTAGAATGTACTGAAATTATGATAATAAAACAATTTTAAGTGCTATTCCTTATTCTCCTGATTTTGATTTTGAAGCAGAAGATACATTGATTATGTTACCTAATCCTGAATATTCTTTAAAACTTCATACTGAAAAAGAATTAGAAACTATACCTCAAAGATTACCAAAAAGAATTAGAAAGTATTTATATTTTGATCCTAAACAAACAGTTTCTGACGATTTTAAGTCATTATTAAAAGAATCAAGAAGTTTAAAACATAAAATGGGTGATTTAAAATATTCTGAAGATACTAAAAATGAATATATTGAAAAAATTAATAAATTATATAAAAATTTAGTTTCTAACGGACAAACAACACTTGATAATGATTTTGTTAAACAACTTAATCCTAAAAAATATTTCAAAAATCGACTTCTAGGTCTTGATGAATATACTTTAAGAATCGGTTATGACGAATATGAACCTTCAAGCATTAACAGTGCATATCGTGATTTAGAAGGTGAATTAATTCCGGTTAATAGGTTATTTATAGAATCAATAGGTGGAATTAAGGAGTTTGGACTTAAAAAAGAAAACTTTTTAACTAATGGACCATTTAACATTGATGACTTAGTTTTAGGGCCACAAGGTTATGTGTTACTTACTAAAAATAATCAATACTATTCCGCATCTAAAACAATAAGTGATAGAATTAAAATATTCTTTTCAAATGAACCGAACATTAATTCCGCTATGTTTGAAGATGGGTATATTTCTGCAACAAGAATTCCATCGGTTTTACAGTGAGATTATTGATCAAATTTAGCTACAAGAAAATACATGAATAAATCAAATGGTTTTGGAACTATTGCTCTTGGATTTAATTTAGATAAGGAAACCAATAAAGATTCTTTTGTTAATGATCAAGATTTAAGAAACGCAATTTATTATGCCATTGATAGAAATGAAATGTTAAATATAGTCGGATGAAATACTTCGTTCCCTGTTATAACATGAACTGCATTTGGTCAAGCTTCTTCAAGTTTTGGAGACGCTGTTGAGGCTGGTTTTGAACATGATTATATGTATGCAAAATATGGAACATACCCTAAAGATCAAAGTGATTCGTCAAATTACTTAAATCAAACAGTGTTTAAAAAATCTAAAGAACAAGCAGATAAAAATAATTGAGGAATTCCAATCCCTGTTCAAAACTATACACATATTGATCATATTTCAAAAGCTATGAAATTTGAGACAGTTGATAGAACTGACAAAGGTTATCATTTAGATGTTGCTAGAGCATATATAAATAAATTCAAAGAAAGACATCCGGGTATAAACCATGTTACTTTAAGATTTATTTCAAATTCTACAGATGAACAAAAAAATGCCGGTTTAGCGCTTAAAGATTTTATGCAAAAAGCATTTGGTGACTTTATTGAAATTGATATTAAAAACTTACCAGAAAATGTTTATGAAGATTGAAGAACTACAGGTAAATTTGATTTAATTTATCGTAATTTCGATACATTTGGAAGTGATATTTATTCTTATATAAGAGTTTTCTTAAAACCGGATGAAATAAATTCAAATCAGCAAAAGACAACTGGTTTTAGAAATAATCCTGTTGGAAGTTGAATTTATAATGATTATTTTAAAAATTTAGGTTATTCAAGAGACGAAAATAATAATTTAGTTATAAAAAACGACGAAGATAAAATTAAGATAGAAGATCTTAAACAAAGATTGAGAATTTTAGGTGGTGAAGAAGCACCTAATAAACCAAAAGGTCCGAATGTTTGAGAAAAAATAGTGGATCTTTCTGTTATGTACAATGACGAAAGTTTAAACGACTATACTCAACGTTATTTAAGATTCTTTACAAGTCAATTTACAGAAAAAGAAAAAGAAGAAGGTTGAACTGAGGTTATTGCTTTTGCTGTAATAGCAGGTTTTGAAAAAATAGTGCGTGAAACAGCACCTGTAATCCCACTTATGGAAGTAGATACATATTGAGAAGTTACAAGAGTAAATGGTGTTAGTGGATTATATTCATATTCATTGCAATACGCTTATGATGTTCTTAATCCGCCTGTTGCTAATTTACCAACAATAATTAAATAAGGAGAAAAATAGATGAAAATAAAAAATACAAATAATTTTGTAACAGAAAATGAACTGAATTTTAAAGATAAAAAATTATCCAATAATAATTCGTTTGTTGACTTTGCAAATAAAATTAAGCCAAAAACCACACTTGTAAATGAAGTTTTTAACACTCAATCAAGTTTAGTGAGAGCATTAAGAAGACTTTTTATTATGGCTTTTGAGTTCTTTACTATAGCTTGAATAGTTGTGACAATTACATTCTTCTTAATAAACTCAATACCTGGGTCTACAACCTTAACATCAGGATTAGATGAAGCATCAAAAAAAGCAATTGAAGCACAATATGGTCTAGATAAACCGTTATTTCAAAGGTATTTAATTTATTTACAAAACTTATTCCATGGTAATTTCGGAATTTCGTATTCTGTATTTCCTGGGCAAAATATTAATGATTTTGTTTGAGTAAGATTTTATAAATCTTTCTTGATCGGAATATTTTCAGTTATGCTAACTTTAGTTATCGGTATACCAATTGGAGTTTATGTTGGTATGAATCCTGATAAATTACCCGATCATATTGCTACAGTAGTTGTCTCAATTTTCTCATCAATTCCATCACTAGTTTTTGCTTTATGATTATTATTATTGGGTCGTATCATTAATATACCTTATTTATATGTTGAAACTGATATTACAACTTATATATTACCTGGTTTAGCATTATCATTAGGTTCAATTATTGTTTATATTAAATATATTAGAACAGAATTAAATCGTGAGTTAAACTCACAACACGCTAAGTTTTGTTATTTAAAAGGACTATCAAAATCAAGATTTGTCTGAACACATGCTCTTAAGCCGTCATTATTCCCAATTGCAACTTTCTTCCCTGTAGTTATTTTTGGTAGTTTTATTGGTAGTTTGTTTGTTGAACAAATATTCTTTATTACAGGTTCTGGTGGTTTATTACTTAATGCAATTACTTCAAAAGATTACAATATAATCTTATTCATGGTTACAGTATTCTCATTATTAACAATTCTCTCATATACAACTCGTGATGCTCTTTATAAATTAATTGATCCACGTGTTAGAAGAAGAAAGTAGGAAAAATGATTTTTAAAATAAAAAAACAACATGTATCACCAAACAATGAACACGGTAAAGATTTAGCGCCAAATCGTTTTATTCAACCGCTTAATTATAAAAAATGAGAGTTAATTGGTAATTTACTCGAATACCATGAATCTAAAAATATTAAAAAACAACAAAATAAATGATCAGAATTATTTTATAGATATTCTAGAAGTTATGCAGGTGTATTTGGTCTAATATTATTTTTAACAATTGTTATTAGTTCTCTTATAATTCCTTTTTTCACAAGAAATCCTGAAACTTTACATATAGAAAATAAATATGAAAACTTTTTCGAAAACGGATCTATTTTTGGGACAGATTATTTAGGTCGCGACTTATTTGGGCGTTTATGATGAGGATTAAGATATTCTTTAGCTCTTGCTTTAGTTACCACAATTATTCAAGTTGCTATTGGGTTATTAATCGGTATAACTATGGGACATTTTAGAATTTTTGATACTATTATGACATATATAATTAAAATTATTTCTAATGTTCCGTCAATAATTATTTTAATCGTTATAACAATAGTTTGAAAACCTACATTTTGAGTTATAGTTTTCGCTCTTACTTTTACATCTTGGACAGGTATTGCAAATCAAATGAGATCCCAAGTTTTAAGAGCTAAAAATTTTGAATGAGTAGCAGCTTCAAGTATTTTAGGTACACCTACTTATAAAATTCTTCTTAATTATTTACCTGTTGTAGTTCCGCTTTTAGTTACAGAAATAGTGTTCCATATTCCAGGGGTTATTCTTAGTGAAACATCATTGGCATTTATTGGATTAAGTATTGATATACCTACTTTAGGAAATTTAATTTCTGAAGGTTCTAAAGTATTTACTGCTTACCCGAGATATGTTTTAATCCCGTCTACTATGCTTGTTTTACTTACAACTTCAATTCAGTTAATATCTGCAAGTGTTCAAGATTCATTATTAAGACAAAGATAGGAAAATATGAAAGTAAAATCAAAAAGATACAAAAAACCAAAGTTTAAAACAAAAAAATCTAAAAAAGAAATAGATTATATATTTATTAGACGGTACGAAGATGTAGTAGAATATGTAACAGAAACAAATCAAGAAGAAATAGAAAACACTATTTATGTAGAAGTAGACGAAGATAATGAAATAAAAGAAAAAATAAATGAAAAAAACATAAAGAATAATGAAGAACAAATTATTATCGAAGAAGAATTAAATTTAAAAACAAAAAGTAATAATGAACAAAATGTTGCTACCCAAGAAAAAGAACAAGATTTAGAAGAAAAGTTAATTAATAATAATATAGATATAAAGAACATAAATATAGAAAACTGAAAAACATTATCTTATCAAGAAAAAATTAAATATTATTCGTCAGTAATGACTACTAATTTAAGTTCTAATCTCGAACTAGATAAAGCACCTTATACAAAACTTTATCCTGAAGTAATTAAAAAATTAGCAAAGCCACATCCTAAAAATTTATTAGAAGTAAGAAAAGACAAAAACAAATCTTTTTCAAGAGGTGTTATAGATTTTTGAACAAACATTTTTAATAAATTAAAAAATTTATCTAAATTAAAAAAACAAAATGCAACTTTCGAATTTCAAAAATATATTGATAATGCAAGAACAGAACATGTATTAGATCAAGATCTAAAAGTGGCCGCAGAGATAGAAGATATTTATTTAACATTCAAAAACCCTGCTAATCCAAGTGAAAAAAACTTAGTCTTAAGAGGTCCTTCACTTAAAGTTTATGAAGGAAAAATACACGCAATTATTGGTGAATCAGGTTCAGGTAAATCCGTTATAACTTCACTTTTATATGGACTTACAGGTAATAATTCTATTATAGAATCAGGTTCAGTTAAATTATATGGTTTAGAAGTCCACAACTTCAACCTATTTAACTGAGAAAAATCAAAATTAAGAGGAAGAATTGTTAGTGCAGTTTTCCAAAACCCAATGTCAATTTTGGACCCTACTATGAAAGTTGGGAGACAAATTACTGAAGGGATGTTAATTAATGGTATTGCAAAAACTAAAAAAGAAGCGATAGAAGAAGCTGTTAAGTATCTTAAATTAGCTAAAATTAACAATCCCGAAAAAGTAATGAATTTATATCCGCATGAACTTTCTGGTGGTATGATTCAACGTATTGCGATAGCCGCTATAGTTAGTTTAAAACCCAAAGTTTTAGTTATGGATGAGCCTACAACGGCACTTGATCCAACAGTTCAAGCTTTGGTTTTAGATATAGTAAGAGAATTACAAGAAAAATTCAAAATTGCAATTGTATTTATTACCCACGATTTAGGTGTTGTTGCTTCTATTTCTGAATTTATAAATATTATGTACGCTGGACAAATAATTGAATCTGGTACACGTGAAGAAATTTTAATGCATCCGCAACATCCGTATACTTGAGGTTTAATCTCATCAATGCCTGATTATAATAATGATGAACGTTTAAGTGTTATTAAAGGTGCAGTCCCATCTTCTCTTAATGATATTAAAGGAGATGCATTTGCAATCCGTAATGATTATGCTTTAGGTAAGGATTTAGAAGAAGAATCTGACTTTTATTACTTATCAGACACACACTATGTAAAATCTAGTTTATTAGACAAAGAAGCACCATTTTATCGTCCTCATAAAATTATTGAAAATCTTTGAAAAAGATATTTCAATCGTTTAGAAAAACTTTATGGAAATAATTATTTCATTACTCATAATGAGTATATTAAAAAATTAGAAGAAACAAATATATATAACGATAAAGTTGTTGAACTAATAAGAAAACAAGAAGAAAATGAACAGGAGCAAGTTGATGAATAAAGAAAAAAAATATTATGTTGAATCGAATTGACTTGGCAAAAAACAGTACCGTGAAGTTAGAGAGGGTACTGAACAAATGTTGAATTCTGTTGATAAAGAAAAAATTCTTGAGATAAGAAATATGGATGTTACATACGGACATGGTGCTAAAACTTTTTATGCGCTTAAAGACTTTAATTTAAATATCTATAAGGGTGAAGTTTTAGGACTAGTTGGTGAATCGGGTTCAGGTAAAACAACAGCAGGTAAAGCAATTATTGGTTTAACTCCTCATAGTTTTGGACAAATAAAAATATTAGATAGGGTAATACCTAAAAATAAAAATAAAGTATTTAAGTGATCTAAAAAAGGAAAAGATATCATCAACTTTATGGTAAATAAGGTTCAAATGATATTCCAAGATCCTACAAATAGTTTAAACCCATTTAAAGATGTTGAATCAATAATCGGCGAAGGTTTAACTAACACAAAAAACGCTAAAGAAATATACATTTATAATTATGATAGTAGAGTTAAAAAAGAGATTTATGGAGAATTATGTAATATTCACCATAAAGAATTTTTTGGTGAATATGAAAAATGACTAGACAAAGAGTTGGCAATCGACGAGCAAAAAGCTTATCAAGCATTTTATGTTGATTTTTATTCAAAAGTAAAAGAATTAAAAAATAATTATTTAAATAAATTTTTAAATAATTATATTGTAGAAAGAGAAAAAATAAGCAAACTTACTGAGAAAGAAGCAAAGGCGTTACTTATTAGAGAAATATTAAGTTCAGTAGGTTTAGACGAAACAGTATTAGGTAGATATCCTCTTGAATTTTCCGGTGGTCAACAACAACGTATTGGTATTTGTAGAGCGATTGTTCTTAAACCGCAAATTTTAATTGCTGATGAACCTATTTCAGCTCTAGACGTTTCTATACAAGCTCAAGTTATTAATATATTTAAAGAATTAAAAGAAAAATATGATTTAACAATTCTATTCATAGCACATGATTTACGTATGGTTGAATATATTTCCGATCGTATTGCTGTTATGAATAAAGGGACTCTTTTAGAAGTTGGTCCGGCAAAATCTATAGTTCACAATCCACACCATCCATATACACAAAGTTTATTAGATGCAGTTCCTTCTATTGAAGCTGAAAAAGGCTCTCTAGTAGGTGAAACATACGATCCTAACATTCATAATTATGATGAAAAAAACCAACCTAAATGAATTCAAGTTGGCGAACAACATTTTGTCTTAGCTACTGAAAACGAAATTGAAGAATTTAAACAAAAAGCAGTAGAATATAGAAATAAAAAAATAAATTTAACTAATGAATAGACTAAATATTCATTTGACTCATAAAATAAAATACCAAGCATAAAAATATCTGTGCTTGGTATTTTTATTATATTTTAAGTTTGGTGAAATTCTTCTTTCACAAGAAAGTTTTTAAAATTGTTTTCTAGATTTTTTAGAGTATTTGAATATTAATTCAAATTAAAAAAAGACATTTATGTGATTTTATTCGTATCTATTTTATTTAACAATTACAATAATAATCACATTTTTCTTATTTAATAAAAATGAAATAAACATTTCTTTTAAACTTTAGAAATACTTTTTAAATAAAAATTATTTTGAGTGCTACTTTGTATAAAAACCTTAATTCTTTAGTAATTTAGTCTTAATTTTTATTTACAGCTGATATTGTTCATCAATTTAGATGGAGTAGTTTTTATTAAAAATTTCAATGCAATAGAATTATATTTTATATAAATTGTGTTGTGTTGAAATTACAAATTAATAATTTTTAGTTTATTTTATTAATGATAATTACATTTTTTAATTTTTAATTTAATGTTTTGAAGAAATTTAGGTAAGAAAAAAGAGCGACACTAACCAAGTCGCCCAAGTGATTCTACTAAATATTTATTCATGCACAACTTGGTGATCAATTACTTCACCAATTAAACGTTGGGGTCTCCCCACTGATTTTCACTTTGGTTTAATTGTTTTTTACATCCAGATTTTTCAACCAGACCAACACCACAGAACCTTATAGTCAGCTCACGCCAACTTCAACTGGACTTTATGTTTTGGTATCGTTTGACTTCGGTTACCACAGCCGCAAGTAAACAACATAACGGTTTGGCGTGTCATTTAATAAATAATAGATTCATTTCAACCATCACGTCTTCGCAAATACATTTTGCTATGAAGGCATTCAAGCCTCGACAATAGTGATGTGCGTTATCAGCAAGTTTTCTGATTTTTCCGCCATTTTTTCGAATAGAATTATATCACTTATTTTTAAAATAGTAACAAACTATAAAATAATTTTATTTTGAATTATTTATTCATATTCAACTATTTTCATATTAAAAAACATATCATTTTTATAATTTCATTTTTTTATTAATAAAAAATAATACATTTAACGCTAATTAATTTATAATATTAAGAGAATTTTAAAACTATTTAATATTATAATTTGAATTACAATGATATAACAATTTAATTATTCATTATTCTTTATAGTGAATATTATTTAGCATCTTTTGTGCTATAATATTTTTGTTAAGTTTTAAAATTTAATCAATTTAAAATTTAATCAAGAAAGGTGAAAAATGAAAGAATTTACAGTAAAAATCATCGATCCTATTGGATTACACGCTCGTCCAACAACATTAGTATCACAAGCTGCTGCTAAATTTAAATCTGATTCTTTTATAACAAGTAACGGTCGTGAAGCAAACCTTAAATCAATCATGAACATTATGGCTTTAGGCATTAAACATGGTGCCGAAGTTACTGTTAAAGTTTCAGGAGAAGACGAAGACGAAGCTATTAAAGCACTTCATGATACATTTGTATCACTTGAATTAATATAATATATTATCTCTAGAGATTTTCTGGAGATTTTTTATATACTTAATCAATTTGATATTAAATTTAGTATTTTATTTATATATATAAATAAATTCAATATAATTTTATATATGGAATATAATGTAGGTGTTGATTTAGTGAAAATTTCAAGATTTAATAATAAGTCATTAACTTTTGCCAAGAGAATATTGAGTGAAAATGAATTAAAGGAATATAATAACCTACCCAATGAACAAAAAACTTTATTTTTAGCTAGGTCTTGAGCTATTAAAGAAGCAATTTTTAAAGCTAATAATGAATATTTTGATTTTTCGAAAATAAGCTTACATAAGGAAAATAAAGTTTGAAAATTTAAAGAATTTGCAATTAGTATATCTCATGAAGATGATTTTTTAATCGCTTTTGTAATTGCAAACAAGGAGACAAAATATGAAAAAATCAATTAATATAAAGTTAAAAATATTATTTTCAGCAGTACCTTTCTTTTTTAAAATGATGAAAATAAAAAAAATGTTAAAAAAATATAAGAAAACACCGGAGATGATTAGTGAAGAGCAAAGATATGCATATTTAACTAAAGTTGCTAAAAAGGTGTTGAAAATATATAACATAGATTTAGTGGTTAAAGGTCTTAGTAACTTACCTTCAAATGGTGGTAGCATTTTAGTACCAAATCATAAATCTTATTTAGATGTTGTTGCTTTAATGGTCGCTTTAGAAGAAGAATCAAATGAATATAATATTAAACAAAGAATACCTGTTTTTATAGCTAAAAAAGAATTAAAAAATTCAAGATACATTAATCGTGCAATGGAATTAATGGATACATTTTTAATTGATCAACAATCGGTAAAAAATAGTTTAAACACATTTAAGGAATTTACTTCTTTTGTTAAGTTAAACAAAAGGTTTGGTATTGTGTTTCCTGAAGGAGAAAGAGTCTATAAAGAAGAGGTAGGAGAATTTAAAGCCGGAGTTTTTAAAGTAGCGGCTGAATCATACATGAATATTATTCCTGTTACTATTTCAGGTGCGCTTAATTCTTTCGATATCAATCGTAAAGGTAGAAGAACTATCACTGTAAACTTTTTGAGAGAAATAAAAGCAAAAGATTTAATGACACAAACTCCTTCATCGGTTGCTAAGAGAGTGCAAATGATTGTTGATAAGGAAATTGAAAAATATGAAGATAGTTAAGAAAAATATAAACTATGATACAAAATATGAATTTAACTTAAATAATTTTGATGGACCTCTTGATTTACTGCTTGAACTAATTAAAGCAAAAAAGATAGATATTATGGAAGTTAATTTGGTAGAATTAGCTACACAATATATAGAAATAATTAATAAGATAACCGAAGACGAGTTAGATGTAGCTGGTGATTATTTGGCGATGGCGGCTAATTTAATAAATTTAAAATCTAGAATGATTTTAAGAGATCCTGAAGATGAACCAGACAAAGAATTAGAAGAAGAGAAACAAAAACTAATTCAAGAATTGATTGAGTACGAACATTTTAAAAATGTTAGAGAAGCATTGAAAACTTTTCAAGGCTTACGTCAAGATATCTTCATTAAGAAACCAAGCGATATTGAGGATTATTTAATTGATAATGATAATAGTAAGTTAGATGGTCATTCTAGTCCTTTAAAACTTATTAACGTGATGCGTAGAATGTTTGAAAGGGTTTATGCTCAAAGGTTACGTGAAACTAGGTTAGAAAAATTTAATTTAACACCTTCAGATCAATTTCCTTTTATTAAAAATTTAATGAAATTAAATGAGAAAGTGAGTTTTGAGAAAGTATTTAATCAACCTTCTTTAAATCATTTTGTTGTAACTTTAATGGCTTTACTCGAACTTGCAAGACAACAATTTTTAATAATTCATCAAGATGAGCAGTTTGATACTATTTATATTACTAGAGGAGAATCTTACAATGAAAAATAATATTATCGAAGCACTTTTATACATTCAAGGAGATGAAGGCTTAACTTTAGAACAAGTTAAAGAAATTTTTGGTACACAAACCCTTGCTGAAGCTAAAAAAATAATGATGGATTTCCATAAAGAATTTAATGAGCAAGGTAGAGGTTTAAAAGTAGTTAATTTTAATGATGTTTATAAATTAGCAACTCGTGAAACTGTTAAAGAATATGTAACAAAAATGGTTTCTATTGTAAGACCTAACCGTTTATCAAATGCAGCCATCGAAGTTGCAGGAATTATAGCTTATAAACAACCAATTACTAGAAGTCAAATTAACAAAATACGTGGAGCAGCTTCAGAACAAGTTGTTAATACTTTATTAATTAAAGGTGTTATTGAAGAAGTTGGTATAGCACATACACCAGGACGTCCTGTATTATACGGTGTTACAAATAAATTTTATGATCATTTCAGAATTTCGACATTAAGAGAATTACCTAAAATGGATGATTTTAATTATATAGACGGTATAGAAAACGAATCTAATGATTTTGACTTATTTCAAAGCCAAAGAGAAGAATAATAACAATTTATATATAAACAAACAAAAAGGAACTCAGTTTATTGCGAGCTCCTTTTTTGTTTTATATAAAAATACCCTTAAAAGGGCATTTAATTCTTAAATTCTTAAATATTATTTAGTAGTTCATGTAATTTATCGTTTATAGTGAAATCATTTTGGGTTATAAAGTAGTCAACCTCATAATCCTTATCGCTAAAATTAAAGTTTTCTTTGAAAGCGTTTCAAATTTCTGTTAGTTTATTGACATCATAATTATCTGAATTTATATAATCAGCAATTTTTACTAGTGTATATAGTAATTCATAGTTAATTAATATATTATTGTATTTTCAATTTATGAAGTTTTTGTAATTTACAGAGTGGTTTATATTATGATTTTCATAACCTGTACCCATGTATCCACCTTGTTCGAGATGAGGATTTTCTCAATTAAATTCATTTTTGTTTAATAAATAATTTAATTTAATTAAACTCTCATTTTGAGAATTAAATTCATTGTTTTTGCTTATTGTTGCAAACTTAATATTTTTATTGTTTATTAAATCAATTAATTTTTTAAATCTTTTCTTAATATGGAAATCTAAGAAATCAAGCTTTTCTTGATTTTGTCCGTTATTTTCTTCTAAATATTTTCTTTGGTAATTATGTGTTTGAACTTTATTATCTTCGGTGCTAAAAAATTCTTTTTTGCTTTCAAAAGCTTTCTCAATATAGTTATAAAGATTTGAAAGATTTTCTTTGTTATTATTTTGGTTTGATAAGTTATATATGAATGAATCAAAACCATTTTGAATGTTGTTTCTAAAGTTTTTATCAATTCCGTTTTCGTGATAATTGAAAATTATTTTTCCAGATATATTTTCTGATCTACCATTATTAAAATAAATATATCGTTCATTATCAGCTTTCGATTCATCTCCTCTTGGGTATTGTAAATCAGATAAATCTCTTATTAAAGCGTTATCTTGGAATAATGTGTCATTTATATTTGATTTAAAACTTAAAAGTCATTTTATTACATTGTTTTTATACTCTGAATTTTTATTATCTAATCAATTTTTGTAAGTTTTAAATGTGTATTCTTTATCTTCATTGCTATTTCTATCTTGATTATAACCTTCGTCTTTAGTTGTATCAGAAATATTTTCATTTATAGATAGTTTAACTAATTCTTCATTAAATTTTCACATTATTGAAGATACAAAAATGTCTCTAAAGTCGCCTGAAGAAATTGAATTTAGTTCATTTAAATGGATTTGATCGTTCTCTATTTTGTCTTTGTATAAGTTTATACTTTGAATGAATGAGTCTTTTATATCTTTAATATTAATTTTTATATTTTTATTATCATTTGCAGCGAATAATTTAAATGATTTTAGCATATTTTCATAGTATGCTTTAAATTTTTCGTATGTTGATATTTCTTTTTTTGTATTAAAAGAATAATCTAAATTAGTTTTTACTAAAATTTCATCTACATCATTTTTGTATGCTAAATATAACTCTTTTATAAATTCATCAGAATAAGCTATGTTTGCAAACTCTTCTAGTGTTATTTCATCTTTTGGTGTCTTTTCATCGATGAATAATTTAAGGTTATCTAGTTGTTTATTTAAAATTTCAATTGAAAATTTATGTATTTCATTTAAAATTACATCGAACTTAAATTTTATATCTAAATATTTATCATTTTTAATAATTTCATTTCTTGAATATAATTTATCATTTTTTATATTGTCAAGTCACATTCAATCGCTATTCATTGTATCTTTTGTATAATTTTTTATTTCAATATCATCATCGTCAGGTCCGCTACCTGGAGCTGTTGGACCACTAGTTGGTTTATAAAGATATTTATCGAAATTATCACCTATTTCATCTCTTGTACGGTCATCATATCTTGTAAAACGTCTTAATATTGAAATATTATAATTTGAAAATCTATCTACGGTATAATTAGGGAATAATCAATTTTCGATAATTTTATTTAAATTTTCTAAATCTTCCAACTGAATAGTTTTAATATTATCAATAAAATGTTGATCATTGCTTATTTGGTTTAAAAACTCAATCATTTTCTTTTTAGCAATTACAAGATTTTTTGGAAGAACGATTTCATCATCATTTGATGATTCTCTATTTTTATAATAAAAGTCTAAGAAATTAAAAATATAGTTATTACCTTCATTATAGACATCAAATTCCGCAAAATTAAAAGCTAAATATTTAGAAATTCCATCTATTAGATTTATATTTTTGTCTGTGAAAAAGTTATTAAGTTTATTGAAACTTTCTTTGATTTTTAAAAGATTATCTCTTATTTCTTCTTTTCTTTTTTCAATTTTTTTAGCAGATAATAAAACTTCAGTTTTTTTATCTAATGTTATTGTTAAATAGGATTGCAATTTATTAACATCATCTTCTTTGTTTAAAGCTTCTTTTGCAATAGTAATATACTCATTTGCCTTATCTGATATTTCTTCAAGAGCTTTGTCGTTTAAACTTATTTTTACATTATCTATATCTTCTACAGCTTTTTCTAGTTCTTCTCTAACATTGTTCTTTGCTACTTCAACAGGAACATTTATTATTTTGTCGTTTTTATTCACTTTATTGATATTGACGTTGTTATAGTAAGATCCATTATTATCTACTGTTCCAGGTACTTCTTGAGCTTCATTTAGTAATTCATTAATTTCTTCTAATTCATTTGAAATCCTACTATTATCTTTTATTGTATCTTTTAAATTTTCGCTTGACTCTTTAAGTTTATTTTGTAGTTTTATAATTGTTGGATCATCCTTTAAAATATTATTATTTTTAATAAACCCTTGAGCTTCAGTTAATTTATTAGCCAATTTATTTATTAATAACAATGTTGTATAATCTACATTTACTTTATTAGAGTTGTTCTTATCTGTACTAATATTGATTTCTGAATTTTTCTTCCTTTGCGGAATCATTACGATGGATGTTGTGGTCACTGCTACACTTGCAAAAGCGGTACTTCCCAAAAGAATTTTATATCTCTTTTTCATTTTTATAATCCTTCCTTTTTATTACAAACAATTTATTATTTTATATTTAGATAGTATATAAAATTTATTTAAATTTAATAGCAATTTTTTATTTTTTGTAGAAACTTACTCAAAAAAAAAAAAAAAAACATGGTTTTTTAGTAAAAAAACATTTTTTTAAAAATTTTTGTATTTTTTCTCCCTAGTATATAGGCAAAAAAATGTTTTCATTTTAAAAATGTACTTTTTTAACATTAAACTTTATCTATCTATATTTTTTTTAAAAAATATGGTAAAAATTTCATATTAGGTTCTAAAAAAGTTGTTCTAGTAAAATTAAATACATAAATGATATTGATTTTTTATTTAATTAAATTATTTTTTGATGAATAATTTTATATCAAAAACGATTTCGTTATAAAAAAATAATGTAATTAATAACTACAAAATTAATTTAAGAAAATAAGAATATAACTAGTGATAATGCTTTAAAATATTATTAGATTTGAAAAAGTTCATTTTTTAATTTAAAAGAAAAGTATTTGTGATAACTAATAAAAAATATAATGTTTATTTATTCTTTAATTTAAAAAATAAAGAGAAATTTGACAATTACATACTAATCTATAAAATTCTAAAAAATAAGTTAAGAGCACAAAAAACTAATTTAGACTTCGATAAAAATTATTTTAAAGCATGTAACAGTTAAAAGTTAAAACTTGGATTTTAAATATTTTGTCAACAATAAAATTGTCGAGTTATTTTAAGGTACAGTGGCGTTTTAATATTTAAAATAGTCTTTTGAAATTTTATGTTATTGAAGTTCATAAAATTAATAATGATTTTAAATTTAAAAATATATTAACGTGTAGAAAAAAATTAGATTTAACTAAAATAATGAAATCAATATGTATTACTTTTAATTTTATTAAAAATATTGTTTATTTTAACTTTTTTAAAAGCTTAACATATAAAAAAGCTCAACTTATGTGTTAAGCTTTCTTAATCTATTCAATATTATTTAATAATTTAGCTAATTCATCGTTTATAGTAAATTCATTTTGTGTTATAAAGTAATCAACTTCATAATCTTTATTAGCAAAGTCGAAGTTTTCTCTAAAAATGTTTCAAATTTCAACTAATTTACTTTCTTCGAATGAACTAGAATTTATATAATCTGCAATTTTTACTAGTGTATATAATAATTCGTAGTTAATTAATATATTATTGTATTTTCAATTTATAAAGTTTTTATAATTTACAATATGATTTTCATAATATAATACATAATATAAATTTTCGTCAGGTTTAAAAAAAGGTGTTGTTCAATAAAAATTGTTTTTGTTTAATAAATAATTTAGTTTATTTAAATTATTATTTTGAGAAACAAAATTATTATTTTTATTTAAAATTGCAAATTTAATATTTTTTTCATTTATTAAATCCACTAATTTCTTAAATCTTTTCTTAATATGGAAATCCAAAAAGTTAAGTTTTTCTTTATCGTTACCATTATCACTATCTAAATGATTTTTTTGATTATAATTTACATCAACTTTATTATTTTCGTTCATAAAGAAGTCTTTTTTACTTTCGAACGCCTTTAATATATAGTTATAAAGATTTGAAAGATTTTCTTTGTTATTATTTTGATTTGATAAATTATATACAAACGAGTCGAAACCATTTTGAATGTTATTTCTAAAGTTTTTGTTAATTCCGTTTTCTCGATAATCAAAAATTGTTTTTTGGAGCATTTTTTTCGAAACATTATTATATATGTCTATTGTTTCTTCTTTGTTCGCTTCTTCTTCGTTTCCTCTTGGATATGGTGATATACCTTCTACTAATAATGCATTATCTTGAAACACAGTATCATTTATATTAGATTTAAAACTTGAGAGTAATTCTAAAACATTATTTTTGTATTCTGTATTTTTACTTTCTAATCAATCTTTATAGGTTGTATATTTATATTCATCTTTAGTTCTATTGTTCTCTTCTTGGTTTCTATATTGATTATAACCTTCATCTTTTGATGTATCAGAAATATTTTTATTTTCTTCAAGATCGACTAATTTTTGATTGAATTTTCACATTAACGAAGAAATAAAAAGATCTCTAAAATCACCACTAGAAATTGAATTTAATTCATTTAAATTTATTTTGTTTGAATTTATTTTTTCTTTATATAAATTTATACTTTCTAAAAATGAATTTTTAATTTCTTTTATATTCATTTTTATATTTTTGTTCTCGTTAGAAGCGAATTGTTTAAATGATTTTAACATATTATCATAATATGATTTAAATTTATCGTATGTTGATATTTCTTTTATTTCCCCGTGATTGTATGTAGGAGTAACTATAATTTCAGTAATGTCATTTTTATATGATCCATATAACTCTTTTATAAATTCGTCTGAATAAACAATTTCAACAAAATCTAATAAAGTTATTTCATCATTCGGGGTTTTTTCACTAATAAATAACTCGAGTTTATTAATTTGTTTATTTAAAATTTCTATTGAAAATCTATATATTTCATTTAAAATAACATTAAAATTAAAGGTTTCAGCTAAATTTTTTTCATTTTTAGTTATTTCATCATTAGAGTATAATTTATTATTTTTGATGTTATCGAGTCACATTCAGTCACTATTTCTTGTATCTTTTGTATAATCAGTTGTATCAACATTGCTATTTTGATTGTTTGAAGGTTGTTCTTTAGAATAGATACTTAAATATTTATCATAATTATCAAATAATTTTTTTCTTGAATGATTGTCGTAGTATTGTAGGAAGCGATTTATAATTGCTTTATTATAATTTGAGAATCTATCTACTGTGTAGTTTGGAAATAGTCAATTCTCGATAATTTGATTTAAGTTTTCTAAATCTTTTAGTTGAACATTTTGTATATTATTAACAAAATTTTCATCGTTAGCTATTTTATTTAAGAATTCGATCATTTTCTTTTTGGCCATCACAAGATCTCTTGGGAGAGTAATCTCGTCATCAGCATATGATTTTCTATTTTTGTTATAAAAGTCTAAAAAGTTAAATATATATTCATTTCCTGAATCATAAATATCTAAGTTCGAAAAATTAAACGCTAGGTATTTAGATATACCATCTATTAAATTAATGTTATTGCTAGTGAAAAAGTTATTTAAATTTTCTAAACTATTTTTTATTGTCAAAAGTTCATCTTTAATTTCTTCTTTTCTTTTTTCTATTTTTTTAGCAGATAATAAAACTTCGGTTTTTTTATCTAATGTTATTGTTAAAAAAGCTTGTAATTTATTAACATCATCTTCTTTTTCTAAAGCCTCATTAGCTATTGCTATATATTCGTTTGCTTTTTCTGAAACTTCTTCAAGAGCTTTATCATTTAAAGTTGTTTTGATATTATTAATATCCTCTACAGCTTTTTTTAATTCCTCTCTAACATTGTTTTTAGCTTCTTCAAGAGATACATTTATAATTTTGTCTTTTTTATTTGTGTTGTTGTTAATGTTTATATTTTCATAATATGAACCATTATCTTCTGTTGATTTAGGTATTTCTCTAGCTTCATTTAATAGTTTGCTAATTTCTTCTAATTCATTGGTAATTAATTTGTTATCTCTTATTGTACTACTTAATTTTTCACCAGAATCCTCGAGTTTGTTTTGAAGTTTTACAATTTTAGGATTATCTTTTAAATTACTATTATTTCTTATAAACCTTTGAGCTTCGGTTAATTTATCAGCTAACTTATTTATTAACAATGTTGTATAGTCAATATTTACTTTATTCGGGTCTTTATTGTCAGCAACAATATATCTAATAATGTTATTTTGTGTTTTTTTCTTTTGAGGAATCATAATTATTGATGTTGTGGTTATTGCAATAGTTGCAAATATACTACTTCCTAAAAGAACTTTATATCTTTTTTTCATAAATTTATAAACCTCTCAATCATCTTATATAAAATTTAACATTTATTATTAGTATATAATAAATTTATTCTTTTTAAGAAAGTACATAATTTATGTATTAAAAAATACAAAATAGTTTTTATTTATTGTTTAAAATTAAGTTTTTACAATTTATTTTTAATTTCTTAAAAATAATTACTTAATTACTATATTATTTTCTAGCTTCATTAGAAAAATAATAATTTCTTGAAGCATAATAAATAGCTTCAGAAATAGTAGGGTGTGTTAAACTTATTTTTTCCAAATCATTAAATTTAATATCCTTTTTCATTGCTTGTGATATTTGATTAATTATCAAACTAGCTCCATCTATAAACATTGATGATCCCAATATTAAACCAGTTTTTTTATCTACTAAAAATTTTAAAAATTCAAGATCTAAATTCGCTCCATCAGCATATGCTCTCGGTAATTGTGAAGATCTAATTATAATGGAATCATATTCAATATTTTTTCTTTTTAGTTCTTCTTCGCTATATCCTATACCTGCAAATTCTGGATTTAAATAAACTGCCCAAGGAATAGTTTTAGTATCTAACTTCTCAAAATTATCATTTTCTAAAATATGATTAGCTATTATATCTGCTGTTTTATAAGCGACAGAAGATAACATCATTAGTCCAGTAAGATCTCCAAGTGCATAAATATGGCTTTCACTTGTTTGCATATATTTGTTCACCTCAACAAATCCTTTTTGATTCATTTTTAAGTTCAATAATTTAAATGAATCATTATTAGGGACTCTGCCTATAGCTAAAAGAATTCTATCTGATTGGAATTCTTTGATTTTGTTATCTATTTCTATTATTAGTTTATTATCTTTATATTCTATAATATTAACATTTTCAATAACGTTAATATTTTTGTTCTCTAAGTATTTTCTTACTGATGTTTGTAATTCCTGATCGAAATTATTCATAAATTTTCTTGCTTCAAGAATGGTTACTTTTGTTCCAAATGTTGAATAAAAGTATGCAAATTCAAGAGAAACTGGACCACCCCCAATTATTATTAGTGAACCCGGAATTTCTTTTAATTCTAATGCATTGGTAGAATCTAATAGTACGTTATTTACTTTTGCTGTTTCAAATCCTTTTAAGTTTAATTCTCTTGATCTAGATCCTGTTGCTAGAACTAGTTTTTGGAATTTTATTTGTTTTTTTGATTGTGTTTCTATAGTATGCGAATTTATTACGTTGGCTTCTTCAAAAAATATTTTTACTCCGGAATTTTCTAACAGGTTTTTTATTGAGTTATTAATTTTTATTTTATTATAAATTCTTCTTTGTTGAATTTTGTCGAAATTAAAAGAAGTGTTGTTTGATGTAATCCCATATTTTTCTGATATTTTTAAAGTATCTAAAACTTTAGCTGATTTAATCAATGTTTTAGTTGAAATACAACCTTCATTAACACATGTCCCACCAAAATGTTTTCTTTCAAATAAGGCTACTTTTTTACCGTTTTTTGCTAAAATAGATGCTAATGTATATCCTCCCGGACCTGCGCCTATGATTGCTATATCAAATTTTTTCATTATTACCTTTCTAATTATTTTTGTCTTTAAAATTATATAAATAACTTAAAAAAAGTTGAAAAAATAATCTTTTTAACCTATAAAAATAACTTTTTAGTTTTTTTCAAAGTAAAATCAAGCAATAAATTTTGCTTGATTTACTATTAATTCATTAAGTCATTTAATTCTTTTATTTTGTTATTAAATAATTCTTCATTGTATTCAGAATAAAAAACTTTTCTTGCTTTTTCTATTTCAATAAAAATTTTATCAATTAAATCTCCATTAGTCTCTCTTTTTAATGTATAAACATATTTGTTCACTTCATCAATTTTATTGATAAGATTAATCTTAATATCATTAACATATTGAGTTGTTGTTTGGGTATCATAATTTTTTATATCATTATTTGCATATCTAAAGCTTAATAATCTTAAACTAAACATAGCTTGTTGAATTTTATTATTTATATCCGGTGATAAGTTATTTTGAGGTTCTCATTCGAATCTTACATATTTCGCTCTAAAAGGTTGAAAATCAAAGTTCATAAGCGGATATCCTCTGAAATAGTAATCTTTTTTATTTATACCGTAAGTTTCATAGTATTGTTGTGGTCCGTGATTTCCAGTTTTTGAACTAGTAAATAATCTGTATAAACCAAAATCTTTAAAAGATTTTTTACTTTGATATTTAGCTTCTTTTCAATCCGTTCCGTTGTCAGAGTATTTTATAATAATGTTTTTAGGAATTACTATTTTTGAGTCTAATTTAGTAGATCCTGCTCATGTAGAAAATTCAAAACTATAAAAAGTTTTTGGATTATTATTAGCGGTTTTAAATGTTATATAGTTTTTTTCATTTGATTGATCTGTATTGTGTACGTCTCAATTATCTCAACGATTACGTGAGGCATAATCAAATATATTAATATATCCTGATTTGCCATTTGATTGATCGCTTAAGATTGTAAATTCGTTATTTTTAAACTTATATGTGCTTGGACTATAGCTTAATAAGTTTTCAGAGTTATTTCTATTATTAAAATTAATGTGTAATTCATATCTAATATTTTTTATTTTTTCAGTATTGTAAAAACCACTTAAATCGGCATATATTATTTGCTCTTTTATTCCGTTTTTTACGATTGAATTTTCATTATTTTTACTATATACATTTTTCATTTGATCTTTAGGTACTTGTATTTTATATACACCTGGATTAATACCGCTATTTATAGCGTTTTCGTCATTAGATTTGATTTCAATAGTCATATTTTCGTTAAAAATGTCTTCAAACCTAACTGCAGATGAAAAAGTTGTTATGTTTTGTACAATAACCTTGGCTTCTTCTGGAGAAGCTGGTGTTTTAACAAAAATGTTCTTATTAATTTTCTTGTCAAAGGAATGCTTTATTTGATTATTATTAAATGCTAAAGTAATAATAATATTATTTTCATCGTATGTTATTGAATTAAATTCAGGGATATATATGTTGTTTGAATACTCAATAGATATTTCTTTAGCAGCAAAACTATTTTTTAATTCTTCATTATCTATATTTTGCTTAATTTCATCTCAAGAATAAGATCCTGGATTGTTAAATGAAACTTCTACACCATTTGTAATTTCGTTTATTTCATCTTCGTTTAGTTTAAATTCATATTTATTAATATGATATTCAAATATTTGTGAATACTTGTTATTATATTTTATTTTGTATAGAACTTTAATTTTATTTTCTTCTTTGATAGCGTCAATTAATATAAACTGAACTTTACTATTTTTGTTTATGAATTCAATTTTGTCATTAGAAACTTTATTTTTTTCCGATGTTTCTACATCTTTAAATAAAGTATTATTTGAATTTTTATAATTAATTTTAGCTTTATTTAAAAGCATAAAATTTATTCCATCATAACTATTAATTGTTTGACTTTGAAAAGTATTATTTGATATTTCACCGTTATGGATCAACTTATATTTAACAAGAATTTTATTATCTTCTTGTTTTGATGCGCTAATAAATTGATGTTCTAATGTAGTTCCTGAGAAATTGTAATTTTCCGGGTCATTTATTTCATTTTCTGGTATTGAGTTAAAATCAATAAAATTTTTATTTGTAAATTCAATTGAAATTTTATTATTTTCGAGCTCAAAATTATATTCAGTTGATTGATTATCTTCTTCTACTGAATTATTATTAACTATTTTTCTTATGTTATAAGTAAATAACTTTGAACTGTAGTTATTATTATAAATAATGTAATTAACGCTTATAGAATTATCAAAATTATAAACATCAACAATTTTAATATTAAAGTTATTTAATTGGTTATGTGAAATTTGTGATGTATCAATTTGAGTAGCGCTAGATGTTTTTGCTTGGTATTGAAAATTAATTTTTTTTCTTAGTTCTTCAAAATTTGGGGCTAATTCGGTCTCTTTGGTATTTAATTCTTTATTTGTAAAAAAGCCCTCTTTAGGAATACTTGTTGTAAATGTTTTAGAAATCTTATTTTTATAAACTAAATTATATTTAACTAATATTTCATTTTCTTTTTTTTCTTTTGAAATTAATTGCACTAAATATTTATTAGGTGCCAAAATATAATAATTTTCATTGTTATTAATATCAGAATCTGATAAGTTGTCAAAAGAGACATCTAAAGAATTTTTATAGCTTATATTAACGATAATGTTTTCAAAATTATCTTCTTTTTTAGGGATTTGGTAATTATTAGAACAAGATATTGATGTCAAAGTAAAAGAACTTAATAGTGTACCAGTTATTATTATTTTTCTAATTTTTTTATTCATCTTTATCCTCTTCTGCGAAATTGTAGTTATAGAATCATGGAGAACTATATTCATTAGGTTTTTTTAAATTAGCTCTCATTATTTGGCTAGCAAATGAATTTGTATTGTTGACATCAAACGGGTTTTGATTTTCTAAATTTGAACCTATATAATTATGTTGTCTTGTTCAATATCTATACGCATAACTATCAAATCCTTTGTTTCCACCTCATCATGTTGCGAAGTATGTGTTATTATCTAAGTACATACTTGTTCCTGATCCTCCAGCCCCTAAGTATACAGGAGCATAATTAGATTGGCTCTTAATACTAATTTGATCATCGTCTCTTCCTGTGTATGAGCCACTTGGTCTTCGACTAATTATTCCAGAAATTTTAGATAACGGATATCCTATTAAAGCAATATTACGATTTGACGGAACTGTGATATGACCTTTTTCAAAATCTATGTTGAATTTAACGGGTTCTATGTAGTTATTTATATAATCTAATTTGTATACGATATTCATTTTTCCGTTGCGTTTGGCGTCTAGATATTGTTCATTAAAATCAGCGATAAATATAGTTAAATCAACTGTTGCAGATTTTGAAGGATCATTTTCATTTTTTTGGTCTAAACCTGTTCAAATTATGTCGGTCTTAGCCTTAATTTTGTCGTTTGAACCATCTTGGTTAAATCCTCAATATTCATTTATTATATTATTTCTATGTTTTGGAGCTAAATTTAAATTGTAGTAATATTCATTATTGGCAAGTTTATTGAAATCTTTAATATTTTCACCGATCACATGTCTATTTGAAATTAAATAATATTTATGGTCATTTTTGTCATTATTTACTTTACCTATTATAGAAGTTGAGCCTCATAAATCATTTTTGTGTTCTCAATTTTCTGGTCTATCATCAGCAACAAATTGTACAGATCTCATTCATGTATCTCTAGCTAATTCTCAATGTTCTTGTTTGTTTCAATTTAAAATGTCCGCATCCATTAAATAACCTTCATGGAATTTATATGGAACATTTTGATTTGGGTAATACACTTCATTATTTTCTAAAAATGAAGTGTCGTTGCTAAATAAAATGGGTTGATCATTATCTGTGTAAAATACATCATTGTAATCAAATTTATTTGAATTTATTTCAAAATTTTCTTCTTGTGATGTACTTGTATAATTAATTGTTATTTCGGAAGCTGTAGGTAACACGCCAATAGCTTTATTAGGATCAAAATTTACGCCATTTGAGTATTTTATTAAACTAGGATCACCAATAAAAATTTTATTATTTTTGTCTTTACTATCTATTATTACTTTTATTCCTCCATTTTCATCTCATTTAAAAATGACTTTATATTCTACGGTTGTTCTATTGCTTCCAGATCCGAAAGAAGTACTTTTATCGAATATAATTATTGATTCATTTTTAAGTTGATTGAAATCAATCAAATATGTATTATCATCGTTAGTTCTTGTTAATCTTTGTGCTTTAGAACTATCGTTTAATAATATATCTGCGTGAATTGTAAATTTAATTGTTGATTTTGTTGTAGTTTCTTTTAAAACGGTTTTTTCGAGATATTTTTTATCTAAGTATCAATATACGTTTTCTTCGTTTTTATTGTATTTTCAATAAGTATCTTTTCAATATTGTTCAATAACTCTTTGTCTAATAATTTCATCATTAGAATTAAAAATAGTTATTAAATTTCTTTTTTCTTGGTTAAAACCTGAATAAAAATCAATGTTTGAGTTCTCCGATTGTTCAGTTTGTTTGAAGCCGGTTATCTTATATCATGAGTTACCCACAAATGTTTTACTTACATTATGAGCAGGGTCAAAACCATCTACTTGTAGTTTAATATAAACCTCATTATTATTGTACTTTTTAATATCATTTATCTTAAATTTATCGACATTAAGTTTGAAATTACGATAAGTTAATCTTTTATTTTTGTCTTGGCCTTTTAAATCTATTGCTTTTGAAAATTCTTCTTTATTATTTAAAAAATAATCTACGTTATGTTCTGAAAGCATTTGTTTATTTATTATAATATCATCTAATTTGATATTATTAAGCATTATTTCGGGATATAAAGCTTGTTCGTAATCATTAACAAGATTTATTAAAGTATATGTTTTGTTATTTGAATATCTAACTAAGTTGTTGTCTTTTTTAATTCATCCAAGTTTAAAAGTCAATCCTCTTAAACCAGCTGCTTTTATATCATAAAAGTAGTAAAAATAATCTCTTAATAGCGGTTGTAAATCTGTTGAAACTGTAGTTACTCCTGAGTTATAAATTTTATTTTTATCTTCGATTCCAATAAAATCTAGATTGTCTTTATTTTCTCCGGCAATAGCTCTTTCTTGGTTTTTATTTTTTATCCCGATAAAATAATTTAATTTATTAAAAGCTTTTTGCTCTATAAAATTAATAGGATTTAAAGTTCTGTAATCAATTTTTACTGTAGTACCATCTTTCCTTTCGATAGTACCGCTACCTAAATTTCAACCAAAAACAGATTCGTTAATTTGATTCATTAAATTTTTAATATTTGAATCTATTTGATTAGAGTTAAATTCTTGGGAATTAAAGTCTTTTTCAGTGTAAAACTCATCTTTAGGTTTTATATCTTCATAGTTTAAAAACATGAAATTATCTACGGTAAATGAATTTTTAAGACCTTCTACAGGTTTAGGTGCAGGTATTCCATTTTCTTTATATCAAAGTTGTAAATCTGCTTTGCGATTATAATTATTTACATTAGTTATTTTATCTATGTAAATTTCGTATTTTCCAAAACTAGGCATATTATAAAATTCGTTCATTTTTTCAATAGCTTCGGATGCTAAGAAATCGGAGTGATTTCATCTATTTTTAGGGTCCTTCAAGGAAATATTCATAAAAAATTTTCTTTTATCATTTGAATTAATGATATCTAGTATTTTTTCTTTATTTATATTGTCTCAATAACTTTGTTTTTCAATTGTTCTTGGATTAAAATTATGGATAGAGCTCAACGAAATTGACTTAATAATTTGGTTATTAAATTTAATATTAATGAATGAATTCAATTTACTTGTTATAAAAATATTTGAAACATCATATTTAAAATACTTTCCTAAATTTACAAATTTAGGTTCAAGTAATTCCTGTTTTTGATTCTCATTTAATTGTTCTATCTCTTCTCTGGTATATGAATTTAGCAATTCATAGTTAATATTAAATAATTGATCTAAATTATCATAAGATAAATTATTTAATTCTTCTATACCGCCGTATTTATACTTTTTAGATTTTTTGAAAGTGTATGCAAAATTTTGAATACCTTTAATTTTTACTTCAATTGTTAACACTAAAGTATCTAGATTTTCACCTTCTAATTCAATATTTTTTATTGTGTAGTTAAATTGTTCGGTATCTGAGTGATCGAAAAATATTTTTGCATTATCAAAATTAAACGATGCAGCATTTTTTATTTCTTCTAAATCATATTTAGCTTCGCCTTGATAATTTTCAATATTAAATTTTTGTTCGGCACTCTCTTTTAAATATTGAGAAGCTGTTTTATTTTCGTTTGGCAACGAATTTAATTTCTCTAATTCTTCATAAAATAATTTAATAATATTTATATTATTTTGAATATTGCTTAGATCGAAATATTGAATTAAGTTGTTATTGTATATTTTTCTATTTTTATTGAGAAGTATATAAAAATTATATTCTGCATTCCCGTTAAGTGATTTATCCATTATTTTTGAATAATATTCATCTATTTTTAGTTTTAATTTATCAATAAGTAATTTTAGTTCTTTGAATTTATCAAAAAAATCTATAAATTTATTACTACTGTTTAGCTGAGAAGTTATTATATTTAAATCATTTTTTAAATTATTGTTAATTAATGCTGAATTTATTAGAATATTTAATTCTTCCTTAGATTTATTTAAATCATTGTGCTCATTTTTAGAAATATTTCTTACGTAATTTAACTCCAAATTTGTAAGCGAATCCTTTATCTCTTCTTTTAATTTTTCTTTAATTTTTGTTTCTAATTTTGAGTCATTTTCAATTTTGTCTAATAATTCTGTTTTATTTATTTCAAAGTTTTTTTCATTACTTTGAGAAGATGAATTTCTAATTTCGCTTTTTAAATTATTTTTAAAATTCAAAATAGTTTCTAAATTAATATCATTTTTTAACTCTTTTTGGATTAATTGATAATTGTTTAATCATGTATTTTTGTCTTCGAATGAATAATTATCTAATATAGAATCTACAATTGAAGCATTCTTATCTAATTCATAAAGTTTCTCTATTAGTGAATTTTTGTATTCTATATTATTGTATGCTAATGTTTTTTGATTTAAATAAATATCCTTTGTTATTTGTTGGTTAAATTGATAAATAGGTAAATTATTTAAGTATTTTGTCATCTTATCGTTATTGTCAGAAATGATTTTATTTCTTATATTTAAAAGTGATGCTAATTTTGTAATTTTTTCATTTGTTTCATCATTTAATTCGCTATAGTTAAAGTCGTTAGGATCTATAACTTTATTTAATTTTTCTAGAAGTTCTTGGAATAACTCGTTTTGATCAAAAATTACCTTAACACCCTCAAGAGGTTCGATAGAATTAATACTTAAGAAATTATTTAAGTTTTTAATAAAAACTAATATTTTTTTATTTAATTTCAAATACTCGTTAGGAATATTTTGAAATTTATATAATTCTAATATTTTATTTTTTATTTTTTGAATTTCTTTGTCTTCAAACCTGTTTAAACTAGTTTCTAAATCTTGTTTAAATAAGTTAAATTCATTTTTCTTTACTTGGTCAATATTAGAAAGAGTTTTAGATGAATTTAATGTAAGATTCGAGTCAAAATTATTGAAATTTATGTTAGATTGTGTAATTATACTTTCGAATCAATTTAGACTACTCATTATATTGGATTCTAGAGGTTTATTAATTTCTAAATTAGTGGTGTTAAAATTTTCATTTAAAATATTTTCATAATTTTCTAATGTTGATTTTATATTTGAGTTTAATTGAACATATTCTTTTTCGCTTTCTAAATAAGGATATTGTTCTAAAATTTTATTTTTAAAATTTATAATTTTATTTTTATCTGAATTAATGGTTAAATTTGTTTCTAATATTTTTTTGTATTTTTCTCTGAGTTGAATATTTTTATTTTTTTGCGTATTGTTAGGTTTTTTTTGTAATAAAACCCCAAGAGTTGTTGCGACAGAAATAGAAGTAATTCCTAAAGCAGAAAAAAATGCAATTAATGCCTTTTTATTATTTTTCAATTTCACTTCACCCCCTTTATTTGGAAAGTTAAATATTATATTTATATATTATATAAAAATAATGAATTATCATTAAAATAATTATTATTTTAAGTTTTTTCTTAATATAAATCAATACTTTATTTCAAAAATTTAATATTCAATAAATATTATTTTCCTGATTTACTATTTTATTTTTCTTTTTAGCTTTTTATATACAAGACAGATTGTTTTATAAGTGTAATCCGCTTTATTAAAAAAACAAGTGTTGCACAATTTACCTTTATATTAATTGTGTAACACTTAAAATTACATTTTAATAACAAATTAGTTATTTTTATTGGTTTATTTTTAATTAAAATTCAATGTCTTCGAATTTTTCTGGATTCTTTCTTAATTCTGATTTTAATTTATTTTTAAATGAATTAGGGTTATTATCTGTTTCAAATCCAAAATAATCGTATTCATTAGATGAAAGAAGCCCAAAACCATATTGGTCATCGTTTCCTATATTTTGCATAAATAAGGCAACCATATTCAAGTCTTGATCAAAAACTACACTACCTGAAGCACCTGAAATTAAATCCAATTTGCTAGAAGGTATATCTTTTAAAATAAAAGTTCTAAAGTGTCCATATTTTTCAAATTCCCTTGCTTGGTCATTTAATTCGATTTTATCAATTTTACTAATTATGTGTTCTCGATATCTTCTTCCGCTAAAACCAGCAAAATTATCTAATGGAAAACTTGCTATTCTAAAATCTACATTTGAATGTTCACTTAAACCTTTTGAGTATTTGCTTAATTTTATTGATTTTAATGTCTTTCATTTATTTAAATAATTTATTATTGATATATTATTAGTTTCTTTTGCATGTTCTAAAATAGGTTTTATGTCTACTATCGAAATGGCTATATCTGCATTTTGAGTTCCATTGTTTGTTAATGTTCCATTTCTATTTGTTTGATTAGAAGATTCTCAAAAACCAAAATTAAATCATTCTTTTTGTATATCTATCGATACTTGACTATCGGAATTTCTAATTAATGAGTCATCATAATGAGGAATCATAAATTTTTTCATAACTCTTGGGTCTGATCATCTAGAATTTAATATATCTATAACATGTCTATTGGTTATAAAATAGTATCTTTGGTCATTGTTATCATTTGGCTTAACCTTGGATAGCATGGTCATTGTTCCGCCTCCAACAACAAAAACTCTTTCTCTTATTTTTTGGAATAATGTATCTTGGTTACTTTGAACGTCTAATCTTTTTGCGCTTCTATTGTTTTTATAAAATTTTTCATTTGAATTTAATGTTGATAAACTAGTATTTATCGGAGAATTAAAGAGGGTAAAATCACTTTCTTTCTCTGTTTCATATGATACGGAACTTGTTGTTCCAAATTGTTCTACAAATATATTCTTTTCATCATTTGTTGTAAATGAAAAGTTTTTATTAATTTTATTTCTTATTTTTACTACTAATATTTCATTTTTTAGACTTACATTAAATTCAAAATCATATTTTTCTTCAACAATTTCATAAAAATTATTATTAATATTATTTAAATCAACTGTTATAGGTAAAGTTTCAATCATATTTCCGTTGTTAATTTTAATGTAAAAAGTAATTTTTTTATTTTCAAAGTTTTTATTTAAAAAGTTTGCGATATTTCTATTAATTATTATTTCGTTATTTTCTATTTTTAAATCATTATCTTGTATTAATACAGGCATTATTTTGTTTATAAATTTCACGGTTTTATTATCTTTTTTGAATTTTACTATTAAATTTGGAATATTTTTATAGGCGTCAAATTTATCATAGTTTTGATAAGATAATTTTGTTCATTTTTCAGGTTGGCTCAAGCTATCTCCGTTTATAAATGAGACAGCCTTATATAATTCTGATTTAAAATAATTTTCAACTACAATTCTATTGTTATTGTTATCTTCTAGAACAATATTTTTAGGAAATGAATCCAAACTAAAAATATTTTTAGGATTTCCTATTGTTCCTGCATTTGTTATTTCATTATTTTCTTCTTGTTCATCATCGTTATTTATCTCTTTTTGATCTTCATTATTTTTTTGATTGTTATTTTTTAAATTTTCTTTAGAAACAGTTGTGCCTTGTTTTTCGTTTGCAATTTCATTATCATTATTATTTGAAACTTCTTTGTTAGGATTTGTTTTATTACTTTCTGTTCTTGTAATATTTTTATTAATGATATTAAAATGAACGCTACTATTTTTTGATTCAATTGAAATCAGTTCAAAAGTCGTTAAATTATCTACTTCCTCTAGATTAAAAG
Organism: Mycoplasma sp. CSL10137; assembly: GCF_017116845.1. Taxonomy (NCBI): domain Bacteria; kingdom Bacillati; phylum Mycoplasmatota; class Mollicutes; order Mycoplasmatales; family Mycoplasmataceae; genus Mycoplasma; species Mycoplasma sp. CSL10137. The sequence goes on along the minus strand of NZ_JAFIRE010000001.1, from coordinate 197,584 downwards.
ATAAATTATTGTCTATTGTTGTTGATGTTTTCATTAATTTATTGTTTATTTTATAATTTAGAGTAACTATTAAATTACTTAGTTTATTTATGTTTTCTTCTTTTGTTTCAAAAGTCAAAATCTTATCTTCTAACAACACTCTTGTGATATCAATTTTTATCATTTGATCTTCAACATTATTTTTTTCTATTTTTGAAGCGTTGTTTGGATTACTATTATTATTTTGTTTTTGTTCTTTCAAACCGGTTTCACATGATATTGTCAAAAATGGTGTTGAAATACCAATTAAAATAGGGAATATTTTTTTTATTTTCATTTTTACCTTCCTTTGGATGTGTTTTATATTATTCTATAGTAACTTTATGTTGTTATATAAAAAAAGATAAAAAAACCAAAACGAGATATTTCTTTTGGTTTTTTATAATTATAAATTATCAAACGATACGTCTTCTCTTTGTTTTTGGCTAGCTTGAAATAGAGGGAGTGTAACTAGTTTCATTGTTGATGATATAACGTTATTTGGTCATGTAAATATACTTGAATTAAATTCGTTAACTCTAGAATTATATAATCTTCTAGCAGCACTAATTTCTCTTTCTAAATAAGCGGATTGTTCCATTAACTCCTTGTATAAATCAGATGATTTTAATTCAGGATAGTTTTCTCTTACGGCAATCAATCTCCCTAAAACAGAATTACTTAAATTTTCTAGTTGCACGGAATCATTAATATTTCCTGTACCTGTTAATGATCTCATTTTTGTGACGCTTGTGTATAATTCTGTTTCGTGATCCTTAAATGATTTTACTGAGTTTACTAATTTGTATAATGTATCTGCTCTTTTGGCTAATTGTGTATCAATTGTTGATGCAGCTTCATTAACATCATTTTGCATTCTCTTAAACATATTTGTTTTTACAACATAATAAATTGCTGAAAAAATCAACAAACCAACTAATCAAAAAAATATTTTTCCTAAAATACTTGATTCTGGTTTTTTTACTGAGTTATCTACAGCAGGTTCTAATCCTTGTGGTGCTGTATATTCTCTATTATTAAATAAATTTGACATTTCTCTCCTTATTGTTATTTGAAATACTAATTCTCAATTAATTATATAATTTTTAAATTATAAAACAAAAGAATTTTATATATATTCTTTAATTATTGGGTATTGTTTAGTTATTTCTAAAACAGATTCCTTTAATTTTAAAATTAATTTCTCATGTTTTTCTTCCGACTTACCATCGTTCAACTCAATCTCAAATTGTATTTTTAATGCTTGGTCAATTATGGAAGCTAGTTTTTCTCATTGGTCAAAATTTCTACTTGTCATTGCAGCTGTCCCGATTCTAACTCCACTACATTGTGTCGGTGGCAATTTATCAAATGGTATGCTATTTTTGTTTAAAGTGACATTTATTTTATTTAGTATTTTTTCTGCTTTAGCACCTGTTAGAAAAATTCCGTTTTTATTAAATTTTTGTACTATATCAAGCATAAAAAGATGATTATCTGTTCCTCCGCTTATTAAACGATATCCAAGATTTGAAAAAGCTTTTGCAAATTTCGATGAATTTTCAACTATTTTTTTACCATATTCTTTAAATTGAGGTTGTAACGCTTCATAAAAAGCAACAGCCTTTCCTGCTATAGCGTGAAATAAAGGGCCTCCTTGATAACCAGGGAATACTCAACGATTTATTTTTTTTGCTATTTCTTCGTCGTTTGTCATTATAATTCCCCCACGTCCTCCTCTTAAGGTTTTATGAGTTGTGGAAGTAATTATGTCAGCATATCCAACCGGTGAGGGATGGGTTCCAGCTACTATCAAACCTGCTATATGTGCAATATCTGCCATTAGTTTTGCACCTACTTTGTCAGCAATTTTTTTAAATCTTTTAAAATCAATTGTTCTTGAATAAGCTGAGTAACCACAAATAATTAAATTTGGTTTTTCTTTTAAAGCTAGCTTTTCAATTTCGTCATAATCAAGTTTTTCGTCTTTTCCTAAATCATAAGAAATAGAGTCGTAAAATATACCGCTAAATGAAATTTTATAACCATGTGTTAGGTGCCCTCCTGAACTTAAAGAAAGACCCATAATTTTTCCACCACTAGGTACAACAGAAGCTATTGCAGCAGCATTAGCAACTGAACCTGAATATGGTTGAACGTTTGCGTATTTGACACCAAAAAGTTTTTGTAAACGTTCGATTGCGGCCGATTCTACAATATCTACGTATTCACAACCTCCATAATAACGTTTATTTGGATACCCTTCACCATATTTGTTAGTTAATACGCTACCTTGCGCTCTTAAAACATCTTCAGAAACATAATTTTCACTTGCTATAAGTTCGATATGTTCTGATTGTCTATTTAATTCTCCATTAATTGCATCTGACACAACTTTATCTTTTAAATTTATTTTTTTATACATTTTATGCTCCTTTTAGGCGTTATATTTTGAGTTTAATACTTCTACTATTCTGTTTGAAGCGCTTATTCTAAATGTGATCTGTTTGTTGTTATCTTTTTGATATTCATCAATTTTCTTAATTGAATAAATTTCATTATTAGTAATTTCGTTTATCTCGTTTATTAGATTTTCTATAACCATATTAGTTTCAATACTGAAAGTTATATCAATTGTTTTTAAAGGTGTTAAATCAATTGATTTATAAGAAAAGTTATTAGATATATTTTGTAATTTATTATCCTCTAAAATAGAAGGTTTACTGAATGAGTCTAATAATATTTCTGCATAAAAGGCATTTGTATTATCATTTTTTGGATGAAGTTTTCCAATTCAACCTATTAAAGTATTATTTGCAATTATATATGCAGAAGCATAAGGGTTGATTTGTAAGTTTATATCATTTCCAATATTATCTAAATCAAAATTTTTATTTTGATATTTAAAATTACGTGTAAATTTAACTTCTTGATTTAAAATGTTAATTAAATCGTTTTTAAATGTTAAATAATCTTTTGTTGTCGTAGCTAAACCTAAAACCATTCTATTATTATTTATCATTCCTTTCTCAAAAATGTTAATATCGCTTATTTTTCTTTTTTGGTTATATTCAACAACCTCTTGAAGGGAGGTTATAATAGAATTTCTTACAACTTGACGTTCTTTAGAAACAAAGGTCATTAAGGACATATTTTTTTCAAATTGGAACGGATTAAAAAGACTCTTTTCTTCTGAAACTAAAGTGAACGTTCTAGCTTCAGTATATCCTTGGTTAACTACTTTTTGTTTTAAGTTATTTCTTTTTTGAGTTACATGATATGGTTTAGATAAATATTCATTAGGATTAAAATTGTCATAAGAGTAAATTCTAAATAATTCTTCAATGATGTCTACATCTAATTCTATATCGTATCTATAATTTGGTACTATAACTTCTATTTTTTGTTCTTTTTCATTATTTTTAATTTTGAAATCTAAATTTGATAATTTTTCTATTGAGTCTTTTAATTTATCCAAATCATCAAATTGACCGTACAATTTCAACAATGAATAATCCAAAAATATTTTTTTATTACTTGGAACTTTGATAGGATTAACAGTTTGTGAGATTTTTAAATCTTTTACATAATTTCTTATATATTCCATTCCAATATTTGCAACTTGTGAAGAAATCACTCTTGAAGCTTGGGAAGAACTATTAGACGACAATTTGATTTCTTTTGCGCCGTGTCTTACTAATTCGGTAGGAAATACACCTACTTCGAAGATAAATTCTGTGGAATTTAAATCACTTTTGGTATCTTCAAGACCCATAACAGAAGCTATTGAAATCGGTCTTTTGTCATCTTTTATAATTAATACATTTTTAATTTCAATTTCTTTGTTTCCTAATATCTTTATTTTGCCTGTAAAAATTTCATCTGTTATTTGATCTGAAACTTTATTTTTATCATAAACATGTGCTGTTGCTCCTGTGTTTAATAAAGTAAGATTGGTTAAGTTTACGGCTCAATTGTGTTGAGAAGAAATATCATGTTTAGCTAAAAGCATTTTTTCATATAAAGTTGTTTCTTTATTACCTTTAACTTCACTAAAACTTAATTCAGAAGAAATTGTATTTTTAACCTTAATATTTGATTCGAATGTTGGTTCAATTTTTTCTAAGTTAAATTTAAATTCTGTTTTGTAATATGCGGCAATTTCTTTTGCTACAAAATAATACGAATTAAGATCGTTACGATTTGTGGTTAACGAAATTTCAATTATATAATCATCTAAACCTAAAAGTTTTATAGGATCATCATTAATTGTTGCGAAGTTTTTGGGTAGCACTAGAATTTCATCTTTTTCCGCTAAAAGATCTCATTTGTAGCCGATTTCACTTCAAGCGGCCATCATACCTTCTGATAGTTCGCCCTTTAGTTTTTTTGCACCGAAAGTAAAATCACCTTTTTTAGCACCAACAGGAAAACAAACTATAAAATCACCGCTTTTTAAAATTCTATTAGTTGTTTGTATTTGTATTATTCCGTTTTTAGTTTCTAATTTCACTATATCAAGACGATCTGAGTTTGGATTATCTTTTACGTCTAAAACATTTGCGAATAATAATCCTTCAACATCACTAAATTTTTTAGTACCCTCGACTTCAATTCCTAAATTATTTAATGCAATCTCTACTTCTTTGTGAGTTAGCTTTTTATTAGGTAAAAATTTATTTATGTGATTTAATGATAAAAGCATTAAATTACCTCCTTAGTTAAATCTCAATTGATTTGTCTTGTTTTATATTTTTTTAGTAAATTATTTATCTTTTTAAATAATTGAAAATTTTCAAATCCCCTTTTGTAACTAAAAGGGGAAGGGTGAGAAGTTGCTAGAATATTTTCGTTTGATATTTTATGTATGTTTGGTAGTTTTTTAATATATTCTTGAGCTTGTTTTCCTAACGCAACTATAATGACATTATTATTTTCGTTTATCGTTTGTTCAACTACCTTTAAAGTAAAGTTTTCTCATCCGATATTTTTATGAGAATTTGCTTTACCGTATTCTACAGTTAAAACGGTGTTTAATAACAAAACACCTTGTTTTGCTCAATTAACAAGCGAATTTGTTTCTAATTTAACTTCCGGATAATCTTTTTGAAGTTCTTTAAAAATGTTTCTCAATGATGGGGGAGTTTTTTTGTCTCTAGAAGAAAACGCTAAACCATCCGCAGTTCCTAATGTATGGTATGGATCTTGTCCGATAAAAATAACTTTTGTATCTTTTACTTGAAAAAATTCAAACGCTCTAAAAATATCTGTTTGATATGGTAAGATAACTTTATTTTCTTTTTCGGAAATAGATAATTGATTGATAATGTTATTAAAGTAAGGTTTTTTACCTTCTTCTGTTAATATATTTAAAAAACTATTTTTCATATTTAAACTGCTCCAAAATTCTTAAATCATTTTTATATAGATCCCTAATATCTGTAAATCCATATTTAATCATTGTTATTCTTTCTAAACCTAAACCTGCGGCGAAACCGTTGTATTCTCTTGCGTTATATCCTGCTAGTTCTAAAACTTTTGGGTGCAACATACCAGCACCAAGTATTTCAATTCATCTACCTTTATAGAAAACATCAACTTCAACACTTGGTTCTGTAAATGGGAAGTAACTTGGTCTTAATCTAATTTCAATTTCTTGTTCTAAAACATATGATAATAGTGATTTTAGAGTTCAAATTAAGTTCTGAAAACTCACTTTACCGATTGAAACGAAATCTAATTGTGTAAATTGATGAGAATGAGTTGCATCATCTTCGTCATTTCTGTATACTTTACCAATAGAAAAAATTGAAACTTCTTTATTTTTCTCGTTAGAATATTTATATTCGTCCAAGGCTCGAGCGGTAATACCTGTATTGTGTGTTCTTAATAATGTTTTAGGATCAAAGTATAAAGAGTCATGCATTGCCCTTGCTGGGTGATTTGAAGGTATATTAAGACGTTCAAAATTAAATTCATCCGATACGATTTCGCCATCTTCTTGTTCGTAATATCCTCTTTGTAAAAATCAATCTCTTAATCTTTCTTCAATAATTGTAATTGGGTGTAAAGATGATTTTAAATTCACTGGTTCGGTAAAATCTACAAAACTAGATTTTAATTTTTCTTGTATTTCGATATCTTTAATTCTTAATTCCGCTAACTTAAAAAAATCTTCATATTCTCTTTTTAAAATATTAATCTTTCTACCTATTTCTTTTTTTTCTTCAACAGATGCTGTTTTTATCTTTTGTTGTAATTTAAAAATTTCACCATTTGTACCCAAAAGTTCCGCCTTAACTTTTTTTAGGTCTTCTAGTTTGTTTATTGTATTAATATCAATTTTTATCATTATTTCTCCTCTGTTTTTATTTTTTCTCAATATTTTTTTGAATCTTGTTCAAATTTTGAATTACCATATTCAAATATTTTAATATTTTTAATTTTTTTAGGTAAATAATTTTGTTCAATTCAATTATTTTTAAAGTCATGTGGATACTTATATTCAGTTCCATGACCCAATTTTGTTGCATACTTATAATGCGAGTCTTTTAAATGTTTTGGTATTGGATATATTTTACCTTCACTAAGTAATTCTTCAACCTTTTTAAGAGCTAAATATCCAGAATTACTTTTCGGAGAATTAGCTAGGTCTATGATAGCCGCAGAAATGGCTAATTTTCCTTCTGGCTCTCCAAGCCTCTCGTATACTCTAATTGCAGCTTCTGTTCGATAACCCAAATTTGGATTAGCCATTCCAACATCTTCGTACGCTACACAAAGCATTCTTCTAAACAAACCATTAACATCACCGGTTTTTAAAATCAATAATCCGTAATAAAGAGATGCGTCAATATCGCTTCCTCTAAGACTTTTGTGAAATGCTGATAAGTTATTGTAATGTTCGCTAGAATTCGAATCACTATAAAAATTTATATTTGGTATTATTTTCTTTAAGTCTTCTTTAGTTATTTCTTTTTCATCATCTAATATCAACGAAATTAATTGTAAATTATTTAAACATAATCTTAAATCTCCTGATGAAAACCGAGAAAGTGCGAGTAAAACTTCATCACTTATCTTTACTTTAATCTTTTTATTTATTATTAATTTTTTAATATAATCAACAATATCAGTTTCATTTATTTTTTCTAATGATAGAATTTGCATTCTACTCCTTAATGCAGGATTTACTTTAAAGTAAGGGTTTTCTGTTGTAGTTGCATAAATTATTACCTTATCAAATTCTAAATATGAGAGTAATATATCTTGTTTATCTTTATTTAATCTATGTATCTCGTCTATTATGATTATTTCGTTGTTTTTTAATATTTTAGTTAATTTAGCTTTATCATCAATTGAAGCATTAAAATACTCGTAATTTAAGCCCATATTTTTAGCTAAAATTAGCGCCATAGTAGTTTTTCCTACGCCGCTCTCACCAAAAAAAATAAAACTAGTAGTAATTTTATTTTTCGAAACTTTTTTTAAAAGTTCTACTATGTTTTTTTGACCCGCAACATCGTCAAACGTTTGTGGTCTTAGATTATTTGCTAAATTATTGTTCATATTTTTATATATTATATTATTTTTTTATAGTTTTATATCATATATTTAAATAACTCTTATATAATTTAAACTATGAGATTAAGACATGATAACACAGCACAAGATAAATTAAATAATTCAGAGTTTTATTTAAACAAATTTCCGGTCCAATTGTATCCAAATGATGTTGTAGAAATCGGAGCAGGTAAAGGGGAGATGATTTCTCAATTAGCACTTAATAATCCTGAAATAAGATTTTTTGCAATAGAAAAATATCCTACTGTAGCTAACAAAATTTTAAATAAAATTAATGATTTAAAATTAACTAATTTATTTGTAATTACAGAAAATGCAGATAATTTAAGTGAAATTTTCGAAGGAAATGTTGATAAAATTTGATTAACTTTCAGTGATCCTTGACCAAAAAATTCCCACGAAAGAAGAAGATTAACCTATAAAAAATATTTGAGTTTATACGAGAAATTACTAACTAAAAGTGGTCAGTTACATTTAAAAACTGATAATGATGGTTTTTTTGATTATTCAACTGAGAGTTTAAAAGAAAATGGTTGAGAAATTGTAGATTCAACGACCGACTTACACAATTCGAAATATAATAAAAATAATTACAAAACAGGTTATGAAATTAAATGATCTAGCAAAGGAAAAAATATTAATTATTTATTCGCTAGAAAAAAATAATATTCTATTTATCTAAAAGAATTATAATTATATTATTAGGAGTTAAAAATGAATAAAGAAAATAAGAAAATAGATTTTATTCAATTCAGAAAAAATGAAATTGAATATGCTAGAGCGAAAGTGTTGCAAGAACAAAATAATACAAAATATTTTACCGAACAAAAACAATTAATTTGATATAAAAGAGATATTTTTTATAATATATTCGGCGCAGTTGTCGCAATGTCTTTAATTGCTACTTTTCTTGTAATAGCTTATGTGGTAGGGAGAATTGCGTAAAATGGTCCTAATTAATTACGTAATTTTAGGATTTGTTATTGCGATTTTTATTTTAATTTTACTTAGTTTGTTAGTTGTGGGAATACCACATTTAAAAAATTGATTTAGTAATTATTTTAAAAAATCTAAGTATGATAAATTAGGTCGTAGCAGTCAAATTCGTTTGATAAATCAACTTAGAGAAAGTGTTGAATATTTTTCTAAACATAAAATAGGTGCTCTTATAACAATAGAAAATAATGACAATATTGATAATTTAAGAACAGACGGAATTATTTTGAATGCTAATATTTCTAGTTCTCTTTTAATTTCTATTTTTAATAAAAATTCACCATTACATGATGGTGCAGTTGTTATACGTGATAATAAAATTTATTATGCATCAACTTTTTATAAAATAACTAAAAAATCACTCGAGAGTGATTTTGGTTCTAGACATCGTGCAGCGATTGGTATTTCAGAACAAAGTGATGCAACTACAATAGTGGTTTCAGAAGAAAATGGTAGCGTTAAGATTATGAAAGATCGTAATATTAGTTCTGTTAAAATTGAATATTTCCAAGAGGAATTGATTAAATATTTAATCGAAAAATCATAATGGAAAATAATAATATAGAACAACTACAAAACCAAATTCTTCATGAAGAAATAAAAAACTTAATATCAACAAAAAGTGTAAAATTGCTAAGAGAATTGGAAGAAGAAACTCCCCACGCCGATTTTGCTAAAGCGGTAGAATCGTTGACAAGCGAACAACAAATATATGTTCTTAGAATACTTAGAACTGAAGAAGCTGCGGAAGTTTTTTCTTATTTGGATGATGAAATTCAAACTAATTTAGTTATTCAATTTAGCGATGATTTAGGAGAAAAAGTTTTACAAGAAATAGAAACTGATGAATTAGCTGATATTATAGAAGATTTACCTGTAAACATAACAAGAAAAATTTTATCCAATACATCCAAAGATAAAAGAGATAAGATTAATCAGTTACTATCCTATTCGGATGACCAAATAGGTAGTTTTATGAGCGTTGATTTTTCTATTTTAAAATCTAATTGAACTGCAAAAAAAGCTATTTCTAAAATTAGAGCAGATTATAATAAAAATGTTTTAATGGGCCATAATTTTTATATAGTAGATCAACAAGGCAAATTGGTAGGAGATATAACTTTAGAAGAGTTGGTCTTCTCGGACGAAAATTCATTATTAGATGAATTATACAACGCTGTTGCGAGTGTAAAAACTACAGATGATAAAGAATATGCAGCACAAATCTTTTCTAATCATGATAGGTCAACATTACCGGTTGTTTCTAGTGATAAAAGATTAATAGGTATGATTACTTCTGATGATATTATTGATATTATTCAAGATGAAGCTACTGAAGATATTTATAAAATGGCTGGTATTCGCGATGAAAATGTTGAAGATAGCTATATTAAAAAATCAATTAAAAATATAGTAAGAGCAAGAGTTTTTTGGTTAATTATTTTGATGATATCGGCCACAATTTCTCAATATATAATCCAAGAATTTACTTCGATAAGTGAAAGTTTTTTTAGTAGTGTGGTGCACGTTACTATTTCAACCGGTATAATAACCTCATTAATTCCTATAATTAGTGGTGCAGCAGGAAATGCAGGATCTCAATCTTCAACTACGGTAACTCGTGCAGCCTCTTTAGGTGATTTTAAGAATAACGAATATGGTAAGGTAGTTTGAAAAGAGACTACTATAGGACTAATAATAGGTTTAATAATGTTTTTAGTAAATATTGTTAGGTTATATATTTATTATTCAATTCCTTTTTTTAGAGATCCTTCTCTAAAATGAGGAGAATTATCTTTTATAATAATAGCAAGTTCATTTTCTTTGTGAATAGTAGTTATTTTGGCAAAATTTTTAGGAACAGTTATACCTCTTTTGGCTATTAAATTAAAAAAAGATCCTGCCGTGATGTCGGCGCCAATTTTGACAACCTTATCGGATGCTTTAGCTACATTAATTTTCTTTGGTTTAAATATATTAGTTATGTATATCGCTTATGTAGCCGGATTATTAGGATCATAAACAACATGATAGAAGGAGAAATAATATGGATAAAAATTTAGATAATGTTTTAGACTTTGACAAATTAAAATCATTAGCGGAAGAATATAACGATCATAATCAAGAAGCTAAAAGAATTAAAAAAGAAATTGAAAGTGAACTTGGTGGCTTGGACTTCGAAATTAACGAAAGATTAAACGATGGTGGTGTTTTAAGTTATAAGCCAGCAACAACAGTAACAAAAGTGGATAGAAAAATGCTTTTAAATCTTCTCTATAAGATCATAATAGATGCTGATCGAGAAAATGAGAAAATACCTAATGATGAAGAGTTAAAAGATAAGATTCAAAGCGAATGCACAATTGAAAAAGAAGTAAAATGAAAAGTTACAATTAAGAAAGGTAAAAATGTTAATTAAAGTCAATAGAATGTTTGAAGAAACTAATACAACTACTACAAGTTCTAGTTCTATTAGTGCACTAGGAAGTGGTAATATAATAATTTGAGTAATATTAGGTGTTCTTTTATCCTTGATAGGTGTTTATTTTGTATATTCATATATTAAAGAAAAAATAGAGAAAAAAAGAACAAGAATTGCTGCTAAAGAATTTGAAAATGATTCTCTAAAATATCGTTACGAATTAATGGTTAAAATTAATGAATTAATTGAATTAAACACCAAAATTCACGATGATTTTGTTGTAAGTATTGGTGAATATAAAATGGGACAAATAAATAATGCCACAAGAGAATTATTAGAAAATATTATGAGCTCTTATGAATATAAAACATTTGTTATCCCTGATGAAAAATTAAACAATTTAAAAACAAAAATAAATATGTTAAAAGATTTAAACTCAAATCTTTGAAATAAAAAATTGAACGAAATAATTATCTATTTTAAAGAAGAAGAAGATAAAATACATAAACAAGTAAAAGAACAAAATAAAACAGAAATAGATGATTTAAAAGACATAAATTTAATTAAAGAAGAACTTAAAAATATGCACAATGAAGCATTAATTAAAAGTAAAAAAGAAAGCTTAAATGAAGATTTTCAAGAAAAATAAAGTACCTAATTTGCTAACTATTTTACGTATTTTATTTATTATTCCTGTTATAGGTTTAGCGATATGTTTTTCAAATGATTATTATCTCCGTTTCGATCAAAAGAACAAAACAATTATACTTTTAATGATATTAGTTTTTTTTATTATTGCTATGTTAACTGACTTTATTGATGGTTATTTAGCGAGAAAATGAAAAGTAGTATCTACTTTTGGTAAAATTTTTGACCCTATTGCGGATAAATTAATGACAACCTCCGTTTTAATTTTTTTAAGTGTTAATAATTTTTTACCCTATACATATATAATTTTGCTTATTTTAAGAGATATAGTTGTAGATGCATTTCGAATAATTATGTCTAAAAATAATGTTAAAGTAGAGGCTATTAAAACTGCTAAGTGAAAAACCATGACATTGTCGATTGCTATAGTGATTTTATTCATATTAATTTTAGTAGATATACATACAGAAAATAACTTTCTATATTATTGAACTTGAAGTAAATGGGTTTATTCTATATACTTTGTAATACCAGTGATATTATCGACATTTTCGGGATATTTATATTACAAAAAAGCCAAACAATTTTTATTTAGTTAAAGAAGCTTATCGAGCTTCTTTTTTATATTTCATAAAAAGTCCCATATTACGCAAGGAAAAATAAATAATAATTTATTCTCTTGAATTACTGTCTTATTTAATATATAATAAATTGTAAAACATTTTAAAAAGGGGTTAATAAATGAAATTAAATAAAAAAATTATAAAAAATATATTAATAACAATTTCTGGAGTAAGTGCGGTCACAACTATAAGTTGTTCTCAATCTCAAGTGAAGGAAAAAGAGAGAAACATTGAAAAAAATGAAAAAAATATAAATGTGAAATCTGAAATTGAAGTTAAGGAAAAATCGAATGGTAATACCATTAATTCTAGTACAGAATTAGAAACAAATATAAGCGATAACAAAAGTAGTGATGAAAACAGTAATTTAGAGGAAGTTTCTTCAAAAGAAAAAAGTAAAACTTCATCAGATGAAGTTGTAGACAATAATAATTCTTCAAATGAAGATACTTCATCTAAAAGTGAGGAAGAAGTCGCAGATGTAGAGCCTAATAATAATGCATCTACTAGTGAAGATAAAAATTCTGTAGTTGAGAAAAAAGAAAGTATCGAATCAGAAGATGATCAGAAATCTTCAGATGTTGAAGACAAAAAAATAATAGATGATAACCAAGTAGACAATGATCAAGAAGGTAATTCGTCAGAAGAAAAAACTTCTCTAGATTCTAATAATGATTCTTCTAATAATACATCTGAAACTAATAAATCCGAAGATGAAGAAGAATTAATTGAAAATAATGAAGATAATTCTAGTTTAAATTCAACACCAGAAAAGTCTGAAGAATCAGAAAGTGAATCAAATTCAGATGAGAATACTTCAAACAAAAACGATGATAATAATAATGTTGAAGCTTTTGTTTTAAATGAAAACTTAAATAAAAATGATTTAATATCCTTAATTAATTCAAAAGTTAGAAAAAATCAAGTTCGTTTACACAAGTATGCAAACTCTGAATATTATGGAATATTTGGTGGTGGAAATAATGAACAAAATCATATATTTACAATTAATAAAAAATACAATGAAGAAAATATAAAAAGCGCAACAAATAAAAAAAATATTTTTGCGACATGAAACGATTCCGCTAAAGAACTAAAAATATCTTACAAATATAATGATGAATTAGTAGAACAATCATTTATTTTGACAGAATCTACTTCAAATTTATCAAATACATCTTCTGGGAATTCCGCAGAAGATGGCAATACCGACGCATCCAGTAGTAGCCAATAGTGATGACCATGAAGTTGAACGTTCAGAAGAAACGGTTTATGTAAGACCCCCTTTTGGTGCTAGTTTTGAATTAAAAAGTGAAAAAAATTTCCCTAACATAGTCACCGTTTTTGATCATTTAGATAGTCCCGGAAAGAAAAATAATAGTAGATACAATGAATATGGAGCTAATACAAGTAATTTAGCATATAAAAGTTATGGTTCTTCTTTAGGTTCACAAGAAGCTAGTGAATTTTTATCTATACCTAAATTAATGAAATACTATAAAAAGCACTCAAAAGAAAATTCATTAGTTATCTTTGGAGGGGATACTAATATTGAAAAAGAAAATTTTAATTTAGATAATAATTTTGACCCAGAAATTAATAAAGTTTTAAATTCATATGGAATAGGGCAAAAATATTTTACTTCTTTAAATAAAAATGGTACTGGTTATGTTCAACCTTATGACAAAATTTATTATTTAAATGGAGAAAATAAATATTACGACCTAGTAAATGATAACGACGATCCTCATTTAGATTTTAAAATAGATATAATAAAAGAATTTAAAAAATTCAATAATAAAGAAGAATTTAAAAGTATGAAATGATATAACAATCATGAAGATGAAGGATGAAATATAAGAAATCGCTTATCTGACCACGCTCCTGTTTATGTTGATTTAAATATAAAAACAAACAAAAATATTAATACCTCTTTCGCTTCAATAAACCCAAAAAAAGATACTAATCAACTAAGAATTGCTCATTGAAATATCCTTAATTATGGAAATCAAAATTTAAACACATATAAACATAAAAAGGAATTTAAATACAAAGCAATCGCTTATTTTATAGAAAAATCAGGGTTTGATATTGTTGGTTTAACCGAAATTAATGATAATGGTTCAGATGCTGTTGATTTAATTTTAAATCAGTTGAATAATAAAGGAAAATCAAAATATAAAAAAATAGTTCAAAGTAAAGAAGAATCCAGTTGAAAAAATACAAAATACGAATATTTTTACGGTAGACAAACAGAACAAATAGTTATTATATATAATTCAGATATTCTTGATAATGTTCGTTTTTTAAACGATAAAAAGAGTTTAACATATAGAGAAAATATAAAGTTATACGGCCATATAAAAACAAAATAAAAAAAGCATTTTTGTACAATAAAAGTGCTTTTTTATTATTTTTTAAGAAAAATATTTAATTATTTATAATAATTATTTATAATTGAATTAACTTTTTATTTTTATAGTTTGGAGGAGTTAAAAATGAGCGAAAAAAATCGTATAAACCAGATTTTTTCTGGATATTTAAGTAAGTTAAGTAACAATAACTTAAATTATAAAAATGTATAGAAGCATTCTTAATACATTTTTATCTCACTTTCCATCGAATAAACAAAGATGAATCCTATATTCTAAAATAGCTATACCTATTATTTTTTCGGGTATCATTGTATCATTAAATGGTTTTATTGATAATTTTATGGTTACTAATATAGAAGGAGGTGTATCAGCTCTTAGTTTTGCGAATGGATATTCAGCTATAATAAGAGGTTTATTAATTAGTATTAATATTGTAGGTACATCTATTTTTGGACAATATCGTGGCTCCGTTAAACAAGAAGAGTCTATACAAGTAGTAAGAGCTAGGTATATTTTATCTTTTGGATTAGCTATTTTATTCTTTGTAGTAATAATGTCTGCTCCTGAATTTTTTATGAGATCAGTTACTAAAGGAGATCCAAATGATATTTCTTATAAAACTGTTGTTAATTTAGGTACGGAATATATTAAAGTAATTTCATTTTCGTGATTAATTACAGGAATTAACTTTTCTACTATTTCTATATTAAGAGAAACTGGAAACGGTGGAGCATCTTTTTTTGTTTCTCTCGCTTCGTTATTATCTAATGTAGTTTTTAATTTAATATTAATTCCTAGATTTCAAGTTGTCGGATCTGCATATGCAACAATAATTTCCGGGTTAGTATCAATAGTTTTAGCTTTAATTTTTATTCGTTTGAAGACGAAAAAATATTTAATCAATCCTTTTAAGATTTTTAAAGTTTCAAAGGAAATTTGATTACAATTCTTAAAAAGAATGCCAAGTTTTTTATTAAGTTCAACAAATTTTGTCTTTGTTGCAGTAAGGGTGTTTTTGTGAGCGGCTGCGTTTCCAATTGGTTCCCTAGGGAGTCAACAAAGTTCAAATTATAAACATTGAGGTCTAAGTTCTGGTGATGTATTAGGAATTACGGCTTCATTGACTAATATATTTACAGCAGCATTTGGTGTTGTTGGTTCTAATATAGCTCTTTTTGTTGGTCAAAAATTAGGTAATGATGAGTTTGAACTTGCAGAAAAAAACGCAAAAGAACTTAAAGGCTTTCATGTTACATTAGCCTTGACATTATCTTCCATTTTTGGGTTTGTAATAATTTTTATTCCGTTTATGACATTTTTATCGAACGGTATTCAAGAAAATGTTGCAAAGAGTTTAATGGTAGATGGTGTTACTGATAAAGAAATAATCGCTAAAGAAAAACTTTTAGCATCATATTATTACCTAAAAGAAGTTCAATTAACATCTATTTCTATTGCCGTGTTTAATCCTAGTTGAATTTTCTTCGCAACTAGTGTTAGAATTCTAGAAACAGGTGGTAGAAATAATATTACTGGAATAACAGTTTTTATAACCGGAGTTTTACAAATGGCATGATTAGCTATAATTGCATATTTAATAGTTCCGAATACTATTGAATCAATGGAGTATCCGGTAGGTTTCTTTTACTTTATATTTTACTTATCTGATTTAGTAAAAATGTTTATTATTGAGTTTTTATATATTAAGTTAGATTGGTTAAGAAACATAACAAAAGAGTACAATAATAAAAAATCTTAGTTTATTTCTAAGTTTTTTTATTATATAATGTCTTATATTTAAGGGGTCAAATGATAAAACAATTTTATACAGATAATGAATTAATTGATAATAGAATTATTTTAAGAAACTGTAAGGAAAAATTTAATTTAAAAGTTGATGATTTAATAACTTTAAAAACAAAAACAACTGATAAACAAGTTTTTAGCATTGAATCAATCAATTTTATTAGTCATGATGTCGTTTTAGAATTAAAACCTTTTTGAATTAAATTAAATGATATTGATAACTTTTTCTTTGATTTAGATGGTACATTATTGAATTCTCGAACAGAAATTAATGATAAAAATTTAAACGCGCTTAATTCATTGATTGAAAATAATAAAAATATTTTTGTCGCAACTGGAAGACCTCCTTTTACGGCTTGAGATATTGTTAAAAATGTACCAACTAAGCATCCTTTAATTTTCGCTAATGGATCAATAATTTTGAACGATGATTATTCTTTATTAAAAACTTTTCATATTCCAAACAAAATAGCAATACAAATTTATAAAAAATTAATCGAATTGGAATATGATTTTCTGGTTTATACTCCTGAATTTGTGGCCGGATATAATACTTATAAAACTGATTTTTTTGTAAAGAAAAAATACTTTTCTAGAATTAGAGATGGAGAGTATAAAGAGGGAGATTTTTCAAATGAGATTGAAGATTGAACTTTTTGCAAATTTTTAGTTTTAAGAGAAAGTAATCCTGCAGAAAAATGAAACCAAATTTTAAATTTAGAAAAAGATTTTGATGGAATATATGGAGTCGTTTCGCAAGAACCATTTTTAGATATTATGAGTATAAACGCAACAAAAGGCAACGCCATTAAATATTTACTAGATTTATATGATTTAAGTGTAAATAGAACAATAAGTTTTGGAGATGCGGACAATGATGAATCGATGTTTGAAGCAACCAAATATTCCGGTGTTATGCCAAATGGTATGAAATCTGTTCAAAATAGCGCTTTATTAACTATGGATAATAATGATTCTGATTGATTATCAGATTTTATAGGTAAAATAAATTAAAAAAATAAGTTATCTAAAAATAACTTATTTTTTTAATGTCTAATAATTTATTTTCTTTTAAAAATGATAACGGAACGAAAATGGTGTATAACACAAAAGTATAAATAGGAATAATTATGACAGATCTTAGAACTATCGGATACATTAAAATTAAATAGCGGTTAGATAATGTGTACGCTTTTCCTAAGAATGTGTTTGCAAAAATGATAAATGCGAACGGTCCTCAAATTCAACGAGATATAACAATTAATGAAACTATTAAAAAATAAAATAGTATCATATAATTTAATTTAGTTTTTACTTTTTTATTCTTAGTAAAAAAAGCTCAAAAAATCATTATATTAAAAGCTATTAGTAAAATTCCTGAAAGTATAGATAATCCTATCATAGTACCAAATGATAGATATGATAACCCAAGAAATTCAGATATTTTATAACCTTTTTTAGATACTCTTGGATCTCCGGTTTTATATATAAATATAATTATTAATGCTGTAAAAACTAACATTAAAAAAATATCCATAAAAATATATGATAATTTTTTGTTATTTTTAAACATTTCGATAAAAATTGATATTGTAAATGTTGAAATTATAGGGATAATAGCATAGACCCAATGGTAAAAACCTATTTTTCCGGAAATAAGTAATCCAAAAAAATCAGCAATAAATGATAATAATGATCCTTTATATTTACCAAAAAAAAATGCAAATATTATGTAAAAAACATATTCAAAACTAAAACTTATTGTTCTTGCAATTGTATAATGGGTGATTGTTGTTAAAATGATAAAAAGTCCCAAAAATACACCAGCAAGACTAATTTCTTTAACTGTAAATGATCCATTTCTTCGTTTTTTTGCTAATTTATAATCTATGAAAAATACTTCATCTTCGTAAACTGTTCCTACTAAGATAAGAAACCTTAACGGTAATGTAAAAATATTACCTATAATTAAATATTTATATTTTTTTAAATATTTATTATTAGTATTTACTTTCGAAAAGACCGAATATTCTCTGTATGATGTGTAAACATTAATTGTTAACAATATTAAAAATATTGGTCATATAATTCAAGATAATTGCTCCCTACCTTTTAATCCAAAAAAATTATATGTTTCTAAATGTGTAAATGAATTTATAATGGCTCAAATTAGAACAATAATCGAACTAACTGTAAAAAATAAATTTTTTAAAAATGAGCTTCAAAATCCTTTAATATTACTTGTTTCTCTTTCTATATTCATCAACTAATTTTAACACAAAAACAATTAGTGTGAATTATATAAATTTTTTTCTACTTCCTTTTTTTGAGGATATACATATGTTAGTTTTGTAAAACTATCATCTTGTGTAAAATAAAATTTTACTTTATCCAAAATTGCTAACTCATTAACCTCACTGACTCTAACATTTTTAAATCGATCATCTAATTCCGATAAAAATTCAAAAAAAGTTGCATTCATTCGATAAAAATTATCAAATAACATCGACATTTCTCATAATGAATTATGATCATATAGTTCAATATAATTTTGTTGATCTTCTTTATTATAATTAAAAATAACTTTTCCAAGCAGTAAGTCATTATCTACACGCATTATAGGTAATAAATATTCTACTTTATCTTTGTTGTATTCTTCTATTGATTTTTTTAATCTATCTTTTATTTTGTAAAGTTTAAACAACTGTATTTTGTCTATTTTTTTGTTTTTCATTTTTTCCTCCAATTAATATTTAAAAAAAGAATAAAAATGAAACAAAAATAGTAAAAAATAAGTATAATTAATATATTAATTATAAATTAAGGAGTAAATATGGTAAATGTTAATGAATTTAAACCGGGTATTACATTTCAGTTAGACGGAGAAATTTTTATTGTTTTAGAAGCTCAACATTCAAAACAAGGTCGTGGACAAGCGAATGTTAAAGCAAAAGTAAAAAACCTTAGAAGTGGTTCTACAACCATAAAATCTTTTACAGGTGGAGACAAAGTTAAAAAAGCTCATATCGATAAAAGAAAAATGAGTTTCTTATATTCAGATGGAGAAAATATTATTTTAATGGATGGAGAAACATTTGAGCAAATTGAAATTTCAATTAAATTAGTAGAATGAGAGTTGAATTTTTTAAAAGAAGGTTCTGAAGTTTTAGTTAGAAAATTTGAAGAAGAAGTTCTTGATATTGAGCTTCCAGCAAATATAGTTTTAGAAGTTACTTCTGCTCCTGACGCTGTTAAAGGTAATACAACAACAAATCCACAAAAAAAAGTTATTGTAGAAACTGGTTTTGAACTTGAAACACCTATGTTCATAAAAGAGGGTGATCAAATAATTGTTTCTACTGAAACTGGTAAATACGCCGGAAAAAGTAATAAATAATGAGTTGAATTAATGTTTCATATCATTCTGATCAGGTTTATGTAGTTCAGGAAAGTGCGATAATTGATTGTATAAAATTATGTTTTTTAAATAATAAATTATTAAAATTAATTAATAAACCTAGAATTAGTATTGACTCAAAAAGAAATAATTGTTATATTTTTTTAGATGTAAAAGTAAAATTGAATAGTGAAAAAAAAGTAAATATTATTATTAAAGAATTAACAAAAAATATAGAAACAAGTGTTAAAAAATTAATAAATGTTACTCCTAAAAATATTCAAATTAGATTACTGTCATTATATTAAAATAAATGAAAAAAAATAAAAGAAATGATGTTGATATTAATTTTGCTATTTTAAGAAATAGGTTTATTAATGATATTGATATCGAAATAAAAAAAGTTGAAAAACTCAAAAATAAAAAGAGAAGTGATAATAAGTATTTAAAAATGTTATCAAATTTAAAATTTCAACTTTATAATAACGTCATAAAAAGCGAGGATTTAAGAATCAATTACCTTGCTTTTTTAAAAATAAAAAAAGAATATAACATCAAAAAAATAACTAAGTATATAGTTTTGGCTGGAATTTTATTTATGATTTTAGTTATTTCGATAATACTTTCTACGTTTTTATAAAAGAGGTACCTATGAGGATAAAAGTTAAATTGCATTTAAGTCATAAAAGTAAAAATATTTTAACTTTTATTATAGGTATAATATTAATATTTTTATATATTTCTACAGTTGTTTGGGAATGAAATGATAGAACTGATGATGTTTGAGACTTTTATCATAAAAACCCTGAAATCATTAGAGAAATTAATAAATTAGCAAATAATGAAAGTGATTTTCAAAAACAAAGAATAATATATGAGAATATATTACCAAATGCAGTAAATGATTTATGAGGTGGTAGCACACATTGATTTACATTTATGTCAAATGTGTTAATGGCCGTTTCTATTTTGTTATTACCTTTTTATCATAAATCTTTGATTGCACATAAAATTTATTTTTCAAGTATGATATATATTATTATTGTTGTCATTGTTTTTTGATCAGGAACAATAACAGACTCTACTATTTTGGGTTATATGAGTAAAAATGATATTTATAGGACTATTATATGGCACGTTATAGGTCCATTAATCGGTTTATCAACTTTGTGTTGAGAACGAAAAAAAATTAAAATTAGTAATAAAACTATATGGGTAACTTTTGTCTTCCCTGTTTTATATCTTATATTTGCAAGTACAATTTATTTTGTTTCATATAAATATAATAATTTTAATAGTTTAGTTAAATTACCGCCGTTGTCATCGAATAATTTTCCAAACGATGTTCCTCAAAGATTTAACAGAGAAATAGATCGTGGTATTGCTATATACTCTATAATTTCATTTCAACATCCTTTAGGGTATAGAGGGTCTAATATTTATTTTAAAGTTATAAATATCATTTTAATTGTTCTATTTTCGTTCTTAACATCTCCAATTATAGGATTTATATTACGTAGAGTACTTAGAATTAGACAACCACACGAAAATAATTTACCTAAAGTTTGGTTCGTGTCCCCAACCTCTTATAAAGGTATAAAAAAGCAAACTAAGGAAGAAAATAAAAAATAGTTACTCTTAAGTAACTTATTTTTAGAAAAGGAAAAAATGAATAAAAATGAAAAATATGTTGCTAGTTACTTTCATAAAACTTCACATATATTAGCAAAAGAAAAACCAAATAATATTATTGTTATGCAATTCTTTCAAAGAAAAGATGATTCTATCTTAGCTGGTATCAATGAAGTTTTAGAATTTTTAAAGCATAACACTGATGTTTCTAAATACAAAATAAAATATCTTCCCGAGGGTTCAAAAATAAATAGTTTAGATGTTGTTTTAGAACTCGAGGGGCATTATCAAGATTTTGGTATTTGAGAAGGGGTTATTGATGGAATTTTATCAAGAAGTACTTCAATAGCTACAAATGGATATAAAGTGAAAAAAGCCGCCAAAAATAAAGATGTTATTTTTATGGGAGATAGAGCCGACCATTATATAAATCAAGAAATAGATGGTAAGGCAATCAAAATAGGTGGAATAAAAATCGTTTCAACATTAGCGCAAAAAGAATGATGTGAGCAAGAAGAGTTTACAGTTTTTGGGAGTATGCCGCATGTTTTAATTCAAGGTTTTAATGGAGATGTGGTTGAAGCTACTAGAGCATTTATAAAGCATTATCCAGAAGCTAAAATAATATCTTTAGTTGATTATCATAATGATATTATTAAAGACTCCCTAAGAATTTGGGAAGCTTTCGGCAATAAAGTGTGAGGTGTTAGAATCGATACTTCGCAGAATATGGTTGATCATATGTTTGATAATGTTGAACCACATTATGGCGTAAATCCAACACAAATTTTTAATTTAAGAAAAGCTTTGGATAAAGTGGGCGCAACACAATATAAAATTGTTGTTTCTTCAGGTTTCAACGAAACTAAAATAAAAGAATTCGAAGATTTAAAAGTACCTGTTGATTATTACGGAGTAGGACAATCAATTTTTAAACTTAATAACTCTTTTTCAGCAGATGCTACAATTTTAAATGGCGAGCATCAAGCTAAAGAAGGTAGAAAATATCGTCCTAATTTAAATTTAATTAAATTAACAATATAATAAAAATGGAAATAGATTAAATTTCCATTTTTATTATATTTTTCTGTTTTATAAAAAAAATATAACCCAATAATAAAGAGTTATATTTAAATTATTTATCAAATGAAATTATTCAACTGAAACTTCAGCACCTGCTTCAGCTAATGCTGCACGGATAGGTTCAGCTTCGTCTGCGCTAATGTTTTCTTTAATAACAGCTGGTAAGTTGTCAACAACTTTTTTTGCTTCCATTAATGTTAAACCAAGAACTGCTTGAACTGCTTTAATAACTGGGATTTTTTTACCGTTATCTGCTTTTAAAACAACTTTAACGCTTGATTTTTCTTCAGCACCACCTTCTGCTGGAGCAGCAGCAACTGCCATAGCAGCCATAGGGTCGATTCCAAATTCTTCTTTCATTGCTTCAACAAGTTCCATAACTTCTTTAATTGACATTTCTTTTAATGATTCGATAAATGTTTCTTTTGTTAATTTTGCCATAATATTTTTCCTTTCAATTTTAAATTATTATATTATTCTGATTTTTCACTATACATTTTAAGTGATAATCCAAGTTGTTGTAATGGTTGCATCATTGAACGTGCAAGGATAGCAAGTGCTTCTTCATATGTTGGAAGAGTAGCAACAACTTTAACACCGTCGGCATTAACAACATTGCCTTCGTGTGTTCCTGCTTTAATTACAAATAATTTGTGTTTCTTAGCGAAAGCAACAAATAATTTTGCAGCAGCCATAGGATCTTCTGAAAATGCAAAAATGTTAGGTCCAAGTAAATATTGTGATAAATCACCTAAACCAACTTTTTCAGCAGCTATTTTAAATAAACGGTTTTTGTAAACTTTAACCTCTACACCAACCTTAGCAGCTTCATTTCTCAATGATTCTAATTCTGCAACTGTAAGTCCACGGTATTCAGCGAATACTATTGATTGTGTGCTTTGAATTTTATCAACGATTTCTGCAACAACTTCTCTTTTAGCTGTTTTAAATTTTGATTCTGACATTTATGCCCCCTTTCAAAATTAATTATTGCAATACGGGAATAAATAGTAAGTAAATATACATTAGGTAACATATTTAAGTTTTCACAGTTACTGTCTTTACGTATTGCTTTTTAATTATATTAGATTTTTTGATAAATAAAAATAAATATTTTTGAAATTAATTTTTATATTTTTCATATTATAAAATTTAATCTAACATAAAAAGAATAAGTTTAAAGGAACAAGAAAAAATATAAACAAAGTTAATTAATAATTTTCATTTTTACTTTTTCAACTGATTGTTTATTAATTGATCGTTAATTAAAAAACTTTAAAATTTAGAAAAATGATATGAACTTTAATTTATTCATATCATTTTTAAATTACTATTTGTCTTCTAATATCTTTATAAATTCACTTAATGCGATGTTATCGGTTTCACTACCGCTTAATTCTTTTAATAAGGAAGCCAATTCATTTTGAGATTCTATTATAGATTTGTTAATATCTTCGAGAGTTTCGCTATATTTGCTATTTAAAATATTTAATTTTGAAATAAATTCATCAATTATTTCATTAGATTGATTTTTAATTTTAATAAACGAGTCATTAGTTCACTTAAAGAATAAAGTTTCTATTAATTCATAATTTGAAAGTGATAATAATTTTTCTCAAGTTTGTTTTACTGATAGTTCTTTTAATGTTTGCAATTCTTGTTTTGCATTTTTTTCGTTGTTTTTAACTATTTTAAGTTCATCTTTAGTGCTTGTTATTGTTTCGTCAGTTTTATCATCAGAATCTTCATCTTGCTTCAATTCGTTATTTAATTCAGTTATTTTACTTTTTAGTGAATTAAGTTCTTCTTGTAGTTTTTGAATTTTTTCGTATTGATCACTAAAATAAAATTTTGCTATTGTTTTATAGTCTAATAACTGAATATCTCATTCTTTAATTTCTTTTGTTTTCTTTTTATTTTTAGTTGCTTCTTGTTCTAATTCGTTTTCGTTTAAGATTTCTGCATATTCTTTTATGAAGTTGTTTGGTATATTTTCTTCGAAGGAATTTATTTTTTCTATGTCATTTGAAATTAAGTCAATTATATTGTGTAATAATTGATAGAATTGATACTTTTCTAGTAGTGGAATTTGAATTGCATCACTAAAGAAAAAATTATTAAACTCTTCTTCGAATGATTTTGAGTTAAAATTCTCTAAGTTGCTAATATCTTTTATGTGATTTCTTAAAAAGAAATCTATTTTATTTAAAACAAAATTATAAGTATTTAGATATTCTGTTATATCTTGATTATTTCATATTGTTTCGCTAATATTGTCAATATCTTTAAAATGGTAATAATTTTCTTGTTTTTGAGATTTTACAAACAATTTATCTTTTAAATTAGGAAATACTTTTCAATATTCGTTAAATTTATTTATTTCTTCTTGTGAAATTCCGCCGTTTATAATTGAATATAAATCATATTCTTCTGGTTTTTCAAAATTATCAATATATCTAGAAATATTTAAATTAAAATCGTTTTCTTCGATTTCTTTATAACTTACTATTCTAGAGAAGTTATCAACTTCTGTTTTATTATTCGCAGCATGTGCAATCTTTTTAATGTGAGATATGTTAAATTTATTTTGACTATCAAATTTAACATATTCTTTTGAAGCATCAATAAATTGAATATTTCCTTTCGAATTATTATTTTTCTTTAAAATCATAATGATAGTTGATATACCTGTATTGAAAAACATATTTGATGGAAGACCAATTATAGTGTCAATAGCAAATTCTTTTGCTAATTTAGTTCTAATTTCTTTTTCGCTACCGCCTCTAAATAAAACGCCGTGTGGTAAAACTATAGCCATAATTCCGTCGTTTTCTAAATGATAATATGAATGTAATAAGAACGCAAAATCTGCTTTACTTTTCGGAGCAACACCATATGATGAAAAACGAGGATCGGTATTTGTGTTATCATCAGGTTTTCACTCTTGTGAATAAGGAGGATTAGAAACTACTGCATCAACTTTTTGAGGCTCTCTAATGCTTGGATCATTATTCTTTTTAAAAGGTCAATCTTCCAATAATGTATCACCACGTCTAACTTTAATTAAAGAAGGTTGTATTCCGTTCATAATTAAATTCATACGAGTTGACACATAAGCGGCATCCATTTTATCTTGTGCATAATAAGTTACTTTGTCTTTGCTGTTTGTTATTCTTTCAAATTCCTTACCTAAATTTAATAATAAAGAACCTGTACCAGATGTTGGGTCGTATATTGTTATTTTATCTCTATTTTTTATGTGATTTCCGATTATTTCGGACATTAAAACAGAAACTTCGTGAGGTGTATAAAATTCTCCGTCATTTTTACCTGAACCAGTAGCAAATTTACCTAATAAATATTCATAAATATGCCCGATGACGTCATAATTTTGTCCATCAACTGGTATTTCATTAATTATTTCCATTAATTGCATCATTGTAGCTGTTTGTTTTTTATCATTTTCTATATTAGATTTATCTAACGTTACAAGAATTATTCTTAATAAACCTTTATATAGTTCTTTGAATTGTTGATTATTACTTTTGTTTACTATATCATCAAAACTAACTATTGCCTTTCTTAATACTTCTATATTAAAACTAAAAGGTGAGTTTTTATCGTTTCCAAATTTGATTCATGTTTGGAATAAGTATTTAAATGGTATATAATATCCCATTTCACTAATAGATACTTCTTCAATATTTTCAATAATTTCCTTTGTGAAACCATTATTTGGGGTTTTGTTTGTTTTTGGATCTAAATATTCTGGGTCTAACTCATTCATTTGTTCGAATGTAATTCCCTCATTTTCGTTGACAAAATCTATTATTTTTTGAGATAAAAATTTATAAAAAATTAATGGCAAAATTATATATTTATAATCCTCTGTGTTGTAATTATTTCTTAATTTATTAGCAGAATTTCATATTTTAGCTGATAACTCTTTTTTATTGACTCTTTTTTTCATTTGTGCTCCTTTTTAAAATGGTAAATTATAATTCTAAAATATTTTTTATAAATTAATTATAACTATATTTTTTATAATAATTGTTCTTTTTTAGTTTTTTTATTGTGTTTATTATATTTACTAAATGTCTATAATAAAAAGCTAATCCTTATTTTTTGTTTAAAATAATTTAATTTAATATAAAAAATAAGTCAATTTTTGGTAAAATATCATAAATATAACACTTAAATAAATATTTTTATAATAAGAAGGTAGGAAATATGTCAAATTTAAACAAATGACTTGAACTTTTAGAGTCAAAAAATTTAGAACATGCGCCACAAGAAGTTCAAGAATTAACAGATGCTATGGGTGGTATAAAAAATATAGTATCTTTCAATAATAGTGTTTCTCAATTAAGATATGATCTTAGAAATCCATCATTAGTTAATGAAGAATTATTAAAAAAACTTGGAGCAAAAAAGGTAAATTTATTTACAGAACAAAAATATATTCAAGTCGAAATGGGTGATATTGTTGAAACAATTAATAAAGTAATTAAAAAATATGCTTCAGTTATTGTAGATAATTCTGATCACAATTTGGTTACAACAACAAACAACGTTAATGCAAAAGGTCAAAAAGCATCAAAAGAAATGGAAGTAGTTGCTCCATTATCCGGAAAAGTAGTTTCTCTAGAATCTTTAAAAGACGGTGTGTTTTCAAATGGTTTAGTTGGTAATGGTTTAGCAATTAAAATGGAAGGTAATTCAAAAGTTGAATTATTAGCACCTTTTAATGGTAGAATTACAAGTATGCCCGCATCAAAAACTCAATTTATTTTTAAAACAAATTGCGATGTTGAACTAATTGTTTTAATTGGTCAAGATAGTTACAAATTAGATGGTTTAGGAATAGAAGGAAAAGTTTCTCTTAATGAAGAAGTTAAAGCGGGAGATACATTATTTGTAGTAGATTTAGAAAAATTTACAAACGAAAAAATTGATAAAACATTAATAATTTCAACAACAAGCGATTCAAGACTTAAAAAAGTGATAGAACTAGAAGAATTAGCAGTTTCTGGTAAAAAATTATTTAAATTAAGCTAATAGAAAAATTTATTAAAACTCGTAATAGTTTATATTAGTAAACTTATTACTGAGTTTTTATTTACGCAATATTTCATTAAATTACTTAATTTTTAAGTTACTAAATGAAATTTATATATAATATTAAAAATACAATTTAAAAAACAATCAAAGGAGACGATGTATGAAAGCAAAACAACATGTAATAATTTTAA
Source organism: Mycoplasma sp. CSL10137 (assembly GCF_017116845.1). Taxonomy (NCBI): domain Bacteria; kingdom Bacillati; phylum Mycoplasmatota; class Mollicutes; order Mycoplasmatales; family Mycoplasmataceae; genus Mycoplasma; species Mycoplasma sp. CSL10137. Next base: position 169,748 of record NZ_JAFIRE010000001.1, on the reverse strand, counting down.
TTAACGGTAAAAGAAGAAGCGGTAAAGGCATTTTAAGTCAAGGTCTTAAAAAATTATTAACAAAGCAATTTGAAGATAATATTCACATACTTTCTTTTGCTGAACCTATCAAAAAGATTACAGAACCAATTTTAGATGAAATTGAATGAGATAAAAAAGATAAAGAAGTGGTTAGACCTCTTTGAATAGCGATGGGTGAAGTCGGAAGAAATATTAACAATAACATTTGATGTGGACGTGTTTTTGAACGTATTACAGAGATTGCAGAGCAATCTGCAAAAGAAAACAAAAATAGTTTATTTATTATTGATGACTTGCGTTTTCCTAATGAATTAGATTATTTCAAAAAACATTTAAAAGACATTCAGCAAATAATAGACCCTACTAAAGAAAAACATTTAGCAAGAGTTATAGCAATTAGAATTGAAAAGTTTATGGATGCAAATAAATTTATTCCGGGCGTTGATGATAATTCAACAGAAATTAGTTTTGACAAACTTGTTAACTTAGTTTTTGATTATATAGTACCTCAAAACACGCTGATTAATGAAGAGTTGGTTGCTGATTTTAAGGGTGTTGAAGTTGTTGCTAAATTATTAGTGGAGAATTACATTAAAAATAATGGCTAGACAATATTTTAATAAAAAACATTATATTATAGATGAAGAAAAAAGAGTTGTAATATTATTGCCTGAATTTTATAATCAGTTAAGAACTTTTGATAAGTGAAAAGGTTATAAAAAAATAGGTGGCAGCAGTGTAGGTGACATTTTAACTCCAGGGAGATTTAAATCAGAATTTAATGCATTTTGCCATATTACTAGATTAAAAATTCCTGTATTATCCAAAAAATATATAAATGCGGGTACGATATTAGAGCCAAAGATTTTTGATATATTTAGAAATTCTCCTCAAGTTAAAAAAAGAGGAATTACTATCGAGAATTATGTTGCTTCAGAATATGACTATGATTATTTTAAGAACGTAGATGATGTTCTTAGTGGTGTTCCTGATGGTTTTGATCCTATAAATAAAGTTATTTACGAAGTAAAAACTGCAGGTGAAGCTAAGAAGGAAAAATGAGATAATGAAGGTGTAGATCCCTCGTATTTAAAGCAAGCTCAATTATATACATATTTAATGTCTAAAAAAATAGGTCAAAATGTTGACTTTTACTCTATTTTAGTTGCATTTTTATCAGATGAAAAAGGTGATTATTTAGACCCTGCTAATGTAGATTTAAATCAACGTTACATGAAAGTTTATTCAAGGAAAGTAAATAAAGTTGAAGTTGAAGATGATATTAGAATAGTTCGTGAATGATATAAAAAATATACAAATACAGATACATCGCCACAATTTGATTTTTCTAATGATGCAGATCAATTAGATTTTTTAAGATGTGAAAATCAAGAACAATATCAAGAGTTGATTAAAAAATGAAAAGATTTAGGTAAAGCAGACTCTGATTTTATAGGATAAATAAATTAAAAATTAGCAAAAGGTTGCTAATTTTTAATTTTATCTACTTTTATCTGGTTTAAATAATTTTTCTTCTTGTAATCTTACAAGGTTTTTTAAATCTTTAATTTCTTTTGGTTTCAATGGACGATAGTAACCTAACGGTAATTTTTCAACTGTTATTCCTGCATATTCTAGCCTTTTTAAATTTATAACCATTTTATTTACTGTTTCGAATAATTTTTTAACATGATGATAAGTTCCTAAACTAAGTACAACAAAATAACTTTTTGGGCTATCTTCGCCTACAGGTATAACATCTTGAACACTTTTGGTATTATTTACTTTTACAATGCCATTTAATTTTTTTAATTCCTTAGGAGATAGTTTTTCATTTAATCTAGCTCTATAAACTCTTAATATTTGATATTTTGGATGAGTCAATTTGTTAGCTAAATCCCCGTCATTTGTCAAAATTAAAGCTCCTGTTGTATCATAATCTAATCTACCTACAGGAAATATTTTATATGGTGTATCAATTAAATCTGTAACTTTTTTTCTGTTAAAATTATCTTTAAGTGTAGATACTGTTTTAGGTGGTTTATTCAGAATGAAATAAACTTTTTCTTCTTCACTTTCAATTGGTACATTATTTACTAATATTTCATCGTTAAAAGAAGCTTTGTCTCCCAACTTTGCAACTATTCCATTTACTTTGACTTTTCCGTTAGTAATTAATTTTTCAGCTTCTCTACGAGATGCAACTCCTGCTTTAGAGAGTATTTTCTGTAAACGTTCTTCCATGTTTAGTTTTCTCCTCTTATGTATTCTTGATAAATTGATTCAATTTCTTTATCAAAAATTACACCTTTATCAATATTTCACTGATAAGTAATCTTTATCACTTCCCTAAATGCTTGATCTAAATTTTCGTAAGCTAATTTTTTTATTCTTTGAACACCTTTAAAATGAACTATAGAATTTACTTTATCAGATAATATAATTATTTTATCTAATGTATTCATATCTTTTCTCATGCTTGTATGATATTTTATAGAATTTAATATTTCTAAATCTTTTATTCCGTAAACATATTTAGCTCATAAATATCCGCAAACTTGATGTAAGAAATGTTTAGGAGTATCAATTAATTCAGGCTCTGTCATTTTAATAAAATTCCTTGAATTTTCTACACTTCATTCTTTTGCGATATCATGTAAAATACCAGCTTTATACGCTTTAAGGGCGCTTACACCGTTTAATTTAGCTATTTCTGCCGCAAAACTAGCCGTTAAACTAGAATGTTTAGCTCTACGTGCAGAAAGTGAATTATGTATTATTTCAAATAAGTATAATCCTTTTTCTTGTATGTAATTCATTACCTTTGGATCTAGATAAGAAAAAACTTTTTCATTTTCTATTATCGAAAAACCTTTTTTAAAATCGGTTGAAGAATAATCATATAATTTATTTTTTAATAAAACTCCGTTGTATCTTTTAAGATTAAGTTTATTTATAGTTCTACTTCTACGTACAACGACTATTTTAGTTAATGTTGAAATAGTTTCTATATCTTTTCATTTATTTAATTTAGGTAAATTATCTGATCCTATAATTAAATATAACTCATCATTTTTATATTTATTTTTTAAATATTTAACAGTGTCTATTGTATAGCTAATATTATTTCTTTTTGCCTCAAATAAACAAAGTTCCATTTTGTCTTCTAAAACCAAATTAATCATATTTATTTTATCTTCGGTTTTAACACCACTTTTATTTTTAAAAGGTGATTGATAAGTTGGGACTATTAATAATTTATCTAGACCAAGCTCGCTTATTACATCTTTTGCTATTTGTATATGACCCTTATGTATTGGGTCAAAACTACCTCCGTAAATACCAATTTTCATATTTCTCCTTGATTATTTTTTAAAAATACTATGTGATATTAAATTTATCTCATGATTAATTTTAATTTTTTCTTTTTTATTTAATTCTGATAATTTAAAAACGTTTGTACTTTTTATTTTTTTATTGACTTGAGCAATTATGGTTTCTACTTTTTCTTTTTGCTCATCGACTTTTTTTGTTTCTCCTAAAAGAGAAAAATGATTATAAATACTATCTTTATCAACTAATTTAGATACTCTAATTCCAATACCTTTTATATTATTTAAATCTACATTTTTATCAATTAATTTTTTAATATGTTTATATATTTCTCTTGAATCATTAGTAGGAGATATGTTTTTATTATAAGCTTTTCATTTTTTACTATAGTCTCTAACTACTAAGGATAAATTTTTTGCTAATAAGAATTCTTCTTTTAATCTATTACTAATATTCAGTGCAATTTTATTTACCTTATCTAGAATTTCTATTTCGTCATATTGATATTCAAAGGTTATTTCATTGCCCATTACTTTATTTTGTTCTATTTCAAAGTTTAAATCACTATTTTTTTCTATATCCAAACTATCTAAATATTTGTAAGCTGTAGTTTTAAAAACTTGTAATAATTCAAAATCGTTTTTTTTCTTTTTCGCCAAATCACCAATAGTAAAAATATTTATTTGTCTAAGTTTATTTGCTATTTTAGAACCAATACCATGAAATTTTTCAATATCTAGTTTGAAAAAATTTTCTTTATAATTATTTTCATCTGTATAACCAATACCAAAAGGTTTCGAAATATTAGTAGTCATTTTAGCGTAAAACTTATTTAAAGATATTCCTATGGTTATTGGTATATCAAATTTTTCTAAAACGTTTGTTTGAATTTTTTTAGCATAACTAATTGCTTGTTCTTTGTTTTTTAAAATAATATTCGGAACAATGTAACACTCATCAATTGATGCTACTTCAATTTTTGATGCAAAAATTTTTTTTAAATATTTAAAAATTTTATTAGACAAATATTGGTACAACCTAAAATAAGGTTTTTCGATTATTGTTTTAGGTTCAATTGCTAAAATTTCATAAACTTTAGAACCTGCTTTTACTCCTATTTTTTTTAATTCATAACTAATTGAAACAGCAACGGAATGTTTTTCCGATCTAGCTATTGCTACTGGTTTATTTTTTAAATTTGGTTTAATAGTTCTTATAGCGCTTACAAAATATGAATCAAAATCTATATGAAAAATATATTTATTATTCATTTTCTAAGAAATATTTAGGTGTTAATAAAGCACATACCACTCTATTTAAATGAGTTTTAGTATTAAAAAATACTCATAAATCACCAAGTGAATTAATTTGTTCATCACTAAGTTGCTCTTGGTTTACAAATTTTTCAAATAAAAGTGTCAGTTTTCTAATTTCGTTTAATGATAAACCTTTTATTTTATCTAAAAATATATCTGTAGAAGCCATAAATACAGCACAACCATGTCCATTAAAATGAACATCCACTAGCTTATCATTATCTCACTTTGTTTGAATGTTTAATTTATCTGAACATGTTGTGCTAAAACAAGTTTGAAATTCTCCTTGTAATTCCATTTTATTATTAGGTTTAGTATAATGAGACATAATCAATTCTCTAGCTATATTAGGATTAAAATGCATAAAAATCGCCTCCGTTTTTTAATGTTTCTATCAACTTATCAATATCTTCATAATTGTTATATATTGCTAACGAAATTCTTAAATATGAATATTCTTGTTTTATATTTCTTAAATATGGAGCACAAAAAATTCCTGCAATAGTATAAATCTGTTTAGAACCTAAATAAGTAGCTACATCTTGAGAGTTTATTCCTTTAATATTTATTAAAGCAATATAATCACCAGGTTTTGAAAATACTTCTATATTTTCTAATTTAGATAGTTGTTCATGTAAGTAAATAGATAATTTTTTTAAAATTTCTTGTGTTTTTTGGTATCCTATTTCGTTAAAAAAATCCAAAGATTTATTAAACATATACATACCGGCAATGTCTGGAGTTCCAGGTTCAAAAGCGGCTATAGTTTTTTTGAGAGTTCATGTTGTATCGGTGTTAATATCATCAATAGCTCCGCCGCCAAATTTTACAGGCTTCATTTGTTTTAATAATTCTGTTTTGACTGCCAAAACACCCAATCCAGTTGGTCCATAAAATTTATTTGTGCTAAAAGCTATTGCATCAGAAAAAGAAAAAGAGACTTTTTGGTGAGCTATCGCTTGCGCTGCATCATTAAATAAATATGCATTCTTTTCTTTAACTAACTTATAAATTTTATTTAAATCAAAATTTTGATTAAAATTATTAGTTTCTTGTGCTAATGAAACAATTTTTAAATTAGGGGTATTGTCAATATCATCAATCAAATTTTCGCTAAATTTAATTATCGCACCACTTTGTTTAGATATTTCAATTCACGGGATTATATTTGAAGAATGATTAAATGAACTTAATAAAATAACTTCATCTTTTTTAATTAATTGACTAAACATTCTAACAAAAATATTAATTGACTCAGTTGTTCCGCTTGTAAAAATTATTTCTGAATCTTTAGCATCGAGCAAGTCTGCTACTTTATTTCTAACATTTATTATTGTTTGATTAATTTCATTTCCTAATGGTGTGTCGGCCGTTCTCGACGAAATAGATTTATTTGTATAATATTCAGTGATTGCATTCGTTGCTATAGTAGGTTTTAGCACAAGCGCCGCACTGTCGAAATATGTAATATTATTTAAAATAGGAAATTGTTTTCTAATATCATTATTCATATTTAAATAACCTTCCTCAAAAGTTTTATTAAGTATTTATTATAATTTTTAATTTTTTTAAATTCATCTAAAAAATTATAATAATAATGTCTTTTTTGATGATTAAATTCAACTTCATCAACTTCTTTGTTAATTATTTTTAATAAACTAAATTTTTGTAATTTTCATTTTTTAAAATAAGCATGATAAAAAACGAATTTATAAAAATTATCAATCATTATTTTTTTATTATTATCTAAATTATCCTTAAAGGTTATTTTTTCAAAAAAATTAACAATGAACTCCTCAATGTTATCTCACTTTTTATTATTTAAAAATTTAAGAACTTGATTTAATTCGATTTTTTCGATTAAATTCATTTCTTTGAAAATTAAAAAAGTGTAATTTATTGTTTTATTTCATGAATTAATAAATAATTTATTTCAAAATCATTGCATCATTTAGTTTTGTTCGTTCTTTGTTTTATTTTCGATTAATAAAATAGCCTTATAAAAATTTTCTAATATTCCATTTACAAGATTTTTTTTATCTTTATTTTGTTCACTATCTTCAAGCGGATAATACATTTTAGTAATTTCAATAGCTTCATTAAAAACTATTTTAGGTTGTATTATTTTAAATTCGCTTGCAGCATTGATTAAAATAGCTCTTATCAAAGGGTCTATCCTATCTCACGATCAATTTTCGTTTAATAAACGATTGAAAATATTTTTACTAAATATATATGAATTTTCAATTCGTCTTAAAGTTTTTAGTTGTTCACTATTTAAGTTAAATTCTTGTTTTATTTCTTCTAAACTAATTTTTTCTCCTAACAATTCGCATTTATATAAAACAGAAATAACTTCAATTCTTAATTCTCTACGTGTTTTATTTTTTTTATTTTTGAAAACTTCTACTTCCATGTATACTCCTAAATCTAATTATTTTATAATTATATCAAAAATACGCATATTTTACCATATAAACTAATTTTTATAAAAAAATAAATTAGTATAAAAAAGTATTTGCTTAGAAATACTTTATTTTTTATCTATCTTGTATTTACTATATGAAATTAAACATACATTAATAAATAAAATAACCGTAAAAACACTGAAACTAATTCTAAAGTTTAAAAATCTGTAAAAAACGGTTAATAGTACAATTATCAAAGAGTAAACTATGATTCTAATTGATAATGCATATGCATTTTGCTTATTGTAATCTTTTTTATCAAAATTTTGATAAATTATATTATTTGATGTAGGTTCTGTATAAGAATTAAAAAAGTTTTGAAAACCACTTAAACTAAAAAAACCTACCAATAATAGTGTGTTATTTTTTGAGAAAAATAAGATAAACATAAAAATAAAATGCATAATAAAGATAATTCACATTAACAAGTGGAATATTTTATTACTCTTAATTTTATATTTAAGTTTAGACAAAATTAAGAGTAATACAGTGCTTATTAAACCTGAACTATATAATATAAATCTATATAAATATCCGTATTTTTCAATTTCAAAATCTTTAATTTCTTTTAAAAATTGAATAATACCCGCCTGTCTTGGATATAAAAATAATTGAATTATCATCATTGAACTAATTGCAAAAATTCAAACATGAGTATTATTTACTTTTTCTGATTGTTTCATAGAGTTTCGTTTTATAAATTCAGTTGCTATCTTTTTTTGTTGTATTAATAAATAAATCAAATCAGATAAAATGAATGCTACTAAATTAAAAATCATTATATACTTGAACTCTACATATTTTTCAATTAGAAAACCTAAAATTGGTGAGAAAAATGTTGCTGATCCGTACGCTAATATGTTGAGTATATTAAAAGAATGTAATGTATTGCTATCTACACTTGAATAATAAACAATATTTTTTGTAGCAATAAGTCTTACCCCGTCTGAAAATGCATAAACTGTATTTACAACAAAAATACCTATTAGTAATATGGTTATATTATTTATAAAAATATTAGATATCAATAATATTAATAAAAATAATATCGAACCAAAATCTGCTATAAAAATCAATTGTTTAGGACTAAATTTTTTAGCTAGATTGGGTCCTAAAAAATATACAATAACTGAAGGTAATTGTATCATCAAATAAAATAATGATACGAATCAGTCGTTATGTATATTTGCAGCAATAAAAATTGAAGAGTTAAATCGAAAAGTTATTGTTGCTAAAATTGATAAAAACATTGCGAAAGTATATTTTAATTTATTAAAACTTATGTCCTTATCATTTAACAAGTCTTTATGTGGTTTTAATTTATCAACAAAACTAGTTTGTAGATAATTTATATTATTATTCATTAGAACTTCCTTTGATTTTATATTTTATACCTTTTATAGGTTAAAAATAATTTTTTAATAAAAAATACAAAAATAGCCTAATTGATAACTATTTTTGTATTTTATTAATTATTATCTTCACTATTATCTTCGAAAATATTTTTGTACTTTGTCGGATATAGATATGATAATTTTTTATTTATTGAGCGGAAAGTACCTGGATTATAGATGGTGTCATCATTTCCAAAATAAGAATATTTTTGAGTATCAACAAAAATAAAATTATTTATTTTATTAGCAGTACCTTGTTTTACTAGACCTAATAAATCTCCATTGTAATCATATACTGCAGAACCGGAAGAACCACTATACAAGTCAAAATATTCAACTTCAGAATAAACCGCACCATTAAATGATTTAGAAACATTTGTCGGAGAGCTCAAATGCACTTTAACAGAATTAACACCGTATAAATATTCTCTATATCTAGATGCTTCTACGTTACCATAAGGATTTTTTGTAGGAACTTTTGGTATAGAACTAATATATGCGTTTAAATTTGTAAATGAATTTATGTATCTTGATAATTTGGAAATTTTAAGTGGTTTTAAATTTTTGAAATTTAAAATATGATTTATTGCATTTTTTTCTTGTTCGGTTAAAGTTTTATCGTTGATTGGTTGCGATAAGTCTTTTCCTTCAAATTTTTCAAAAATAGGTTTAAAATCTACAATTGCAATTAGTAAATCGGCGCGATTTTTTTCTTGTTCCATGTATGAAGTGTCGTTGTAATTTTTATATTGTTCTTTTTCGGGTGTTCTAACTTGTTCAATACCCATGTTATCTTTAAATTTATCAAATACATTTTTATTGTTATTGGTAAAATCGATGATCATTTCATATTTAATAGCTTGATTTTCATCAGTAAAATCAAAATTATATAAATTACCATCAACGTTTATATTTTCGATATTTTTTGGCTTGTAATAAACCGGTTGATTTTGATTTGTGGTATTTTTTGATATTAATGTAGGTGCCAAAATTTCACCCTTTGCAATTGATAGAACTTCATTACCACTTTTATTTTTAGATACTGTAGCCATATTTGCATTTTCTGATTTTAATGTTACTCAAACATGATAATTTGAAAAAGTTCAAAAACGATAGTCATTTGGATCTTCGTTTACTTTGGCAAAAATATTCCATGTACCGTCTGATTTATTAGAAAGAGAGTAAGCTCTATTTCTACCTTCTTGTATACCTTTGGAATTATCTTCTTTAAATAAACGTTTAGATATTTCTTCAGGTTTTGGAGTTTCTTCTAAATGATTTTCTATATCCCTAAGAGAAATTGTTCCATCCGGATTTGTTTCTTGACGTTTTAAAGTACTTTCTTTTAGTTCGTAAGTATCATTATAAGCAGTAGCACTAGTCTGTATTGATAATTCATCTAACTTTTGGTTTTCTTTAAAACTCAAGTTTTTTGTTTGATTTGTTTTTGGTTGTATCCAATAAACAAATAAATCAGCTGTATTTAAATAAATAGAACGACCGGATGATGAATTATGTTCTCAAGTTGTATTATTTAAAGTTACGTCGTTATTTCTTGCTTTTATTTTTAATTTTAGTGTGTTATTATTTGATAACTCTAAATTAAAACTAACTAATGATCTTATTTTAGAAGCTATATTAGATTGAAAATTATTATTTTCTGAACTTAAATTATACATAAAATCAACATCATTAATCACTTTATCGTTTAATATATTTTTATAAGACACAGGTATAGTTACTCTTGAATTAACATCGTTAAATTCGCTCCAATGTAGAGCATTTTGAGGGTTAGGATTAAATTCAAATGTTATTCAAAAAATAATATCTTCGCTTGGTATTTGATTTAAATTTACTATGGAATTTAAATCTTTAGTTATTATTGCTAAATCTTTAGATGTATTAATTTTAAAAGGTTGCTTAGCTAAATAATCTCTTGTCTTAAACCAATGTAAGGATTGTTCGACATTATTTTTAATAATTTTGTAATCTATAAACTCTTCACCTAATGGTTTTTGTCTATTTTTATATAAAGTTTTTAAATTATGAACTTCGTAATTATAGTTTATTAGAGTAGATAAATTATTGATAGAAAAAGGCAATTTATTTTTGTTAGATTGATTATTTTCAAATAATTCTTTTTTATTTAAATTTAAATTCGTAAAATTAACATCGGTACTTTCGGGTACATCAAAATTATATAGTTGATCACTCAACTTTTGGTCATTATTTCAATTGAAATTAAAGTTAAAATATGAATTTGTATTATAGTTTATTTTCTCAACTACATTTATATACTCATCATTTGAAACTATATCCAACGAACTTAGTTTATATTGTATTTGTTCTTGCAGACCATTTAAATTAAATTTTCATAATTTATCAAAAGGAACATAAATTCTTTTAATTTTTTGAACTCTATTTTTGTCATCGAATTTTTCATCTTCATTTTCTATTACTTTTTCCCCGGGCCCAAATAAACTTGGTGTTGTATGTGATTTTTCTTGATATATCTTTTGCTTTGCTTCAAAAGTTAAAACAAAAATTTTATCTTTTAAATATATCAATTGTTCTTCGTTTCAATTTAGAGATATTGAACCAAAAATATTTTTATTATTTTCATCTTTGTAAAGGCTAAAATTGTTAATTTCTAAATTTCTAACAGGTGTACTAGTGATTATATTTTTTCCGTTTAGAGCTATTAAATAATTTTTATTATTTGATTCAATCATAGTAACTACATATTTAGAGATTTTTTTATCTAAATCAGAATTATTAATTACTAGTTTGTCACCTTGTTCTAAAGTTGCGTCCACTCATTTTGATCAATTTTGACTTTGATTTCAACTTTTTATCAAAAGTCTCGGATTATTTAAATTTAAATTAGATTCCTTGTTTAAAATAAATTTTGTATTACTTTCGGAATATTCTATTTCGCTAAAATTAAGTTCAGATTCATAATGTATTTTATCATCTACTTTTTGAATTGAATCATTATATCTTTTATTTAACTCACTAAAATATTTTTTGTACGATTCGTTAGTTTGTAAAGATTCTTTCGTCAACTCGATAATATTTTTTATACCTTGGTCATTGATGCTAAATTCGTTTGCAGGTTGCAAACTTCTGTATGTAACTCTATCTGAATCATTTTTATTTGATAAATGAGGGCTTTTAGTGCTATCAACTTTTTCACTCTCAATTTCTTCATCATTTATTTCATTTGGAATAATGTTTTTTGTTCTAAAAGTAAAATTATATTTTTTAATATTTAAATTATTAATGTTTTCTTCATTTTCTATTTTAATTTCGTCAATTTGATATTCAGTATTTTCGACTAAATCATTAAATTGAAAAGTAACTTCCAAAATATTATCATTTTTCTTTGCGATATTACCTAAAACAAAATTACTATTTTTTAGTTTTGCGAGTATTTTCGAATTATTTTTATAAATGACTTGATAATTCTCGATTTTTAAACGATAAATAGCACTATTTGTTGTGAATTGAGATTCTAATTGATCTTCTTTTAAAAACTTATAGTTTACATTGTTATCTTCGATATTTTCTTCTTTATTAAGTGTTGATTCATCGATGGTTGTATCTTTATTACTTGAATCTTTATTAATATCTTCAGTTATTTCATCATTTTCGACATTGTTAGTATTATCTTTACTATCTTTTTCAACTAAAGATTTCTCTTTTTTAGATGATTCTTTCTTTTCTTCATCAATATCATTAGCGTTACTAATTTTGTTTAACTCATTAGAATCATTGCCTTTATCAACATTATCTTTTTTATTTTGTTTAGATATATTTTCATCATTAGTGTTAGTTTTGGTTGGTTTACTATATTTATTATTTGTTGAACAAGCAATAACAGGAAACATTATTGATGAAGTTAAGGGAATTATTGTTAAAAATTTTATTTTTTTCATTTTTGCCTTTCGAATTGATATTTTTATTTTACTACTTTTATTTTTATATCTTTAAACATAGTTAAAAAATAATTTTTTAGCGGTTATTAATAACACTAAATTTTAAAAAATATCTAATATATCACAAATGAAAAAAATTTTTCTTTGTGATATACTTATCACAAAAATTGAATAAGAGGGAAAATATGAAAAAAAGACATTTTTTTAGTTGCATTTTAATGGCTACTAACATTTTGATTTCTAGCACTTCAATAGTTACTACAACAAACAATAACGAAAATATTTTGCCAGTAAAATATGATGGTAGAGACGAAGGTTATATTACACCCGTTAGGCATCAAGGCCTTTCCAATTTATGTTGAGCATACTCAACAATAGCGGTGAGCGAAATAAATATTCTCAAAAAAGGATTGTTTGTTTCGCCTGATACTCTTGATTTATCAGAAAAAAACTTGGCATATAAAACTCTAAATAGAGGTATAGGAGAAGATTTGCTTCATAATACTGATTTTGATAATAATTCATCTTTATTTTGGGAAAAAAGCGGTTCATCACCTATATATGCAGGTTATTCTCTTCTACAATGAAATAAATTGAGAAACGAAAATGATTATGAATGAGAAAAAATTGGTAATAGCACCAATTTCATACTTAAAGATTTTATAAAAATCCCAGATAAAAATACTATATCTAAGGAAAAAAGCATAAATGAAATTAAGTTTGCCGTTAAAAACTATGGTGCGGTTTCATTTTCTTTTTCCGCGGTTGATCTACTAAGCAATAAAGGATATAACTTTTATAATCAAGAGGCTAATAAATATAAAAATTTTACTCATATAACTCATGCGGCAACTATAATAGGTTGAGATGATACTATTTCAAAAGAACAATTTAGTTCTGACACAAGTCAAGATGGTGCTTGAATAGTTAAAAATTCATGGGGCACAAACTCTGGAGAAAATGGATATTTTTATTTATCGTATGATTCTAATATTTCCGAGTTATTTACTTTAGACTACACAAATAAATCGACTTATGAAAACAATTATTACTATGATGGTTCCTTTAAAGATATTTATGGCGATCTTTTTAAAGAAGCGGCCGTAACGTTCCAAGCAAAAAAGGGCGATAAAAATCATAAAGAACAATTGAAGGCGATAAATGTTGGTTTTGAGGGTTTAGATAGTGAAATAGAAATTAAAATATATAGAAAAACCGAGAATCCTAATCCTAGAAATTTAAAATTAGGCGAGTTAGTTCATTCTCAAAAAAAATATTTTCACAATGATGGTTTAAGAACTATTGATTTAGATAATCCTATCGAGATTGAGCAAGGTGAATGATTTACTGTGGTTGTTAAAATAAATAATGAAAACGAATATGCTAAACTAAAATTTTCTGATGAATTAAATACACAGAACGATTTTAGTTTCATTAATCAAAACGGAGAATGAAAATCTAGTCAAAAAGCTTATAATGGAGCAACTGCTCGTATTAAGGTATTCACTAATTCAGAATATATAAATAATTCATCTAACAGCACAAACAAAGATCTTAAATATGCTGAAATTAGTTTGAACAAATATGACTATCATTTAGATCAAGAACACGGTGATGATTTTATAAATGTTAAATATAATGGCAAAACATTAGTTTTAAATCAAGATTATAAACTTGAATACCAAGAGGTTTTGGATAAAGAAGGTGGATTTTACTATGATATAGCAAATTGCGGATATAATAAGGTTAAAATTATTGGTATAGGTGATTATTCTGGTGTTAATTATGCATTCTTAACAATAAGAAGAGGTTTGGAACATAAATATAACTCCTCCAATTCAATTACAATAGGTAAAAACATCAATAATACTAACGAAATTAAATTAAAGAAGGGATGAACAATTTTAAATCCATCAAAATTAAGTGATGACAATAACGTTATTGATGTTATATATAACGGAGATAAAGAAAAATACTACAAAATTAATCAAACTAGCCTAACTTTAATCCGTAGTGATTTAATTCAAGACAAAATTGAAAGCCAAAAACCAAAAAATGAACAAAATTATAAACCTGAAACGATTGTCCAAGAAAATAACAAAAAGAAACAAGAAAATAAAGATAATTTAGCCTCAATTACTAAAGAAAAACAGGTTGATACTCAAAATTCTAACAGTAGTTCTAAAAATAACAATTCAAACAATTCGATTGAAAATAAAAAATCTGACATTCACAAAGAAAAAGATAAAAAAATAAATTCTAAAACTGATAAAAGTCAAAACAAACAACAAAAAGTTTCTCAAAACAGATTTAACGAAAACAAAAAAACTAAAAGTTTTGTTAAAACAAAATTAGGTATTTTTACAATAATATCTAGTTCAATAATAGCTCTTTTAAGTATTTTTATACCTACATATTATTTTTTAAGAAGGAAAAATAAAAATAATATAAATTCTTAATTTTAGCATTTTTATTTGCAAATTTAATTTATGTGTATAATAAATATAGGAAAATGTTATGAATAAAGAATTAATAGATATAAATGCCAACTTATATATATATATATATATCAGACTAAACAAATTTCTAATACTTTTAAAAAAATAATAAAACCATATTTATGATAAATGTGGTTATTTTTTAATGCAAAAAAAACGAATTAAAGTATTAGAAACATTTTCAGGTATTGGCGCACAAAATAAGGCAATGAATCAATTGAACAAAAAGTACAACAAAAAGATATTTGAAATCAAAGCAATTGCCGATTGAGATGCTAGAGCTAATATAAGTTATGCTCAAATGCATCATAATTTAGAAGGGAAATATTTAAAAATCTTACAACAACACAATTTAAATACGGAAGAGCAAATAAATTTCTTTTTAAACAAATATACCATTTCTTTAGATTCTAAAAAACCTTCCAAAATAACTCAAAAAGACTACGAATTTAAACAATATTTAGCAGCATCAATATTATTGACCAACAATCAAGTTGATATTACTAAATTAGATCCGAATATATTAGAAGAAGAAAAAATCGATTTAATAACATATTCTTTTCCTTGTCAAGGGTTATCAGTCGCAAGTATGGGTAAAGCTAAAGGAATAAACAATGTTGAATCAACTTCTAATTTAGTATGAGAAATTTATAGAATTTTAAATGAATCAAAAGAAAAACCAAAATATTTGGTTATGGAAAATGTAAAAAATTTATTATCTCAAAAATTCATAAAAGAATATGAAGATTGAAAAAAAGTTTTAAAAAAATTAGGATATAAAACTTTCACCACTGTTATAAATGCATTGGATTCTGGTTCAATTCAAAAGAGAGAACGTGTTTTTGCAATTTCAATTTTAGATAACTTAAAAAGCCCTTTTAAAAATGATCAGGAATTTAAGAAATATTTAGATAAAAAAATGGAAAAGAAAAAATTAAACATAAAAAATAGAGAAAAATATTTTAATAAAATTTTTGATTTTGAATCTAACGAAAAAAACGATGATTTTATAATCAATAATACTCCATCACGTGAAAGAATGATTCAATTACAAATTAATAAAAAGAAGGTTTTAAATAACTCTACAAATTTTGTAATTGATACTGTAACGACAAAACAAGATAGAATACCAAATGTAGGTATTATTGAATATAAGAATAACAAAAACAACAAACTACCTTATAGATTTATTTCAACTAAAGAAGCTTATATGTTGATGGGGTTTGAAGATAAGGATTTTGATAGTTTAAAAAATTTAATAAAAAAGAATATTTTAACTAAAGAATCGCTATATCGACAAGCTGGTAATTCTATAGTTGTACAAGCAATAAAAAATATATTTGAAACAATTAAGGAAATAGAGGACTTAAACTATGAAAAAAATGACTAAAGAAGCTCAAAACATAATTAAAAATCAGGGTGTTGAGCTTTGATCAATAGGAACCGACATAGATAATTATTTTGACTTTTTAAAAAATAATGATGTTAAAAAATATTTTAACAATAATTTTTTGGTGAAAATAACTAATTTAAAAAAAATATATGGAGATGATGAAAATGCAAATAATATTTATTCTCTAAATATAATCGATAAAGAAAGTGATGCAAAAAAACTCGCTCTTTATAAAGAGAATTTATCAATAAGCACATATAATCAAATAGTAAATGTTTTATTAGGATTAAAAATTATTGATTTATATAAAGATGATTCTTATAAATTCAACACTCATTTTAGTAAAATAATTCAAAGTAAAGAAAATTTGATTGAAGGATTTAAGGAATATATTAAGTTTTACATAAAAACTTATTCCAAACCATATTTATTTGACGTAATAGATAATGCTATTCTTGAAGAAAAAGCTTTATTTAGTTCAAATGAAGACATTCAAGTAGTTAGAATGTTAACTAATATTTATGTTAAATTTGATTCAAAAGAATCCAATTTTATTGACTTTTTAAAACTAAAAGCTAAAAATATAAATTATTTTGAGTACTTTTATAACGAATATTTCAAGCAATATGATGATATATTAATTTTATTAAACGATAATCTATCTTCCTTTTACGAAAATTACGAAGTAAAAGATTATTCATGAGTTAAGAAAAAAGTAGAAGATTTTAAATCTTGGAGCGAAACTTATCGTTTAATGAAAGAGTTAGATATTGAAAAAAATGCGTTATCTAATTTAATCGAAAAAAATGCTAGAGAACAACTTTATAAAGACGGAAAACCTATTTTTGCACACTTATTTAGTTTAGGTGAGATTTTAAATGATGGAACAAAATTCTATGTACCTTCATTTCAAAGAGTTTACATGTGAAATGGATATTTGGTAGAAGAATTAATTGAAAATATTTATTCAAGTTTACAAAATAAAAATAAGACAAATAAAGAACAATATGCATTCTTTAATAATATTATTTTGTCTTTTTCACGTACTAATGTAGAAATATTGGACGGACAACAAAGATTGATGACATTTATAATTTTATTAACTGTTTTATTAAAATTATCTTTAGTATTTTTAGATGCATTTAGAGAAGAAGAATACATTTTGGATAACGAAGATTATCAAAATTTATTACTTTTTAGAGATTTCTACTATGATGTAGTTTATAAAAGACGTATTGATGAATTAAAATCAAACCTTGAAACAGGTGATTCAGAAAACTTTAATACAATTCATAGTATTTTAGGAGATTTCAATACAAGAGGTGATAATAATTATATAAACAACGCAATAGAGTTATCTAAAGTTATTAGTTCATATTTTTATAAATTAGACCTAAATGGTTTAAAAAGATTTTCGGAATTTGTAATTTTCACACTTAAAAATGTCAAATTTACTACAACTATTTTTACCGAAATTTATGATAACCCAACAGAAAAAATTAATATTTTCAAAAATATTAACTTGCATAGTAAAGAATTAAGTGTTTTAGACCTAGTTAAAAGTAGTTTAATTACTTATTTTGATAACTATAACTTGCAAAATAAAAATTTAAGTATTGAAACAATAGTCAATCTTAACAAAAACATATTTGATAAATATTTTAGAAAAAATCAAAAAGAAACTAAAGATGCAGACATGAATCTTTTAGAATTATTTTATAATTCGATTTATGTTTCAAACAATTGATTTGCAGAAAAAAGAGTTATAGAAGATAAATTTAGCATTTCAAAAAACTCAATTATATATAATAAGTTTGAAGAATTAACATCTAAAATTAACGCAACTATAGAAGATGATAAATACGAGGAATTTTACTTCATTTTTTTCAAGAAAATAGTTTATTTTGAATTTGCAAGAACTGGACATTTAAACAATTTAGATAGTATAGTGAATAAAACTCTTAATAACGGATTAACTAAAGAACAAATAAAATGATTTAATGACTTTAAATCTACTTTACTTGAATTTCCTGTTTTATCATATCAAATATATAATCTAACAAACGATGGAAACTCAAAAGTATTTACACCTTTAATTTTTACCATTTTAAATAAATTTAATTTCTTTAATAACGAAATAAAAGATATTAAAAAATATGTAGCAAAAATTAGTAAATTAATTTACGAATTAGAACGCTTTGAATTTTTATGAAAAAACACAAATTTTGCAGGTGAATCTTTAGGTAAAAAAATAATTGAATTAAGTAAAGTTTTCTTGGATAAAGGCCAATTGGAGGACATAAAACAAATTGATGATCTTGAATTTGAATCAAAATTAAAATTATTTAGAGACGCTTTATTTAATATCCACCCAGAACTTAGATCATCATTGTACATTAATCCAGAAACAGGAGAATATAGATCAAATGAAGTTCTGAGAGAAAAATTAAATGAAACTTATAATAATCATAACTTAGAAAAAAGTGATCTTAAAATTAATAATAACGAAAGAAAAATATTACTAGCAAGAATTAATTCATTTATCGTAAACGATTATAATAAATTCGAAAATGAATTTACTTCTGTTAATAAATTTGATGATTTTAAAACTAATTATGGTTACGAGTCAGTAATCAATAAAACTAACTTAGAATTGGATGATCCAAACGAAGAATATAATGAAAAAGAAATTATGAATTATATTCATAAAATAGGTAATGGAGCTTTATTTAACGAAAAAACAATCAAGGCATTTAATACAAAAAATTCTAAGTTAAAAGAAACTTATAAGGTATCTGAAAATAACTTAATTTTATTTGGCGATAATTTTAAATTGGATAAAAATATATCATTATCACAATTAAATACAAAAGATTTAGATGAATTCGAATTACTTAATAAAAAAATTAAAATAAATAATTATGAAGCTAAAGAATATTTCGATAACATAAACAAAAGAAGTGATCAAATAATAGATATATTAATGGAATTATTTGGGTATAAAGATTAAGAATCTAAAAATAAATAAAAATTAACATTTCGTAAAATGTTAATTTTTTATATCGAAGTTTACTTTTTTAAAGTAACTTTTAATTATTTTCTTCAATAACTTGTCCATTTAACATTAATTTTAATATATCTAATGTTTTCTTTTGTAGTCAATCTTCACTTTCATTGTTTTTTATTTCAGAATTTATTTTGTCTACATTTTCTTTTAATTTATTAGATCAATAACTTTGATCTATATTCATTTTTCTTTCTTTAAAAGCAAAATCATACGATTCTTTTAAAGTTTTTAAATAAATTAAGTTATAAATAGAAATTAATTTTTCGTTTTTATCAAAAATCTGATTTAAATATTCTTTATTTTGTGTATCTTTCTCTTTAATTATTTTTGATATTTCATCAGATAATTTTAGTAATTCTTTAATTGCGTTATTCATCATTTTTTCAATTTCGGAAAAATTGTGGTTAGATACCGATAAATCAACCGTAAATTTTTCTATTAATTTTTGTATCTTTTCCTTAAATTCATTTTCTTTGGATTCGTCAATGTTATTTTTTTCTCTTCATCAGTTATTTAGCGTTTCTGTTATATATTTATGACTAAAACTATTGAATAATCCTAAGATTTCATCATTGTATTTTTTTCTTAGTCAATACAAGTCGGTTTCATCTAATTCTTCTTTTGTTTGATTTTTATTTTTTATATCAGTTGTATTTTTAGAATCATTATTACTGTTTGATTCTTTAAAATTATTTTTGACGTTTTCTTGATCGTTATTTTTACTTTTTGATTCTTTGTTTTTTATATTTTCTTCTACTCTTAAACTATCGTTTATTTTTTGGATAGTAGTTTTAGGACTTACAACATTTTTATTATTTGTTTTTTCTTTAGATTCTTTTTGATTGTTCATTTTACTATTGTCATAATTTAACTCATTATTAGCACAACTAAAAGATATTAAACCTACCGAAGGGAGTGTTCCTATAATAAATAATAATTTAGCTATTTTTCTTTTCATTTTTAATACCTCTCTTAAAAATTTTGAATATTATAGCATAAACAAATTTTGAAGAAAATAAAATTAATATTTTTAATATCTAATTATTTGTTTTCATTTTTTTGATAAAAATAAAGTAATATAATTAAAATATATTTTAATTATCGTAACATTATCATTGTAATAAGAAAGGTAAAAATGAACAATAAAATACTAGAAAATTTGAAAATTTGAAAAAATTCTTTATTAGATTTAACTTTAAGGAATAAAGCATTAAATTTTAATATTTTTTCCGAAAAAAATAAAATCGGTTTACCATTTATATCTCCAAATTTAAAAATATTTTTAAATGAAACTGCAAACTACAAAAACATAGATATCGAAAACTTGGATCTTAAAAAAATGAATTTAACTTCTATAGACTCTAAAATAGACTTAGATATATTGCTAAAACATAATATTAATGTAAATAATAAAAAATCTATTTATTCTAGTGTAAATGGAAAAGAACAAACTGATAGATTAAAAAAACTTTATAAAAATTACATTTCATTTCAAGAAGAATTTGCTATCAATACATTATTTGTTTCAGTCGGATATTTAAAATGATTTGAAAATCTAGAAGATGATAAGGAACATTTCGCTCCGTTAATGTTAATTTCAACAAATTTAAAAGAAGAGAATAAAAATAAAAAAAGAATTTATCAACTTAATTTCGATGATGAATCAATATTACAACCTAACGAAACACTTTTACAAAAATTAGAAACTGCATACAAAATAAAAATAGATATTTCTGTTTTGGATAATGAATTGGACAATTATTCAAAATATATAAAATTCAAAGAACTAATTTCATCTAAGTTTAACGATCCTAGATGAGAGATTATTGATCAATTATATTTATCTGTTTTTAACTTTAGCAAAATAAACATGCATAAGGATTTAGAAGAAAATGAAGATAAAATAGTATTAAATAATTTTATAAAATCAATTTCTGGAGATGACCAAAATATAGAATTCGAAAAAATAGATGAAACTAATATAGAAGAAAAATTTAAAAGCAATGAGTTATATCATGTTTTAGACGCCGATTCGTCTCAAGAAATTGCTATTCAAAAAGCTATTCAAGGTCAAAGTTTTATTCTTCAAGGGCCACCAGGAACAGGAAAATCACATACAATAACAAATATAATTAGCGAATTACTTGCGAGAGGTAAAAAGATACTTTTTGTTTCAGAGAAAAAAGCAGCTTTGGATGTTGTTTATAATAACTTAAAGAAAATAGGGTTAGAATCATATTCAATCCCAATTCACAATGAAGATTTAGACAAAAAAGTAATCTTGAACGAACTATACAAATCACTTGAAAAAGGTAACAAAAATATTAATATAATTAATTCTCAAATTGAAAATATTATTACTAAATATAGTAATTCATCTAATTTTTTGAATAATTATGGTAGAGAACTTCTCTTGAAAAGAGAACCTATTAAAATGAACTTATATCATATGATTTCAAATTATTATAATTTAGAAAAATATGATGATGTATATTTTAAAATTGATAATTTTAATAATTTAAACCTAGAACAAGTAGAAAAAATCTCGAATTTATTGATCGAATTTGAAGAAAGAATGAATTTTTTTGATAAAAACCCTTTCGTTAATTCGTGATGAGGACTTAAATGAAATTCGTATAGCGAATTAGAAAAAGAAGAAATATTATCGCTAATATATAGCGTTAATTCAAAAATTTCAAATATAGACAATTTGTTAATTCAAGAACACAAAGACTTTACTTTTAATAAAGAAAAATTTGCATTTAATATTGAATTAATTACGGATATTTTTAAAAGAATAATTGATTTTAAGAATAAATATCAGTTAAAAATTGATATAAATGCTTTCACTAAAGATTTAAATATTGAAATTGATTTATATCAAAAAATATTTGATGAATCTTCAAAAATTGACACTTTAAAAAGTAAATTGGATACTCTGTATAATTTAGAAAAAATTAATTTATTTGACTTTAATAAAGTTAAAAATATTTATTTAGATAACAAAAATAAATTTTTTAAATTTTTAAATTCTAAATGAAGATCAATAATTAAAGACATAAATAGTTTTTCAAAAGAATCAAAGGCAAATTTAGAATTATTTGAAGACAATATTAACTATATTATTGAGTATAAAGATAGAAAAAAAACAATAGAAGAATGTGCAAGTAAGCTAAATTATAGAATTAATGATTATAAAACCGATAATATAAAACAAACTTTGGATATGTTAGTTTTGGTTTCATTTATTAAAGAACAAGAAAAAAATAGTAATTTTAGAATTAATATTCAAAACTTTATAATGATGGTTAACGATGATTTTGGTTATATTAAAAATTTAAATACATGGATAATGGATAATAATCAGTGAATACAAAATATTAATTCACTACAAAATTTGTTTAAATCAGATATTCTAAACCTTAAAAATTTAAATAAGAAAGATTTAGAATCAAAATTGGATAAATTAATTTCCGATCAACCATATATACGTTCTATTACTGAATTAAATAACAATATTATTGAATTAAAAAATAATTATTTATATGACTTCGTTGACAAAATTTTTGAATTAAAAAAATTAGAAAATTACAAAGAAATATTTTTAAAAAGACTATATAAATTACTAATAGATTATCACTTAAACCAAACTAAAGATTCATACAAATTCACAAATACTACTTTAGAAATAAATAAAAAAGAATTTTCTTTAATAGACGAAGAAATTAAAAAAATAGCAAAAATAAAAACTGACGCAAAATTACTGAGTCAAATTCCTTCTATGGAAGGTATTGGTGCTTCAAATCCAGAGATAAAAATTTTAAAAGCAGAAGCTAATAAATCTCGTAGAATTATGCCTTTTAGAAAATTATTTCAAAAAATACCAAATTTATTATTACAATTAAAACCATGTCTGATGATGTCTCCTTTATCAGTAAGTAAATATTTAAGCGGAACTGAAATAAACTTTGATGTAGTTATTTTTGATGAGGCATCTCAAGTTAGACCAGAAAATGCTATAGGTGCAATTTATCGTTCTAATCAACTTATAATTGTAGGTGATAACGAACAATTACCACCGACAAGTTTCTTTGATTCATTAAATGATAATGAAGAGATTCATGAAGAATATGAAGATGAAAATGATATTTCCATTAAAGGTTTTGATTCCATATTAGAACTATCAAATATAGCACTTCCAACCATTAAATTAAGATGACATTATCGGTCAGAATTTGATCAACTAATTTATCCTTCAAATTATGAAATATATGATGATTTAGTTACATTTCCAGCAAGTAGAATTCCGGGACGTTTTGAGGCTATTCAATTTCAAAAAGTAAGTGGTATTTTTGATAGTGGCATAAACAAAGCTGAAGCTGAAACGGTTATTAATATCCTCGAACAAATAATGAAGGAAAAAGGAACAAATATATCTATAGGTATAGTAACATTTAATATTAAACAACAAATGTATATAGAAGGATTAGTTGAAAAATTTAGAGATAAACATCCGGAATACGAGCCGTTTTTTGATAGAAAAGCAAAAGAACCCTTATTCATAAAAAATATTGAAACGGTACAAGGTGATGAACGTGATATTATAATTATTAGTAGTGTATACGGTAAAGATATTAAAGGAAATATTTCAATGCATTTTGGGCCAATTAATCATAGTAACGGTTACAAACGTTTAAACGTTGCTTTTACAAGAGCTAAAAAGGGTGTAATTCTTGTCTCATCATTATCTTGAACTGATATAGATTTAGAAAGATCTAGTTCGCGTGGAATAAAATTCTTTAAAGATTATTTAAAAATTGCTGAGTTTGGAATTAATAACGAAATAATCAATTTAGAAAATGATATTAATAAATCAGGATTTGAAGATGAATTATATAACGAATTGACTAATAAAGGTTTTAAAATAAAAAAACACATTGGTAATTCTGATTTTAAAGTTGATTTGGCAGTATTAGATCCAAATAATGAAAATAATTACTTATTGGGTATAGAAATAGATGCTGAATCATATAATTGAGCAAAAACTACACGCGATAGAGATAAATTAAGACAACAAATTTTAAAAAATAGAGGATGAAATATATATCGTGTTTGAAGTGTTGATTGATTTAGAAATAAAAGTCAACAACTTCAAAAACTTTTAGACGCTATCGAATCAGCAATAAACTCAAACCAAAATAAAAATATAAACGAAGATATAAATGAAGCTCTTATGAATAAACCAAATATCATAAGAGAGGATTATAGTGAGACCATACAAGAAAGAGCTGACGAGGAAAATTCGAAAGTAAATAACATCAGTCAAAATATAGATAAAAACTATGATACCATAAATCAATATTTTATTGTCGAAGAAAGAGAACCTGAAGAAATAGAATTTAATATATGACCAAACTTTGACTTCAATACAATAAATAATATGCTCTATGAACTTTTTGACGGAAATAAAGAATTATTATACAAAACATTGATAAAACAATACAAAATAATACACGAAAAACAATTGCAAAATATATTTAAATATTCATTTAATACATCTACTTTTAGTAAAAGAATAAGAGAAGTATATGATGCAGTTATAAATAGATTTAAAAACGAAGGTTTTATTAGAATAGAAAAGGGTTATGATGACACTCTTGATAATAATTTTATTGTTCTAAACGAAACTGATACAGATGAAATATTATTTTACGGGTATAACGAAGAAAATAAGAGAAAATCAAATGAAATAAGTGTGTATGAATATAAAGATATAATATTAAAGATAATAAAACAAATACATTTTATAGATCGCGGCTCTTTACATAAAAAACTATTAGAATATATCGGTTATAAATCTACAAATCTGCAAACTTCCAGAATTTTCAATTATGTTTTAGAAAAAATGATTAATGAAAATCTAATAAAATTTAACGAAGATGCAAATATATATAGTTTAATTGAGTAAAAAATAAATATAAAAAATGCACAATAACAAGTTGTGCATTTTAAATTCAACATTTTTATATATCTAGAACTTATTTTTTGGTAAATATATGTAACCATCAATACTTCTAACATCTGTTATTGAAATAAAAGCATCTTCGTCAACTTTACGTACATCGTTTATTATTCTATTTACTTGTCT
This sequence comes from Mycoplasma sp. CSL10137, assembly GCF_017116845.1. NCBI lineage: Bacteria > Bacillati > Mycoplasmatota > Mollicutes > Mycoplasmatales > Mycoplasmataceae > Mycoplasma > Mycoplasma sp. CSL10137. Next base: position 144,172 of record NZ_JAFIRE010000001.1, on the reverse strand, counting down.
AAATAATGTAATAGATGTAATAACATAATATCCGCTTGAACTATATCCACCTTTTGCTTTAAATTTGGTTAATCCTGAAACGATTTTCTTATCTGAAGAAATAACATTTGCGATTTGATTATGTTTTTTCATTGAATAAATCTCGACTTTAACCAATTTAAATTTTGGATATAATTTATTTAAAACTGCAATATATACAACGTTTGTTAATATTGTAGCAACAAAATTAGGAGATAAGTATAATTCAAATTTTCAAGCTTTTGAAGTAATATCTTTAATTAATTCAGGATTAGTTGAATTAGCATTAGCTTGATCTAATAATATAGAACCAGGTAATCATGAACCTAATAAAACACCAATTACTACAATAATTATATTCATATATCCAGAAATTGATCCAAATGATTTTTGTTTTTCGTTAGCGTATCATTCACCTATAATACCCGTTACCCCTGCTGTACCACCTATTATTTGAATAATAGCAAAAACTCACGCAAGAAGAAATCCGTATACTGATGCTGAGATAAATAAAGCAATTATATTACCACCATCGTTTCATAAAAGAGGAATAATAGAACTTAGAGATTCTTTATAACCTCCGTCTATACTTTTGAAAACTTCTTTAATTCTTGGATTAGAAAAATCACCTATTAATGAAAAATTTGAACCAGGAATAATACCTATTGAAAATGATATTATCGATGATACAACTAAGAAAATAACTGTTAAATGCCCGAATACTTTACCTATTTTTTTATACCCAAAAATAAATATAGGAATACTCAAAATAATATAAGCAATCCAAAATACAAATTGTTCAATTAAATTTCTTGTTATTACGCTAATTCCTGAATCGGGTTTAAAAAACACAACTATCAATCTTGCTAACGATTGACCTACGGCGGCAAGACCAAAATTATATATACCTACATTTTTAACCAAGAAAACACTTATAACACCAAAAAAAATAGCTGTAATCACAGTGATTAAGATTAATTTTCACATCGGCATTATTGAATATAATCTATTTAATTTAAGACCAAAATTAGACATTTTAGTTCTATTATAAATAGTATTTTTCTTAACCAATCTATTTCTTATTTGTTCACCAGAAAATAAAACGTCAGCAATATCCTGATCAAAATTATTACCTGTTATTTTATTTATCAAGGACTGTGAATCATTTGAATATTGTTCAATTATATTTTCGTCTAAAATACATTCTTTTTCATTTTGGTCTATATCAAGATCAACTTCTTTTTGATTCTTATTATCTAAATTATTGTCCATTTTAAAATACCTCCTTATTATTAATTTTAAAAATAAAAATGTAAACTAGTTACATTAATTGATATATTTTTTATTATACTATTATTTTACATAAAAGTTTATAAAATTGGTTAAAAAACCACATTTTACATAATTCACATATTATATCATATTTTTTATAAAAAGAAGTTTAAAAATATTAAATACAATTACTAGATTAGTTACTTTGTTTCCTTTAAAATAATGTTGATATGGTTTAACCATATGAAAAATATGATACAAAAATAGTTAATTAGAGGTTAATAAAAATGTTAAAAAATAATATTAAAAAAATTATTTATCTAGGAATAATGAGTGCAGGAGTAGTTAGTTCAGCATCATTAATTTTAGCAAACTCAAATCAAAATAAAAATGAAAATAAAAACACAATTGTTAAAGTTGATAAATTATATGCCGAAAATAATTCTACAATTGCAGAAGATTTAAGTCCAACTGACGAAGAACAAGAAAATCTAATCGTTGATGGTTCAACTGCCACAGCTTCTTCGCAAGAAAGCAATAATCCAGCACAAAACGCTATAGATGCTGCTAAAGCTTCGACAAGATGAGCAACAGATCGAGGATCAAATCCTCAGTATTTAGATGTTAAATTGAAAAACGCAAGTACGATTTCATCATTTAATTTATTATTTGAAAGAGATAATGTTAGAGAATTTAAAATTTTCGCTACTAATGAAGAAAACACAAACAATATAGAAAATGATAATAATTTAATTTATCACTATAATGTAGATGCAAATAAGAGACAAAATGTTTTTAAAACAAATTTTACTAAAACAGTTAAAAATGCAAAAAATATTCGTATCAGAATTTTAAAATATGACCCAGATGGAAGAACAATCCATTCGGGGGCTGGATGACAAAATGTTTCAATACAAAATTTTGAATTATACAAGAGACCTATCGATGATTTTGGACCAACAAATCAACAACAACCTAATTTGATTAAAAACAACGCAACTGCTACCTCCCCAGATAATGAAGGAGCAGGACATACACCTGACAAAGTAGTTGATTCAAACGATCAAACAAGATGAGCTACAAACAAATCAGATAATGGTGTTGTAAGATATATTGATATTTCTTTAACTGAAGCTAAAAGTATATCTTCATTTAGATTACTTTTAGAACGTGCGAATGTTCGTCAATTTCAAATATTTGCCACTTCAACATTAGACACAAATAATATAGAAAATAACGATAATAAAGTATATGAATATAATGCCGAAGGTGACAACAGAAAAAAAGAAATTATACAAAACTTTACTAAAACCGTTAAAAACGCAAAAAATATTAGAATCAAATTTACAAACTATGATGCACAGGGAGTTGTAAATAAAACAAATTGAAGAAATATATCTGTTTTTAGTTTTGAAGCATATAAAAAATTCATAGATTTGACTTCAGAAAGACAATACCCAGCAGATCTTATAAGCGATACTAACCCAAATGACACCGCAGCTACAAGCGAAATACAAGAAAACAGATTAAAAAATCAAGCGGTGGTTGCTAGTGCAATAGAAAATAATACATTAAACGCAAATAAAGCTGTAGACGGAAATAGAACTAAACCATCTAGATGAGGAACACCAAGAGTAAATAATAATAATAATAATTTTGATCCAGAAGATAGAATATTGACCATCAATTTAGATGGAGGTAAAACATTATCATCATTTAACATTCTATTTGAGCGTGATAATATTTCTGATTTTGAAATTTACGCATCTTCAAAAGCTATGGACGCAAACATTGAAAATGAATCAAATAAAGTTTATTCATATGATGTAAATAACAAATTAGATGATCGTAAAAAAGAAATTACTGCAAACTTTACAAAACCGGTAATTAACGCAAGAACATTAAGACTTAAGATTAAAAATTATCAATCAAATGCAAAATCAGACCATGATGGTTGAAGAAGTGCCGCTGTAATTGAGTTCGAAGCATACAAAAAACCAATAGATTTTAACTCTGGATTTTATCGGGTACAATCAACATTAGAAAATTGAAAACCTACATTAAATGAGGAAAAAACAAAATTAATATTACCAGAAGGGTTAGATAATTCAAAATTAAAACTATTTGCAGATTATGAACAAGTTATCGATGAACAATACAACGTCTATCAACCATTAACTGATAAAACTGTTGTTCTTGATTTAAATTACAAAGACGGAAATAGAGAATTTAATAAAACATATAATTTCGTAGTTCCAGGTAAACATACACAAGTTGAAGATAAGAACCAAAAACCAAAAGTTGCAGTTGAGATTTCAGAATGATATTCAGACAGTAATGAAAAACTAACTTTAAATGAAGATTTAAAAGTATACTTTAAAGGTGAAATAAACGATAAAATTAATGCTGTATTTAATGAATTAAAAGAGGATTATAAAGAATTATTTGGAAAAGACCTAGAAATCTTAAAGACCGATTCAAATGTAACTAATGGAAATATTTTATTTGATTTATCAGAAAAATCAATTGGTGGTTTCGATAACGAAACATATTCAATGAATATAAATGATAACGTTACAATTAAAGCCACTGATGCTGTAGGAGCTTACTGAGCAACACGTACATTATTGCAAATGATAAAACTCGACCCTGAACAAAAACTTGTTAAAGGAGAAATGAAAGATTATCCTAAATTCAAGAAAAGAGGTATGTCATTTGACGTAGGTAGAAAAGCAGTTTCTATGGATATTCTAAAAGATATCGTTAAACAAATGTCATGATATAAAATGAATGATTTCCAAGTTCATTTAACAGATAACTTAATTTTCTTAGAAGATTACTACGACCAAGCAAAAGGCTCAAACAACGCGCTTAAAGCATATTCAGGTTGAAGACTTGAGTCAAGCCATAAAAATGATGAAGGTGTTACATTACATAACCAAGACTATCATTATACAAAAGCTGAATTCAAAAACTTTATTGATCAAAGTAGATTATTAGGTGTTGAAATCGTTCCTGAATTAGATTTTCCAGCTCACGCAATAGCATTTACTAAATTACACCCAGAATTAGCAGTTCAAGGGTACTCACAATTTGGTGGCGGAAGAAGATCTCTTGCTGATCACATTGATATTAGAAAACCAGAGGCAGTAAAATTAATTAAAGATATTTTAGATGAATACGTAAATGAAGGTGGAATTTTCGATAAAACCACTGGAACTAATGTTCATATTGGTGCTGATGAATTCTTCTCTGATCATGACGCTTACTATAGATTCGTAAACGATATGTTCAAGTACTTTAAAGAAAAAGAAGTTCAAGTTCGTATTTGGGGAAGTTTTAAATGATTTAAATCTAATACCGAAAAAATTGATGAAGATTTAAAAGAAAACGTAATTATGAATATTTGAAGTTTACAATGAGCAGATCCTGTTCAAATGTACAAAGAAGGATATTCATTAATTCATACATTAGATCAACCAACTTATATAGTTCCTAACGGGAGTGGTCGTCAAGGTGCATACAATGATAGATTCAATGTTAGTGGAATTTATAATGGATACGAAGCTAATGTAATTGGTGGAAATAGAATACCTGCAGGATCAAAACAAATGCTAGGTGGTTCATTTGCTGTTTGAGGTGACTCGGTCATAGATACTCACCATAGTGGACTTACAGAATATGACGAGTTCTTAAGAATAAAAGAAATGATTCCATATTTTGCAACAAGAGTTTGAGGAATTGGTGACGGCTTAGATCAAAACTTTAACGATTACACAAACAATGTAGTAAATAAATTAAATTTAGCTCCCGGAATTAATCCAGGTCATGAATTTACATTAAAAGATTATGATAAACAATTATTTAATTTTGATTTATCAGGTAAAAATGATAATGAAAAATTATTATCCAAATCTGGTGAAGCGGTAAAAATGGAATTAGGAGAAAATACATCATTAAGCGAAGATTTAGTTGGTGAAGATATTACAACCGCTATTGAACTTAAAGGTGGTAATTCACAAGTTAAATTGGGATATGGAAAATTACCATTTAATACAAAAATAACTTTCAAAATTAAACGTCAAGAAGTTGATCAACCTGAGGAAATACTATTCTATGCTCCAACTGCATATGGACAATTAGCAATTAAAACCAAACAAAAAGATACAAATAAATTTGGATTTAGTCAAGAGTTAAACGATTATTCATTTGATTATGAATTACCAATCGGTGAGTGACACGAAATTAGTTTAATAACAGTTCCAAATAATAGAATGGTTGGAATTGTGAAATTATTTGTTGACGGAGAAGAAGTAGGTGGTGTACCAGTAGGTACAAATTATGTATTCAAAGATGGTAGACAACATACATTTAATGGAGCTTCAAGTTTATTTATTCCGATGGAATATTTAGGTTCTAAAGAAAATTCATTTAAAGGTTTAATAAAAGATCTTAGACACGATAAAGATTTCACTATTAACAAAGTTGAAAAAGATTCATTAGAAAGACCAGAAGTATCACTAAAAAATACAGTTGATTGAAATAATTTTGACATAAAATATTTGGACATACCTTCTAACGAAGAATATGATTATAAAGTTGAACTATCAAAAGTTGATAAAGATAATAAAATAGTTATGGGTAAAGTTATTATTAATAAAAAATCAAACCCTGAAATTAAAGTATCTAAAAACTTTATTTTAGATAATAGTTCAGTAACTAATATTGATTCAAATACAAGTGATAACGCACCAAGTCAGCCTGAAACAACAGTAGATGAAAATACCACAACACCAAGTGACAATCAAAAAGACGACAAAACAAATACTGATTCAAATACAAGTGATAACGCACCAAGTCAGCCTGAAACAACAGTAGATGAAAATACTACAAAACCAAGTGACAATCAAAAAGACGACAAGACAAACTCTGATTCAAATACAAATAACAATACTCCAAGTCAGCCTGAAACAACAGTAGATGAAAATACTACAAAACCAAGTGACAATCAAAAAGACGACAAAACAAATACTGATTCAAATACAAATAATGATGAAAATAGCAAAAAAACAAAATCTAAAAATACAACAGGAATAGTTGTAACAAGTGTTACAATATCAAGTATTATGGCATTTTTAGGATTGCTATTAGTATTCTTTAAAAGAAGAAAAAAATCTAAATAAAACTACTTAAAAACAACACAAAAAAGTGTTGTTTTTAATTATAAATTAATTGCATTTTATGAATAAAAAAACCATAATAAATTATAGAATTGCGAAAATGTTAATATTATATTATTAAAAATATAATAAGGAGCATAATGAAATTTAAAAAGATATTAATACCATTATTAAGTTCAGTGGTATCTATTCCAAGTTTTTTATCAATATCAACTCAAATAAATAATAATTCAAATTCAAACGAACAAATAATCGCCAATCAAGAATTAGAATTAAAATATAACGAAATAATATCTAATTTTAATCGTGATAATTGAATGAATAATGGATTAGGAATAGGTAATGGTGATCAAGGTGCAACTATTTTTGGAGGTGTTCGCAACGAAAGAATACAATTAAACGAAAAAACAATTTGGACTGGTGGACCAAAATCAAATGAAGAAAATAATGGTGGGAATACCCCGATTGCTTCGGAAAATAATAAACATCATTTTGAATATTTAGATCAAATAAGAAAACTACTATCCGAGAATAAAATTGAAGAAGCAAAACAAATTGCTAATTCTAAATTTATCGGACCACATAATCGTTTATATGGAAAATACATTTCTATGGCTAATGTAGATATTACAGAAAGAAATGCATTTGAACAAAGTGATATTGTAGATTATTCTAAATCATTAAACATATCAAAATCACTAACTACAGTTTCTTATAAAGTTGATGAAACAGAGTATACTAGAGAATATTTTGCTAGTTATCCTGATGATGTTATTGTGATTTCAATGAGTGCAAAAGGTAGAAACAAACTTAACTTTGATTTAGATTTAACTGGTACAAACAATAACGAACAATTAAAACAATATACAAAAAATATTGATTTAGAAAAAAGAGAAATTAGTTTAGACGGTATTGTTAAAGATAACGGATTAAAATTCGCGAGTGTTTTAAGAGTTAAAGAAATAGAAGGTGAAAATAATACAATTACCAAAGAAGGAAATAAACTAAGAATTTCAAATGCATCAAAAGTTTATTTTGTTATTCAATCAAAAAGTGATTATGAATTGAAATTTCCAACATATAGAAAAGAAAACTTTAATCCTTTAAACTACATTAAGAATAATTTAGACAAACTAAACAAAACATATGAACAAATAAAATCTGATCATATTAAAGATTACAAATCGCTTTTTGATCGTGTAAAATTAAATATAGCTAAAAAACCTGAATATAAAAATTTAAAAGATCTTATCGATAAATATCGTAATAATACTTTAGATAGAAATTCAAAAAATTATCTTGAACAGCTATTATTTCAATTCGGTAGATATTTAGCAATTTCTGGAAGCAGACCCCACAAAGATTATAAAAGTTTACCAACAAACCTTCAAGGTATTTGAAACATGGATGATGCACCAGCTTGAAATAGTGATTACCACTTAAATGTTAATTTACAAATGAATTATTGAGCATCGTTAATGACTAATTTATCAGAAACAATAATTCCTTTATTAGACTATATCGACGACCTACGTCTTGGTGGAAGATTAGCAGCTAAAGAGTATTCAAATATTGCTTCAGATAATTCTAACCCTGCAAACGGTTGATTAGCACACACTCAAGCAACACCATTTGGTTTTAGTGCTCCTGGTTGAGAATTTAACTGAGGTTGATCTCCTGCTTCTAATGCATGAATAGTTCACGAAATATATAATCATTTTGAATACACTTTAGATGAAAAATTATTTGTTGAACGTATATTTCCTTTATTAGAAGAAACTGCAAAATTTTGAGATCAATATTTATATTATGATCAAAAAACAGATAGATGAGTTTCAGCGCCTTCATTTTCTCCGGAGCATGGTACTGTTTCTCTAGGGAATACATACGATCAATCATTGGTTGCTCAGTTATTCATTGATTACATCAATGCAACAAATTATTTATTAAAAAATAATTTAGGTAATTTCGACTCAGAATTAGTTAGATCAATCAAGGAAAAACAACCAAAATTAAAACCTTTAAACATTGGTGATGATGGACAAATTAAAGAATGATACGAAGAAGGTAAATACAACAGATACAAAGATGGTAGAATTATTTCAAATGATAACAGACACCGTCACACAAGTCAATTAATTGGACTATTCCCTGGAAATATTTTTGAAAAAGAAGAAGACATTCAAGCTGCTAAAAAAACTTTAGAATTACGTGGTAATTTTGGTGCAGGTTGAGGTAAAGCTAATAAAATTAACTTATGAGCTAATCTATATGAAGGTAATAATGCACATTCTGTTCTTGAAGATATGTTTACTCAAAATAATATAATGAATAATTTATGAGATAATATTAGAGAAGGTGCAAATGCTTTTCAAATCGAAGCTAATTTCGGAATAGTTAGTGGTATTGCGCAAATGCTTTTACAATCCAATAAAGAATATATTAAATTACTACCCGCTTTACCCGATGCTTATAACGATGGTAATGTAAGCGGTTTACTCGCAAGGGGTAACTTTACAATTGATTTAGATTGAAAAAATAAAAATTTAAAATATACAAAAATTAAATCTAATGTAGGCGGAGATTTAAAACTTGAATATAATAACATAGCATTCAAATCTATTTATTTAAATGGTGAAAAAGTTTCAATAAAACCTAACGAAAGTGATAAGATAGTAATCAGAACTCAAAAAAATGATATAGTTGAAATTGCCGACTCATTTTCAGACATTAAAAAAGGTGTAACTTATAGTCCGGAATATGAAAACTCTCAAAATTCTTCAAATGCTAAACCTAATAATAGCGAAACTTCAAAAAATAAAAAAGTAGAAGAAACTGTTGATTATTTAAATAAAATAACAAAAAGTAATATTCAAAATAACGAAAAAGAAAATGATACTAAAACAATTGAAGAAAAAACAGAAAACAAAGAACCAAAAACAACTACTGCCCCTGCAAAAAGTAAAAGTAACCAACAATTTAAAATATTAGGTGGTTTAATAGTTGTTATAGGCATAATAACTGCCATTATATTATTTAAAAACAGAAAAAAGAAACAATAAAATAAAAAATGACACATAAATATTGTGTCATTTTTTGTTATGATTTTGTTTTAGCAAAATAATATGTGGTTATTTTACTTAAAAGAGAGTCGGAAATTGGTTGAAGAGCTTTGTGTCTAACGTTAGAAGTGTTTTCTATTTTATAGATATTAATTACATTTTGATCTTGTCCTTCAACTTTATCAGAAAAGTAATTTCTATAAACTATTTCATAATCTGTTATTTGTGTTGGGACATAATTAATAAAGTTAAAATTAGTTAGATTCTTATAATCTTCAATATAATCATCATTCGATAGATCAATAAACGCTATAGATTGAGCAATAACTTTTTTAACTAAATCTTTTAACTCACTTTGTGATACTTCATTATCACTAATATATTCAATTAATGCATTAAGAATATTTTCTTCATCGCTAAATAATATTTCAATAATTATTTTTTCAATCTCTGTAGATTGTTCTTTAAGATCGTTAATTTTACTTTCGCGATCTTCAACGTTTAAATCTATTAAAGAAGATATTTTATCTAAAAACATAGAATTATTTTCAGATAAATTATTTTCAATAATAGTTGGGTAATAATTTACCTTTTGCTCAAAATTGTCTTCATCATCATTTGATCTTAAATCATAAAATTCTTGATATATTTTTGAATTATTTTTGTTCGATAAGTTTAATAAGTTTGAATAATAGTTAATAAAATTATTAATTGATTCTTGCTCTAAATCTAGTTCACTTAATTCTTTTGTTTTAATATCTTTTCAGATTTTTCAACTATTTAATTCGGAAATCATTCTTTGGGCTTGAGTGATATTAGAATCTGTTAACTGATCAAAATTAGGTACTAAGTTTTGTCCCAATAACTCTTTGTATTCTAAAATGATTTGTGGAGTTTGCGAATATGAACTTTGTGAAATTGTCTTAATATATTTATCTTTTGTTTTTTGATCTAATTTAGATGAAATTATTAAACCATCAACTAATAAAATATTATCACTTGGTCTGTAAGCTAAAACAGATCCATCTTTTGCATTATCATAATTATCCTCGCTATAATAAGCGTCAATAGCATCTCCGTTATACATAATTGATGCATTTATCGAACCAGAATCATCTCGTGGATTAGTAATATCATTAACAATCTCTAGACCATCACCTTTTAAAGAAATATGTTTAGAATCTCGAATGTCATATCCAGTTCCATCCTTAATTAAATCAATAAAAGAATTAATTAAAATTTTATATGTTTCGTTTTGAGACTCTGAGTTTTCTTCTACACTTCCTGTGAATTTTTGATCTGTTCTACCCTCTGGTAAAGGCCAATAAGCAGAAGCATAGAGCATATTATCGCGAACTGAATCTGTAATAACCCAATTATTATAATTAGCACTTGATAAAGCTTTTAAAACATTAACTAAAGCATTTGGGTTTTTAATTTGTGCTTGCTCTTGATGTTCGTTATAATATTTTTTAAAATCAAATCCTCCTAAACTGTTTTTATAATCTTTGGGAATTGCGACTTTATTAATATTGTATGACACGACCATATCTTGAGAATAATAAGGATAAAAATATTCTCATAATTCATCGTTATTATCTAGTTGATAACTTTGTAAGTGTTCTCAAATTTCTTTGCGTAATGATAATTGCACATATTTACGAGCTAAATTACGTGCTTGTGTTGCTTGTTCTAATTTTTCTTTTAACTCATTTGTAGGATTATTTTTAAATTGGTTTCTCAATCTATCATAATCTACCATGGATTCTAAAATAGGTTCGTTAAATATAATAGAATAATTCAATTTAGAGATAAGTTTATTTTTAATTAAAGAAGCCACTATAAAGTCTGAACCTATTCCGGCAGCAGCTTTGTTATTTATCAATGCGTTGCTAAATTGATTTATTTCATCGAATTCTTTATAATCAAATGATTCACGTAATATTTCGATATTATCATCCGACATGTATGATTTGTAATTAAAAAAACTAGGTTTAAATCTATTTTTATTTTTAATAGCAATTGTTGTCGCTAAAGTTGTGATTCCTATTACTGAACTTATAGTGAGTAAAGCTAATTTTATTTTTCTACTTTTTCTTCAACTTGTAACTTGCATAAACTAAGTTTCCAATGATTGTAGTAAATAATACTATAGCTCCTAAAACAAGTGCTCACGGTCTGAATGCACCTTCGTATAATTTAGTTGCTATTGTGGAAGTATTAGAAGTTGTTCTTGCGATGATAAAATCATCAAAACTTAAAACCGAACTAACTAAAATTACAGAAATAATAGAAGGAATCATATAAATTAAATATGTTTTGAATCAAGCTTTTATTTTAGAGTGTCCTAAATCTTGTGCAGCTTCGAATAAGTTATTATTAAACTTTTCACTACGAGGTAATGTTAATGATATTCCGTAAGGTAAAGCCATAATTGTATGACCTACAATAACTCTTAAAAAACCTTCGTTATCTACTTGAACTATTCCAAAAAAAGCAGTAAAAACTAAAACTAAACCAATTGCTGTTATATTATCAGGGTTGATAAGCGGAATGTTTGATGTTGATGTAAGTGTACTTTTGATTAGTTTATTCTTTTGACGGTACATTGCATATGAAGTTATAATGCTTATTGTAGCCACTAAAAAACTTACTATTATGGCTAATAATATGGTATTTAATAAAGCTAAATCACGACCAGAATCTAATACTGAAACTCAATTGTCAAAAGTACCTTTAATTCAACTTGGGTTTGCTTCTCCTTTTTTAGTAGGAACATTAAAACTAAAAATAACACCAACAACTAATGGAACATAAATTATTAATAAAATTAAGTAAACATAACTACGTTTTAATAATGAGGATACTTTATTCATAATGCGCACCTCTTTTAAAGTAGAAAATTACTCTTGGTAAAATTAGAAATAAACTAAATATACCCATAAATATAGCAGATACAACAATAACTAACGCCGAACCTGTACTTAAATCATATTTATTACCAGGGTTAATTTTACTATTGATCAACTCTCCAATTGTTTGTAATTGGGAACCATCTGTTAATAATTTAGAACTAATAATAAATGTAGTTGCACTCGCTAAAAAGATCATAGCAAGTCCGCTCAAAATCGCCTTTGTACCATAAGGTATAATAACCTTAAAAATTGTTTGAAAACTATTGTTACCTAAATCATTGCTTGCTTCAATAATATTGCGAGGCATATCTTTAAAAACAGTATATAGTGGCATAATCATTAATGGTAAATTTAGGCTTGTAAGTCCAAAAATCATAAAAAGTTCGCTATTTAAACTTTTTGAGTTAGAAACTACCGCTAATGCTAGCACTTTCATAGAATAAATTCTTGAAATGGTGAAAATTGCCATAGGACTTATCATTAAACTTAAGGCAAAAATTCTAAATATTTTTGACTTTGATGATGAAATAAAATATGCATATGGAAATCCGATTATTAAACATAATAATGCGGATACAATCCCTATTCATAGCGATCTTCCAATTATTCTTCAAGTATTGACATCTTTAATTAACACAAATGAATCAAAATTAGAACCATGAACAGCAAATGCATTAACCACAATCATAATAATAGGCAATAAAATTAATAATATAGCAATGATTAAATAAGGAATGAATAAAGCAGTTTTTTTGTCGAAACTAAATAAATGTTTAATTTTGGAAATCATTTTGGGAATAATCTCACTTAGAATCTTTTTTCATTAAGTGAATAGAATCAATTGTTCAACTCAAGTAAACAACTTCCTCTAATTCAAATTTTTTAGCAGTTTCAACATAAATAACATCTTCATCTTCAGTTTCTATTTTTAGATAATAATAACTTCCACGATACGAAATTTCAGTGACAGTACCTTTAATTTTCCCTTCAGTACTTTTAGGTTCTGAAATAATATCAATATCTTCAGGTCTAATTAAAGCATCCAAAACTTCTTTATTGTTAAATTCACTTTTTTCATGAATTGTTTTAAAACTTTTTCCAAGCAATTTAATATTTCCATTAGATTCAAAAGTTGCATCAAAAATATTAGAATCACCAATAAATTTTGCAACTCATATGTTCTTAGGAAAATCATAAATATTTTTAGGTGTATCGTATTGTTCAATAACTCCATCACGCATAACGGCTATGCGGTCTGACAATTCTAAAGCTTCGTCTTGGTCGTGTGTAACAAAAATAAAAGTTAAACCTAAACTTTGTTGAACACTTCTTAATAAAACTTGCATTTTTTGTCTAATTTTAGCATCTAAAGCACTAAGTGGTTCATCAAGTAATAATATTTCTGGTTCAATAACTAAACTTCTAGCTAAAGCAACTCTTTGTTTCATACCACCTGATAATTGAGAAATTGCTTTTGTTTCGTTACCTTTTAGACCTACAATATCAATTATTTTACTAATTTTTTCGTTCATTTCAGCATTAGTCATTTTGCGTTTAAAATGACGATCTTCATATGCTTGTTTTTTTAAATTAACATAATTTTCTCAATATGAATATTTAAAATCAGAATCATCAATTCAATTTTGACGTTTATTATACTGATATGTACCTTTTTTAAGATTTTTAAGTTCTTCAGTATATTGTTCTAATTGAATTTCAATTTGTTTCATTTTTGAATTAGCTTTTTTTGTTCATTGGGACAATTTGATTTCTAAATTGTCAATTTTATTTTGATTAATTTGTTCACGAGGAACACGTTTAAGTTTTAATCCAAAAGCGATATTTCCTTCAACATTTAAATGAGGAAATAAAGCATAATCTTGAAATATAGTAGATACATTTCTCTTATGAGGCGATAGATCTTTAATATCATATCCATTAAATTGAATTTCACCACGAGTAGTTCATTCAAAACCACCAAGTAGTCTTAAAATAGTAGTTTTACCTGACCCTGAAGGACCAAGTAAAGTAACAAATTCACCACGATTAATTTTTAAATTAACGTTGTGTAAAACTGTTTTGTCAGAAAATTCTTTAACAACTTCTTTTAATTCAATAATAGGTAAGTTATTTTTTGCATTTTTTGTCATTATAATGTCTCCTTTCGTATTGTTTTAAAATGCTAACTTAAACAACAGGGAGACGGTATCAAAAAGATTCTCACAGTACTCTTCGACACTGTAAGATTTAGAAGGATATTCAATATCATTAAAGTTACTAAGAATGTCTTTTATTCTTAAAATTTGTATTAAAAGTTCCTTGCTTTTCATATTTTTATATTATATAAAAAATTATTTTTACTTAAAGAAAAAATGTATAAATTTTTACGTATTTTTGACGTTGAATTCTATTTACTTTTAAACATCTCTAAATTTAGCTAAAATTGATCAAAACAACTGAAATTTTTACTTTTTGTATAGCTATAGGATTTTTTTGGGTTTACCTACCGTTTTTTTTTTTTTTTTTGATAAACTAATATTATAATTATAAATAATATAAATTAGTAGAAATGATATAAAAAACCTAACGGAGTATAAAAAATAAAAAAGATATGGATTTAAACATAAAAATTAATAAAAATAAAATAATGAACATCGGAGATGCTAAACAAGCAGAAACATTTAAAAACAGAAAACAAGATTTTACAGTTAATGACCACTTAAAAAAATTATTAAAATCTAATAATTTAATTAACAAAAACATGGATTTAATTGAATTTTTTAGTAGTATACAAAATTCAATTAAATCACTTTATATAACAAATAATGATTTATTTGCTAAAACTACTAGTCCGATGAGAGTTTCATCGTTAAATTTTATAATTTTTTTATCAAATGAAACTCAAATATTTAAAAATCAGAACAATATTGCAATAAATATAAAGACAAATTTTAACGAATCAAATGGCGACTACTTTGAATTGGACAGAATTGCAATACTTAATAATTTAGAAGAAGAAATTTTATCTAAATATACTAATTATGCAAATAGTTTTAAATTAAATTTTTATACTAGCCAGACACCTAAATCTACAAATATCAATACCAGCATTATAAAAAACATTTTATTTGATGTTACTAAAGATGTTTTTATAATGAAAACAGATATGAAAAAAGATAATGGTATGATTAAATTAGGTAGAACACTAGATTTTTATAAAGATTATATTAATGATCAAAAACCTAAATATAGTAAGGGAAATGATAGAAAAAATCAAAATATATTTCCTGTTGTTCTTAGAACACAAAGAAGTGGTGATAAAAGAACTGAATTTATTTTCAGAATTACAAGAAGAGAATTTAATAAGGATTTTATAAATATTGTTGAAAACGAAAAGAGATACATTTATTTTTATAACATTAATGATAGCGATGAAAAAGTATCAATAAATAGGCAAAACATAAAATTTGAAGAGTATAAATATGTTGAATTATTAAATTCTAAAATTTCTTCTAACCAAAAAGAAATTGCTGATCTTAAAAGCAAAATTGAATATAATGAACAAGAATTTTTAAACTCATATAAAGTATCAGAAATTGAAAATTCAAAAAATAAGGTTAATGAACAAAAAAGAGTGCTCGTTTATAATGAAAATATTTTAAATACTAAAAATCATGATTTTCAAAAGTTAAAATTAGAAATATTAGATATTAGTCGTGAAATTGAAAAAATAAATAAAGAAATTAGAAATAATAATGAACAAATAAATAAAATAAAACCTAAAAAAAGTTCAAAAAAAGAAGATGAAGATAATTATGAAAGAAATAAAGCTATTTTAGAAGAAAAAAATAATTCTTTGGAAGAAAAAATAACTAAAAATAACTCAATAAAGATTATTATAAATCAAGAAATCCAGTCATTAGATAAAGAAATTATCAAATATAATGATTTAGTTAAAAACTCTGAAGATGCTTTAAATAAAGAAAAAAATATATTAAATAAATTAGAAACAACTTTTAATATATATAAAAAAGAAAACGAAACATCAAAAAATGAAATAGTAAAATTAGGAAATGAAATTGATTTAATTAATTCAAAAATTAAAAACGAAAGTGAAAAATATCTATATTACACATTTAAGTTTGATAACGCAAAATTAGGAAATTTAAGAGCTATAGATGTTAAAAAAATATATGATACAGATGTTGAAATTAATGAATTGCTACAATTTTCAAGAAAATTTGACAAAAATAGTGATTTCGTTCTTTCTGATGAAGATTACGGTATGTTTAGCAAACATAAAAGATTTTATAATTCATTAAAAAACTTTAAATCCGGAGAATACAAAAATCCACTTTTAGCTAAATCAATTGAAGATCCCGATTTTTTCAAAGTAAGTCAGTCGTTAATAAATAATTATGATTTAAACATGCACCCTGATATTAAATTGAATAAAAAGCAAGAACTAGCTGTAAAAAAAGCTATTTTAACTCCTTGTATTTCATATCTTCAAGGTCCTCCTGGCACTGGTAAAACACAAACAATTAGTGCCTTAATTCATCATATTATTAATAATAAAGAGCAAAATGTATTGCTTATGTCTTCAACTCATGAAGCAATATTGAACGCTTTTGATAGAATTAAATCTATTACTGAAGATGATCCTAACTTTATTATGTATAAAACAATTAGAAAAAAATTAAATAAAAAGAGAAAATTCAATGACAAAATTGATAAAATCAAAGAACAAGAAATCGAAGAAGATGAGTCGAATATTTACGATTTAAATCATGCCTTCTATAACTTTTCATTAGCAATAATTAACTCAACGTTAAAGAAAAATAAAAATGATATTTTAGGAAAAATAATAGATAAATTTAAAATAATTGACGGTAGAAAATTAAAAAAACATTTTGAAATTAATAAAAAAATGATTGCTTTTATTGATTCTCTTAAGAAGAATTCTAAAAATATGTCACTAAATGAATTTATAGATGAATTCAATAAGTGAACTATTGAAGATTTTACCGAATTGTTAAATGTATTTGAAAACGAATACAATTTAATAAAAGAAGATGTTATATACAAATTTGAAGATATAAAAACAGAAATTGATAGAAATAGAGTTGAACGAATAAAAAATAATGTTGACGAATTATTGGATTTACTATTAGAAAACAAAAGAATTAAAGATTTATATAAAGAAATATCAAATAATAACATAGTATTAAGTAGTTTAAACACTAATGAAAAAAAAGATACTAATGAAAAAGTATTCCAAAAACTCCAATTAATTAAGGATAAAATTGAAGCTAGAGAAGACGTACATAACAGTAAAATTAAAGATGAATTTTCAGATTATATATACGAAAATGAATTGATCAATTTAATTGGACTAACAACAACTGCAAACCAGGTAATTAATCCGCGCAAAGACTCTAATGCAACAGTGAAAGAATTATTTTTACAATATCCAATTTATATGACGATTGTGGATGAAGTATCCAAAAGTAGTACATTAGAAATCATAAATTCATGTATGCTTTCTGAAAAAATATTACTTGCAGGTGACTATAAACAATTACCACCTGTTTTAGACTTTGAAACAGGTTCTAAAACAGATGATCAAGTTGAATCTATTGAAATAAATAAACTTCTTGATTCATTTAAAGACATTAAAGAATTAAGAAATAAAAAATTACAAGAAAATAGTAATAGAAGATTAGATAGAACTTGATTTGCTAATGATGAAAGTGTTAGAGAGTTAATTTCTGAACTTAAATATCCATTTTTCAAATTTCATGCACTAAAATTAAAAGCGGATGTAAGTGATAGTCAAAATTTTTACACCTTTTTAACCGAACAACACCGTTTCAATAAGTCTATACAAAAAGTTGTAAATGTTAATTATGATTCTGACGAAAAATTAACTACTCCAATTAAAAAAAATAGTTCATATTTAGTCAATTATAAATATCCTAATATTAAAATTAATAAAGAATTTATTGTTATGGACACAAGTAAAATAAATCAGGAATTTATGAATTACAATTACCACCTTTTTAGTGAAATGCAAAGAGAAATTATCAGAAGAAATAATTATATAGCTTTTGATCAAACTAGAACATTAGATAAAACCGAATCAAAAGAATCTACTATAAACGAATATAACGCATTTATAATTGCGGGTATAGTTGAAAATATTGTATTAAACAATTCTAGTTATAGTGAAAAATTTGACTTAGATAAAATCGGAATTATTTCTATGACAAGATCTCAAAATTCAGTGATTAAAAAATATTTAACTGATAAAAAAGATATATTCAAACAAAAAACTATTAATAAAGTTAAAGTTGATACTGTCGATAACTTCCAAGGTAGAGAAAAAGAAATTATAATAGTAGATTTCGTTAGAGCTAAAGGTGTGTTAAGAGATGATAGAATTGAATACCCTGATAGAAGAAATTATGAATTTTACAAAAGTGCAGAACGTATTAATGTAGCTGTTTCACGTGCAAAAGACACATTAATTATGGTTGGAGCTTTTGATGAGTTAGAAAAATTAGATTTTAATATTTCTGCTTGAGACAATATGGCTAATAAGATAAAAACAAAAACTAAAAAAATATTAAGAGAATATATCGAGATTTCAAAAGATGGAGATACATTTAGAAATGCAAATGATGAATAGAGAGGCAAACGATGAAGGAAACATTTAAAACCAATCTTTTAATACCTGAAATAAAGGTATTATTTGAAGCACATTTTAAGAAGTCAGAAAAATCAAATGATTTACAAAATTTCTTTATAATTCATCTACTTTATAATTTAGATAAATATATAAATTACACAATTACTGACTTTATAAGTGATATTACCGGTATTAAAAAAGATAAACTTTTAGAATTTGCTTTAGCGAAATTCGCGGAATTGATCAACAATAAAGTTATTCTTTTTTCAAAACCAATATCTTTAAGTGTTGAAGATATTAAAAAAATGTACATTAGTCAACTTGGAATTAATGGTAGAATAATACACTCAACTATTGAAAAAGAATTTGATAGAGATAATTTTATTAGTTTAGAATCTAAAACACTTGACCGTAATTTAATTTTTGTTAAAAATTTGATTAATTTAGAAGAAAACATTATTGATAATAATTCAATTAATTTAGATAATAAAAATGACGGAAGCTATATTTATTTAGATAGTTATGGTATTTATAATAATACTTATGATTCTACATTGCTCTCTTCAATAAAAACTGAATTTGAAGATAATGATTATAATGAAAACAAAATTTTTGTTGATTATAAACTAAACAAAAAAGCGAAAAATGAATTAATAAATATCAACGATATTTTCTGATCCGAAAGTACTTTTAGTTTTTCAATTGATGAAAATAGCATTACCACCAGTGAATTAGCAACAAGAAAATATCTAAAAAAAGTAAGTGGTTTAAACGTCGATGAAGATATTGAACCTATTATTGAAATTAAAAATTTTATTAAACAACTTTTAAACACAAAAGAAATAGAAAGTCTTAAAAATAGTTTTGAATTAAAAGCTAGCAATACAAATTACTTTTCAGTCAACTTAAATAATGAAATAACTAAAAAGAAATGATCTGAGGAAGAAAAAGATTTAGAGTCATTATTTGGTCAAAAAATACTTGTGGACAGTGACAAAAATATGTTTTACATTTATTTAAGTGAGTTCGAAATTAATTTTTATGATTTAAAAGATAACGTTATTGGGTTTGTTAAAGAATCGGTCGATATTGATCAACTATTTAGTTCAAGTAAAAATATAACATTAGAAAATAGAAAATATAGTTCATTCGTAGTTAAATTACTAATGCAAAATATGAATAAAATTATTGATAATCCTAACTTTAATGATTGATTTTTGACTAACTTATCACTAATTGATAAATTGGATTACAATCATGCTAAAAATATGATTAATAAAATTCCATACATTAAATCTACAGATATATTAGAAATATTATCTAAAACAAATGAGTATAAAACAAAAGATTTCAACGCTTTTTCAACTAATTTATACGATTTATTAGTTGATAACGGTTTTAACGAATGAAATAAATTAAATGAAAAAATAAACTTTAAATATGACGGAAATAAATATTTATTCGGTAAAAAATGAGATATAGAAAAGTATATTGAAGAATTTTATACAAAATCAGATGAAATTTATAAATATAAAGTTAGTTTAGAGAATAAACATTTTAATGAACAAGAGTATAATGAAAATAACAATATTCTAGAAGATGATTACATAAAGTTTTATGAAAATTTAACAATAAAAATTTACCCAGTTAAAACGAGTCAAATAATTGGTTATACATCTTTTGAAAAAAACATAAAAGATATCAAAGAAATATTAAAAGGCTCTATATTCGAACTTAAAATATCGCTTTTAAGATATATTAGAGTTGAATTGGAAAAAGAATTAGGTTTAGATGGTAAAATATTCCAAAGTTTATCAGAAACACTTTCTCAATACAAAAACACTAATGAACTAAAATACATAAAAAAAATAATTAGTGAATTATTGAATCCTGCTAGTCATAATACAGAAACTAAAGAATTTAAGAATAAAATTAATAATCTTACACTAGATGAAATTAGAGATATCGAAAATAATGTAATTGAAGCATCAAGAAACTTAAAAATAGTTATTAAAAAACAAGAAACAAAATCAGGAGGCAGAAATTAATGAGTCACGCCGCATTTATTCAGTTTAAAATTAATATAGAAACAGAGAAAAAAGAAATTCAAGACATTAAAGATAACTTACAGCAATTGAAAAATTTTACTAGTTCAAATTTAGTAAAAAATGAAATTGATAAAGTTATGGGCGAAATTAATTCTGTAGAAAATAACCTTATAAAAATAGGTAATTTAACTGGTGAATATGCAGAAAGTTATAATTCTGTAGTTGAGAAATATAACATCGAAAAGAGTAGGTTATTAAAAGTAGTTCAGAATATGAGCATTGACGTTTCTTTTGACCAAATAATGGAAGAAAAAACTCGTGAAGTAAATGATTTAATTTTAGAAAATGGTTTTTTATCTAAAATAGTTTTACAAAGAATTCAAAATGAAAATATGAGTTTAAACCCTGATAATTTTAAAAACATGTTAGCAATCATAAAACAAGAAAAAATAGATGATGAAAAACATGCATATTTAAAAGAAGAATTAAAGAATTATGTTTTAAAGCAAGACATAGATTCCAAATTAAAAGGGTCATTACTCAATGAATTTATGTTCATTAATAACTACCAAGAATTATCAGATTACGCACCATATGTAAAGGAAATTATTAACCAATATAATGAAGCTCTTAAGAAAAATAAAACCTATTTAGAAATCTTTAAAAAGTATAAATACAAACATAAAAGTATTGAATTTATAGTGCAAACAGATCCGGAAAATAAACTCAAGCCAAAATATTCATTTATATCAAAATTCAAAAATCCTCTTTTAAAAAATAACACTATTGCACTAACTTTAAACTTAGAAGGAACTGTAAGTTATGATATTGGCGATTATGAAGGACATATGTGTTGAAGTTTAGCCGAATCAGTTGAAGAAGACTTAAAAAAATATGGTTACTTTAAACATTCACAACTTATTACACGTGGCATTTCAGGTGCTAGGCCTTTAACAAAAGCACAAAAAATGAAAGTGAATAATAAATAATGAAAAAATCTTTAGAATATTTAAATATTAAACTATCTCAAAAAAATATTATTTCTATTGTTGGTAATGTAAATGATTTATATACTTTTATAGATGACGAAAATAATCTTGTAAGTACTGATTTAAAGGGAGTTTTGGAACAATTCGCAATTAAAAACAAATATCAAAGAGCAGAATATTTTACTCCTGGTTATGGTGCTTTAAATTTATTAGATCAAAAAGGGCGTGATACATATAATACCATTGATAATATTGATGATATAAACGAATTTATGCTTGAAATAATTAAAAAAACTAAAGATGACGAGGATGGAACACACACTCCGGGTATTTATGTAATAAATTTTGCTGATAGTTTTTTCAACAACCAAAATAACCAAAATAATTACCTTGATAATTTAGTAAACTTAATATCAAGATTTTTAGATAACGATAAAAAAATTAATTATTTAAGTGATTATGGTAGGTTAGATGATCAAGATAAATTAGTCTTAATAATGAGAGATTCACACAATTTGATTACAGATATTTACAACAAAAATATTGAATACGCTGAGGTTAATATTAAAAAACCTAACATAGAAGAACGTGAAAATATAATTAAATACAACAGTAGAGAATTTAAAACTATAGATTCGAAAGAATTAAATATCAAAGGCAAAACTTTAAATAAAGCAGTTGCATTAACTGATGGTTTAACATGTATTGAAATACTGCAATTAGCAAGAATAAAAGATAATAAACAATCATTTGTTAATAGGTATAATTTGGCTACATTCAATCAAAAAGAGTCTGAATGAGAAAAAATTGATTACGAAAAAATTAAAAATTTAAAAAATATCTTTTTAAAAAGAGTTCAAGGTCAAGATTATGCAATTGATAAAATACATAATGTTTTAACTAACTCATTTTTAGGATTAAACGGTTTAATGTATAGTCAATCTATGAGTAAACCAAAAGGAATACTGTTTTTTGTAGGACCAACAGGAACTGGTAAAACTGAAATATCAAAAACACTTGCTGAATTCGTTTTTGGAAGCGAAAAAAAATTAATCAGATTTGATATGTCTGAATATAATCATGAACACTCAGATCAAAGACTTATTGGCGCTCCTCCGGGTTATGTTGGTTATGATTCTGGAGGTGAACTAACTAACAAAGTCAAAGAAAATCCATTTTCTATACTATTATTTGATGAAATTGAAAAAGCACATCCTAAAATTTTAGACAAATTCTTACAAATATTAGAAGATGGTAGATTAACTTCATCCAAGGGAGAATTGATTGATTTTTCCGAAACATTTATTATTTTTACTTCAAATATAGGTACTAGAGAAATAACAGCAGACTTTAAAGATGAACCCGCAGTTAGAAAACAATTCATTAAAGAGGTTAAAAAACATTTTATCGAAAATATGAATAGACCCGAACTGTTAAACCGTATAGGCGATAAAAATGTTGTGCCTTTTAACTTTATTTACAAATACGAAATCATAAAAACAATAATACATTCTAAATTAAAAAACCTATTTAGTAAAGTTCAAGATCAATATAATGTAGAAATTTCTTACAAAGATTCAATCGATGCATTAACTGATTTAATCAAAGATACTGCTGATCATTTAATGGGTGCTCGTGGTATAATCAACAACCTTGATGAATTAGTAATGAATAAAATATCAAAATTTTTATTTCAAAACTATTCCGATATCAAAAATGCAAAAGAAAATGAGAAAATACTAAATGCTAAAATGATAGTTACAAGAAAAGAAGTTGAATTTGAATTCTAGTATGGGTTCGAATGATATTTATATCTAGATAAATAATTTATTTTAAGTTATTTTAATCGTTATTAAATCAATCTTACTTTACAAAAAGCACCATATTTTTAATAATATTAATAAATGACTATAAAAATACTAATTCAAATTAAAAAGTTCATTTTAGAATATTTTTAAAACAAAAATATCCTAAAATGAAATATCAAGCGCAACACTTTCGTGCTTGGTATTTTTATTATATCTTAATGACTAAAAAATCTTAAATTTATTTAAAAAAATTAGTATTTTTGCTTTGTAATTTTGGTGACTAAAATTTGACACAAAACTCATATTGATTTTCATTGATATGAGTTTTTAATTTTAATTTATTTAATTAAAAATTATTTTGGCTTATAAACGGTTTAACATAAATTATATTTTTTATTTAATTATTTCTAAAAAGTTTGTTATTAATATTTATATTCGAATTGTTAAAATAAGTAATTATAAAATTTAATTGAATTAAATAATTTTTTAGAAATTTAAAACCTTCTTCTTTAAATGCTTCAAACGGAGTTTTATAATCTATATTTTTTGTAATCGTGTGAAATTCTAATAAACAAAATATTTATTTATCTCGTTATAAACACTTAAATAATTTAGTTTTTAAAGTTTCTTAACTTTATTTTTTCTCTTTCTAAATTTGCAAATAAATATTCTGAGCCACTATTTTCGAATGAGTTACCTTTAGCTGACATTGTTTGAATTATTTTGCTTTTTGCTAAGTAATTTTTAACATCAAGATTAGCATATTCTACACCACGATCTGTATGAAAATATTTAGGTTTAATAGCATTATAGTATCATCAGCAGTTCTAATATCTTGTAAATTTCAATTTAAAATCATATTTGTTTCGTGATCTCTAATAACGTGTAAGTAATAGTATTTATTTTTAATTTTTATATATTTAATATCTGTTGTCCATACTGTTTCAAATTTAAAATCAACTATATTTTTAATTTCATTATACGCGCAAATATCCCTATATTTGTGCTCTTTTGGTCATTTTCGCTTACCTTTTATATATGCTTGTGATTTATATTTAGATGCTTCGTATGATAGTATGAATTCGTACTCTGTAATGTTATGCTTATATTCCTTAAAATGTTTTCTAAGCCTTTTATTAGTGTTAAAAAGTTTTATAAAATGATCGTATATTTTAGTCCTACCCACTACATTTCCAATTAACTTACCTTGTCCTAAAATTCAATTTATTAACTTGATATTTACATTTCATTTCTCTTTGATTATTCTTAATCTTTGTTCATAATAAAAAGTTGTTCTTGAAATATTTACAAAAGTCGTAAGTTTTGAAATATTAAAGTTTGAACTTGATTTCTTTTTGCATTTTATCTTTTATTATTTTTCATAATTCATTACAATTGATTCCTTTAGCTTTAAATAATTCCTCAATAGACTCATGATATAATTCAAGTTCATCCTTATTTAGGTCGGTAATTTTAACTTTTTAGGTCTTCAAGGCCTTTTTCAACTTTTAGCTTTTAATTCATTCATACCCATATTATAACGTTTATACAACTTTTTAAGTAGTGTATAACCATAACGATCTGGTCTTCTATTTCTCTTTTGTTTTTTATCTAAATCTCAATAGCATTTATATCTTTCTTCATTATCTATTAAAATTGTATTAATGTAGTTTTTAAATCAGTTTTTTCAATAATTTTGCAATATTTAAGTTTTTGTTCAAATGTAAATTGTTTTGACATAAAAATGACACTCCTTTATTAGAGTGTCAAATTCCTTTCACCTAACTCAAGTAAGTATCAAATTAATTTTATTCATAATGCAATAATATTATTATTAAATTTTTAAATATTGCTTAAGAATGATATAAAATTCATCTACCAATTTTTCTTTACCTTTATCGCCGTCTATATTATTATTAAGAAAAATTATTTTCTTAGAACTCAATTTCGCTATTTTTAATCACTCTTCATTAACTTCATACTCCTCTCGAAATTTTTTAAATAACTCCAGATTATCGAATTCTAATTTTCTTCTTGTTTTGTCTTTATCTCGAATAGCTAGTTTTCTTCATATACGAATATTTTCTCACGGTGCTTTAACCACTATTAGTAGATCTAATTTAGGTTTATTCATTAAAAATCATTTATATCTTCTTTTTTCTTTAATTCACTTTTCTTTTTCAGATTTAGTAAATTTATTTTCCTTAATCAAAACATCAGCATGTAAAAAACTGTCTGACATATGACGATCTAATAATTGATGAGAATTTGTCAAATTAGACTCAATTATTATCTTTTTTTGACTCTCGAAAAACATTTTTTCAGCATCAAAATAACTACCCTTATTAGATAAAGCTTTAATATAGTCATTATTATTTATATTTGCATTATCTAAATATGACCTTTCATCTTTGAGTAAAATATTGTAATCTTTAAGTAATTTTTGTATTTTAGGATTATTTAATAATGTACTTTTACCAGAACAACCAGGACCGGTTATTGCTATAATTCGCTTTTTGTTTATAAAAGTTTTTATAAATATATATAAAGATAATACTGAAAAAGATATATTTATAATAATAACACTTCAATTCAAAATACCTATACCGGCAAAAAATATAATTGATAAAATATTTTTAATTTGCCAAATTACTCATGATGATTTCATTCCTAGAATCATCATAACTACAGCTACTAATAAAGTTGAATCTATAGAAATAGCAATAATTTTGCCTAAAAATTTATTATTAAAATTATTTTCGAAATATAAAGATTGTTTTATCATTTTCCCATATAAAAATGTTAAATGTGGAATTGTAAAATATAGAACTATAAAACTAATTACTCAAATTGAAACAATAAAAATCGAAGTTAGTCAATTAAAACGATATTGTTTAATTCTGTTTTTGTATTTAGTTATATATCTTAAATATATAAAAGTAGGAACACATAACCCCACATATATAATGAAGTCCGCAACTAAATTCAATGAAATAGAATAAATACCAAATAAAAATGCATTTAATATAGCAAATAAAAATGCATATTTTTTTCTCGTATAAAATCACCAAGTAGCAATAACCCCAAAAATAGCGGAACTAGCAACTATTATTCCTAAAATTTTAACAATAACAGATACATTAGAATCTCATATAATTGTTTTGTTTTCAATAGAAAATGCACTAAAAATAGTAATTATTAAGGTTAGTGAAATTAATAAAATTTTATCCAACTTAGTTGTTTTAATTGAATCCATGTTCTCCTTTAATAATTTGTATGTATATAATTTGATTATACTACGCAACCAAAAAAAAAAAAAAAAAAACACTAAAATAGTTATAATTTCGCGTTTTTTGTAATAAAAATATTAAATAAAAACTAAAGGAAATACAAAACTTAAAGGATATGAAAGTAAAAAGAAATTGTTCAATAATCAAAATTTAATTGGTTTTTTATAACTATAGAACAAAAAGAGCGGTATATCTATTAGCGAATAAATTTGAATTTCAGATATTAAATTTAAGTAGCTATAAACTACGTTTACAACAATAAAAAGTAATATTACTAGTATTTTAAATATCAATTGGTTTTTAAAATATTTATCTATCAAAAAAGAATAATAAAACATCATAATTATTAAATATCCATAAGAATGATAATCAATTCTAAATAAGTATTTTGTGCTTGCAATGTTAGAAATACTATATTCTCCTAAAAAAAGAAAAACAAAAGTTAAAAAAGTGAAAACTAAACCAATATAAATATTTTTTCTATGTAAATAAGCACTAAATGAGCCTAAAAATAACATAAACATAATATTAAAATATCCAGGTTTTAACGATTCGTTAAATCCGTTTTTAGATAATATTAATATTCCGATTTGAATAATGGTTCCCATAAACAAAAATCTAAAAGTGTAATATAATGGTCTTCGTGAATAATTAATTGCTATAATCGATAAAAATGCAAATATAGGAAACGCCATTCTTCCTACAATTCTTAATTCTTCAACATTCGGATAAGCAATAAGACCAACATGATCAATAAACATTGTTAAGACAGCTATCCATCTTAAAATTGTAGAAGTTAAAAAAACTCAAGATAACATTTTATATTCAAATTTAAAAATATTAAACAAAGACTCTTTAACACCTTCATTAAACTCACAAATATCAGCTGTAAACATTTTTTTAAGGATAATCTTTAAATTCAAAATTGAATATTTTTTGACTAAGTGTTTTTTAGAATTACTAATAAATTTTAAAATATTATTCATATTAGCTAATTATACTTTAAAAATAAAGTAATTTAGGTAAAAAGAACTTAAAAATGACACTTTGATAAGTGTCATTAGAATAATGAGTTATTTAGATCTTTTTGCAGTAAACTCATTAATGATAATACCTTTTTTATCATCTTTTATATTCATTTTGATTCTAACAGCATAAGCCTGCACCTTTTTAAAGTCAAAAACTACTTTATCTTGATTATCTGAAAATTTAGTTAAACTTGGGTTATCTATAAGTTCAACATTCTTTCAATTATTATCATCTAATAATTTTGAACCAGTTCAATCTTCAGCATGTCATCATCCACTTTTTAGGTCTGAATCATCTATATTGATTGGATAATATTGTAATTCTCAATCTGTTTTAGGTAAATCAGATTGAAAATCTCTACCAAAGATAATTTCAACTCTATCAATCATTTCTTCTTTTCTAGTTTTGTCCGAACCAAATATAATTCCAACTCAATCTTTTTTACTTCTTTTTACATTTTGTCAATTAGATCATCTATTATTGTAAGTAGTATTATTATCATTTAAAAGAAATTCTTTATCAATAGATCCTGTCGACTTATTTGTGAAACTTGCAATAGAAGCAGGGTAACCAAGTTTATTTGCAATTTTATATGACTTAAATTCTACATCAAATAAATCATCTTTTCTATTTGGTTGTTTTTGTTCGAGATTACTCATTTCAAATTTAGCTTGTGTTGATGTGTTTTGACTCTCTTCTTGATTATTCTTATTCTCTATTTTATTTTCAATGACTCTTTCGTTTTTGGTTTTATTTGTAATATTTGGTTTTTCTTTTTTAGACTCTATATTTTTTTGATTTGAACTATTCTTTTTTAAATTATTATTAGATTGTTTTTTTCTCTCTTGTTCTATATTTTTTTCTTCTTGTTTAGGTTTAGAACTCCTTGTTCCTAAAGCGGAACCAATTATGATGCTTGTTAAAGCTAAAGTTGTTCCACTTAATATTCAAAAATATTTTTTATTAAATTTCATATTTTAATGTCTCCTTAGTTTTTTACATTTTATTTTTGTAAAATTATATATGCAAAAAACAAAAACGTAAAAAAATATTAAAGAAATAATTTATGAAAATTAAGACTATAAGCAAGTATTATTAAATAATAAAAAATAGACTAACAAAATTAAATTAGTCTATTTTTATTTATTTAATTAATAAAGATTCTTGATCCATTTCGACAGGTTTATCTACGCCAATATAATCTAAAACTGTCGGTGCTACATTTGCTAAAATACCATCTTTTAATTTAAGTGATTTATCTGTTGTAATCAACATAACCGGACTACTTGTGTGTTTTGTTGCTGGTTTATTATTTTGATCTTCTGTAATTTCAGCATTACCATGATCCGCTGTAATAAATACAGTCACATTATTTGCCTCTGCTCAATCCACAACTCTCTTAATTTGTGAATCTAAAAATGAAACTGCTTCTATTGTAGATTTTAAATTACCTGTGTGACCTACCATATCAGGGTTTGCGTAATTCATAATTGTAACATCATAATTTAATGCGTTAGCCAACAATTCATCTGTAATTTTTTCAGCAGACATATGTGGAGCATCTGCATATGATTCAACTTTAAGAGAATCAACCATTATACGTTTTGAATTTTTAAATTCAATATCATTTCCACCATCCATAAAATATGTAACATGAGCATATTTTTGAGTTTCAGCTAATCTTAATTGACTTTTTCCGGCTAATTCTAAAGCTCTACCAATAGGCATACTTACTTCCATTTCATCAAAAGCTATAATTGTGTTAATTCCTTCATATTTCATCATTGAAGCAAATTTATTAATTTTAACTTGGTGAGTTGCTTTAAAATCATATAAAGATGAATTAACGAATAAATGTGTAAGTTGTCTTGCACGGTCAGGACGGAAGTTAAAGAAAATAATTGAATCACCATCTTTAACAAAAGATTCTTTGCTTAAGTTAGAATTTATTGATGGAACAAAAAATTCATCACTGATTTCTGAAGCATATTGTTTATCGACAAATTCTAAAATATTATCAAATTTTGAATCTGTATTTCCTAAAAGCGCGTCGTACGCTTTTTCAACTCTATCAAACATAGAATCACGATCCATTGCATAAAATCTTCCTGAAATAGAAGCTATATTATAACCAAATTTGTCAGTTAATTCCAATAATTTTGTTAAAGATTCTTTAATTGAACGAGGTGCAACATCTCTACCATCTCCAAAAACGTGAACAGAAACTTTTTTTAATCCAAATTCATGTGCGGCTTCTAACAATTTGAATAAATGATCTTCTAATGAGTGGACACCTCCAGGTGATAAAAGGCCCATTAAATGTAATGTTGAATCGTTCTCCTTAACATCATTAAATACTTTAACAAACTGTTTGTTTGTTTTATATGTACCTTCATTTAAAGCTTTCTTGATAAGTGATAATCCAGTATAAACAATTGTACCGGCACCAATATTTAAATGTCCAACTTCTGAATTACCCATTTGTCCTTCAGGTAACCCAACATATTGACCTGATGCTTGTATCAATGAATTTGGATAATTTTTAAATAAGTTATCAAAAGTAGGTGTATTTGCTAATGCGAAACCATTTCCTTGTGTTTCTTTTCTTAAACCTAAACCATCAATAACGATTAATACTACTTTTTTCATATTACTCCTTAAATATAAATATTTTTATTAATTATATAATATATAGTTTTTTACTTAAAAAAAATAATAAATTTTGTTTGCATAAAATAATTATATTAACCAAAAATAAAACCAACTAGTTAAAATTATTTATGTGTTGTAAATATTCCATAAAATTATTAATAAGGTTATCTTTCTTCACACACTCCTTTAATGTATTATTCTATTGTTTGTTATTTATTTTAGTAAATTAAAATCATGAAAATTTTAAAATTAAATATTTTATGTGATTATGTTTAAAAAAATATTTCTTATATTTATAACACACTAATATAAAGTGTATGTAGGCTGCACTTTATATTTTTATTTTCAAAAAATAATAAAAATTATATTTAATATATAATTTAAATATTAAACAATATTAGAGGTAACCTAATGAAAGAGAATAAAAAAATTCAATTAAAAATTGAGCAATTAGTTAAAAAAATTAATAAATGAAATTATGAATATTTCCAACTCAACGAACCAAGTGTAGAAGATTTAGTTTATGATAAAAATTTACAAGAATTAATTTTATTAGAAAAACAATATCCTCAGTATATTTTAGAAAATTCTCCTACACTCAATTTAGGTTCCTATGCAAGTAATAAATTTAGTAAATTTGTTCACAAAAACCCTATGTTATCTTTAGAAAAAGCTTATTCTGAAAATGATTTGTTGAGATATTATAATAATTTAAACAAATCATTAAGTAATCCAAAAATCAATTTTTGTTTAGAACCGAAAATTGACGGATTATCTATTTCTTTGCACTACTCTAGAGGTAAATTAATTAGAGCTATAACACGTGGTGATGGAACTGAAGGTGAAGATGTTACTGAAAATGTTATACAAATAGAAGGTGTTCCGCTTTCATTGAATCAGGACATTGATTTAGAGGTTCGCGGAGAAATTTACATGTCTAAATCAACATATAATAAGTTGAACGAAGAATTCATTAAAAATAATAAAAAGATTTTTGCAAACCCTAGAAATGCAGCCTCAGGTACACTTAGACAACTAGATAAAAATGTTGTTAAAGAACGTAATTTATCTATTATTTTATATGACTTAGTAAATGCTCAAGATTATAATATAGATTTACAGTCTTCTGTAAAAAAATTTTTAGACAATTTAGGTTTTCCTACTAATAAGAATATCATGGTAGCTGACTCTTTTGAACAATTAATTGAACTTGTAGAAAACTTTAGAGAACTAAAAAATGAATTTGAGTTCGATTGTGATGGTTATGTTATTAAATTAAATCAAATTAAATATTGAGAACAACTTGGAAAAACTTCTAAATTTCCTAAATATGCTATAGCTTTTAAATATGAAACACAGGAAGCTACAAGTATCATTAAAAATATAACCGCCTCTGTTGGGAGAACCGGAAAAATAACTTATATAGCTAATTTTGATGAAGTTAATTTAAATCAAACAAACGTTAATAATGCTACTATGCACAATTATGAATACATAAGAAATTTAAATGTAAATATCGGGGATCAAATCACAATTATTAAGTCAGGAGAAATTATTCCAAAAGTAATTGGTTTAAATAAAAAAAATACAAACGGTGTTTTTAGTAAAATATTAAATTGTCCTTCTTGTGGCAATATTTTAGTAGAAAAAGAAGGTTTTGTTGATCAATTTTGTGTAAATCAAAATTGTGAGGAACAAATAATAAAAAAATTAATTCATTTTGTATCTAAAAAATCTATGAATATTGAAACATTAGGCGAAAAAAATATACGTTTATTTTACGATTTAGGCTACGTAAAAAACATTAAAGATATATATAATTTAAAAAAATATGCTAAAGAAATAAATCAAATACCAGGTTTTAAATCGAAAACAAATAAAAAACTTAATAATATTTTAAATTCAATCGAAGTATCAAAAACTACTAAACTTTTTAAAGCACTATTTTCTATCGGTATACCAAATATAGGAATTCAAGTAGCACAACTAATAACTAATGACATATCAAAATTAACGGATTTATTCAATATAAATTTAGAAAAATTAACACAAATAAACACAATAGGTGAAATTATTACTCAAAGTATTAGAGAATATATAAAAATAGATGATAACAGAAATCTTTTAGAATTTTTAGATAGTATTTTAATTTATGAACAAGAAGTTCAAGATTCAAATATACTAGACAATTTAAACTTTGTAATAACAGGAACATTAAGTAAAAGTAGAGAATATTTTAAAGAAATGATTGAAAAAAATGGCGGCAAAATTAGCTCGTCAGTTTCTTCGAAAACTACATATTTACTTTACGGTGAAAATCCGGGTTCTAAATATGAAAAGGCTTTGAAATTAAATGTTAAGTTATTAACTGAAGAAGATTTTAAAAAATTAATAAAAATAGGCTTGTAAAAATGTCTATTTTTATTTTAGTGAATGAATAAAATATGCTCTTTTTTATTATTAAAAACCAAAAGATTCTATTTTTATTAATAAAAAAGTTTAAAAATAGGCTTTTTTAAAATGTTTTTTAGCAAATTAGATGCATATACAATTCATAAATATGAGAATGAAAATATCTTTATGCATATAAAATGCATTAACATTATGCTAGATATTAATTTGATTTAATTAATATGTATTAATATAATTAATGCAAACATGTAATTTAAATTTACAAATGAGGTAATAAAAATGAATATTAAAAAAATAGTTAAATATGTTTTAAGCGCTGCAGGATCAGCAGGATTAATTGCTTCAATTAGTGCGGCTGAAACTGGAGAAACAGAAAATACAACTTCTCCTACACAAGTAGCAAACAGAAAAACATATGAAATTTATCCTAAAGTTCAAAAAATTGATTATCTTGACGGAAATTACCTTTTAACACAAAATGTTAATATAGTTTTCGAAAACGGAATTGACGAAGCAACAGTTGATAGATTCAAAGAAGTATTAGATATCAAGAACTTACAATACACAATAACTAAACATATAGTTAAAGGTCAAACAAATATTTTAGTAGGTATTAAAGGTGATGCAGATAACCTAGTAGATAATTTAATTAAATCTCAAAATACAGAAGTAAACGAAGAACTTTACGAAAAAACAGATAGTTACCAAATTAATAACAATAACAATGTTTTATCTGTTTTAGCAAAAGATACAGATGCAGCTTTCTATGGTGCAACAACACTTTGACACATTTTTAACCAATTAAATGGTAGAGAAATTGAAAACTTTAAAATTGAGGATTATGCAGATGTAACAACTCGTGGAGTTATTGAAGGATACTATGGTAATCCATGAAGTTTAGAAGATAGACTTGATTATATGAAATGAGGTACATACTATAAACTTAACGGATATTTCTATGCACCTAAAAACGATCCTAAACACTCTACAAAATGAAGAGAACTTTATACCGATGAAGAAATTGAAAATTTAATTAAACCTCTAGCCGAAACAGGGAATAAAACAAAGGTTCGCTATATTTATACTTTACATCCATTTTTTGGACAAAGAATGAACGAATCTAATTATGAACAATCATTAGTTCAACTTAAAGCAAAATTCTTGCAAGTTATTAAAGCTGGGGTTCGTCAAATCGGAATTTTAGCAGATGATGCCGGAACACCATTCCCAGGAAATAATAATCAAAAAATGCAAAAAAGATTACTTGACGATGTTGTTGAGTGACTTAAAATGTTACAACCTGAATATCCAGGATTAAAAACTACTCTTCCATATGTTGTTCAAGAATATGGAGGGTATGGTCAAGATTACTTTAGAACATTCCCTAAAGAAGTTCAAATAGTAATGACTGGTGGTAGAATTTGAGGTGAAATATCACAAGATTTTACTAATAGATTTACTCAAAATGTTGGTAGAGGACCTATGTTATGAATTAACTGGCCTTGTTCTGATAACTCAAAGAGCCATTTAATTTTAGGTGGATATAAAGAATTCTTACACAGAAATGTTGATGCTTCAAAAATCGAAGGTGTTATCTTTAACCCTATGCAACAATCACAACCTTCTAGAGTTGCAATTTTTGGTGGAGCCGATTACACTTGAAATATTTGACAAACAGATGATGAAGCAGAGAAATCTTACGAAGCATCATTTAAATATGTTTTAGCTAACAAACAACATGATGATGAAGAGTCAAACGCATTTAGAGAATTATCAAAACACATGATTAATCAAAATATGGATGGTCGTGTTGTAGCATTGCAAGAATCAGTAGATATTAAAGATAAACTAAATGAATTTAAATCTAAATTAAATAATGACTCATATACTGATGAAGAATTAAACGAAATTCAAACAATTTTTAATGATTTAAACAAATACTCAAATATTATGTTAAACGGTAAATCTAACGAAAAAATGAAAGAGCAAATTATTTATTGACTTAAATCATTCGAAGAATTATCAAAAGGTGTTTCATTATATATTGACGCCTTAAAAGATTATAAAGCTAAAGACACATTTAATTTTATAGACCATTACAATCAAGCTTTAAATAAAATTTCAGAATCTAAAACACATAAATTCTGATATTTAGATCACTTTGAAATTGCAGAAGTAGGTGTTCAACATATTCAACCATTTATTAGATCGCTTCAAGCTGCTTTATCTAAAAAATACTCAGAATTATTGATTCCGGATAAACTAACATTTGAATTTGAAACAAACAGAACTGTTCAAGTAGACAGCCCTGCGGGTGATATTTTTGATTATTCAAATCAAAAACAACAAATTTGAAAAGTTGCACACGATGGAACTGATTCAAAATTTGTTCAAGGTGATTATTTTGGAGCAAATGCTTCAACACCATTTACTTTAAAAACATTATTTATTAAAATGGGAGATAGAAACGATCACTTTAAAAACTTTAAAGTTCAATATAAAACAAAAGATGGTCAATGAACCGATCTTAACGGACAAACAAATATAACAAGAAATGACGTAAACGGTCCTTTCGAACCAGTATATATAGAAAACATAAACATAGAAAATGTTGTTGGTGTTAGAGTTGTTAATAACCAAAGTGAAAATTTTGGTGCATGACTACGTGTTACTAATTTAGTAATTAACCAACCTAAAGAAACTAACTTAGAAAACGGTTGATATACAGATCTAAAATACGATGGACAACACGGCGGAAATAGAGAAGTAAGAACAACTAATCAAAATACAAATCCAAACGTTCTTTTTGACAATAATCAAGCCACTGAATTTTGAACAAAAAACTACCAAGGAGCTCCGTCTAATGACGCTATTTCAGTTGATGCAACATTAACTTTTACATTACCTGAACCCAGAACAATTACAAAAGTTTTATTACAACAAGGAAATTCTGCAGGCGGTGATATATTAACAAATTTTGATATTCAATACGAAGTGGAGAATGGACAATGACAAAAATTTGGAGAAAAAAGCGGTAACAGCGATAAATCACAAACATTTACAGGCAATGTAAAAGCAAAAAGAATTAGAGTTAAAAATAATACAAATAGAAATGTTTGATGAAGAATTGGTACATTTAAAGTCGGAAACGATTCAGCCGCATTAGACAATAAATATCTTCTTAAAAATGGTAATACAGAAGGATTTGGAACAACTAAATCAAGTACAGGTTTCCAATTATTACACGAATCTGAACCTAGCCAATCACACGAACTAACACTTGAAGCAGGTAAAGAAATAGGTATCGACGTTCAAGATATATTAGAATTTAGCAGCGTTACAGGAGAATACGACAAAATACCAGGAGTTGAATTGCAATATTCTAAAGACGGATACACATGAACAAAAATAGATGACCTTAGCACATTAAAAGGTTCATTGGGATTTAGATTTATTAGATTCAAAAATACATCTGAAACAGAATCTAAAACCTTTAATTTTAAACTATTAAACCTTGTTTTACAAGGAGAAAAAGTATTTGGAAAATTAATTAAATCAGATATTGCAATTAACCAAGGGTGAGGAGATCAAAGACATTCTCATAAAGAATTTGATCGAAACGTTAATACTACAACTAAATTTGGTGGTAATCCTGCCAAAGGAAATGTTGCAGTATATGATTTAGGTAAAGAAATCGATTTAAGATCACTTAAATTATACGCAACAGACGGTACAGCTGATTATCCAAGAGATTTAGATGTATTATATTCAACAACATATAGTGATAATCCTAAAGATTGAAAATTAGCATTTACAATAGGTGACGATGTTACTGATGCAGATAGAGAATCAAATTTATCTAAAATAAATTCAGGTGAAAATGATTCGAACTACCCAAATGTAAGATGATGAGGTAATACAAATATCGAAAACGCAAAAGCTAGATATATTAAACTTTTAGTTAAAGCAAATTATCCAACTCGTGCTTTATTATTTAATGAGATAGTTGTAAATGACTTTGAATACATTAGCTTAAACTCAAACCCTAAATTCACTGGTACAAATTACGTTGAAACAGATGCGGCTCACGTAATAGACAAGACAATCGATGGTAACTTAAGTAGTTACTATACACCAGCAAACAAAAATGGAAACCTAACATATATTGTTAATAAAGGAAGATATGATGCTGCCGATGTAAGAATTATTACACAAGGTGACAATTCTGGTTCAACCGTTAAAGTTAGAGTATATAACACTTCGACAAAACAATACTCAGAAAAAGAGTTAGGTAAATTAACAAATAACATTGTAGAATTTAAAATTCCTTTATTAGTAAATGAAAAAGTTGTATCATTCGATATTTCATGACAAGATAAAACACCTTCTATAGTTGAAATAATACCAATCTCTAAAAAACAAACAGAAGAAACTAATAAAGAACAATTACAAAACTTGGTAAATGCAAAACCAGAAAACTACCAAACATGAATTAAAGCAGATAAAGATAGTTATGATTTATTAGAAGTAATCGCTAAAGAAACACTAAAATCTCAACAAATTAGACAATCAACTATAGATTCTATTAAAAACTCTTTAGAAAAAATTTCTTCAAGTGCAAGAACTAAATTTGATTCAGATAGATTAGATCAAATAATGACAAATCTGCTTTCAAATGAAGATGAATTATACACAACAGAATCGTTTAACGCATATCAATTTGTAGTAAATCAAATCGTTGAAGCTTTAAAAGATAAAGATAATTTAACTGAAGAAATAGTAAATTCTCTTGAAGCAGAATACAATGATAAAAAATCTAAATTAGTTACTTTACCATATAAAAAACAATCAGTAACTTTAGATATTAGTAAATTTAATTCACTAAAATCTGATAATTATACTTCTGAAACATATAATGTTTTAAAAGAAAAAGTTGATCAAATGAAACAAAAATTAAGTGATTCAAACACTAGTGTAGAAGAGTTTAATAATTTAGATAAAGAATTTAATGACTTATTTTCAAAATTAGTTGCATCCGAAAAAGGTCAATTGACAAGAAAATACGAAATACATAAAGACCAAAGAGGGTATAAATTTATTGATAAATACTACTTACGTTTCCCAGAATTAACTCAACAAATGCAAGAATTAATCGACGAAACTGAGCAAGAAGTTAATAAAGATGATGCTACAAAAGAAAGTATTCAATTATTAATTGATAAAATAGATACAAAATATAGTGAATTACGTTCAAAAATTATTGAAATTGATCCAAACAACGCTGATACAACAGAAGATATTATCGATGATATTGACGAATCATTAGTTCCGGATATTTCACATGGTAACGATACAAGAGAACCTGAAACAAACAACGAAAATAACGAAACAGCAAATTCTTCCGATACTTCAACAAATCAACCTAATGTTGAAAAGCCAAATACAAAAGAAATCAAAAACAAAAATACTCCAAAAAGCAGTTCAGGTGCGATAGTTGGTGGAATTCTAGGTTCACTAGGTGCATTAATATTAGCAGGAATTGCAGTAATATTCTTCAAAAAGAAAAATAAAAAATAATTATGCAAAACACAATAAATAACATTATTGTGTTTTTTAATTAAAAATTAAATAAAAAAGTACATAGTGAAGTCAACTATGTACTTATATTATAATTTGAATATTCTATGTAATATGTAGTCAGTAAGCATTAGTACCGCAAAGTAGGACAAAATAATATAACACATTATATTAATAAAAAGGATAATACACAATACAGAAAGAATAATAATATGATTTTAATTTATAAAACAATTTTGCCTTTATTCACTAAAGGCAAATATATTATATATCAATTTATTAATTTATTCGATTTTTAGGTTAAAATGTGAAATTAATACCACATTAAAAAGATGTAAAAAAATGGTGGAGGTAACGGGAGTCGAACCCGTGTCCACACATAAATTATTATCATACTTCTACAGTTTATTTAGTTTTGAATATTTTTTAAAGAGGCAAATAATTCATTTTAAGTAATTAAACTAACAAAATTCCTCATTCTTAAAATAAATAGTGAATTTCAAATAAAAGACACCACCCTTTTATTTTATCCTTTAAAACCTATGTTTATACTAAAGGAGTTGCATAAACACAACTTGACGCTAAATATTAAGCGAATGCAAGATTTGAGTTAGCGTAAAACGCTGGTGAAGAAAAGTTAAATTCTTCGTTTTCTTTTTTATCGTTTCCGTTTAAAAAGCCTAGTAGAGATTATAGTCCTCAACACTACTGCAATATAATAAAACCTATATATGTCGAAACCATTATACCCCCAATTAATAAAATTTAATTGTTGATTTAATTTTGTTTTGAGCTTCTTCTTTACGTATTTTTTCTCTCTTATCGTATTTTTTAAGACCACGCGCTAATGCAATCTCTAATTTTAATTTAGATTGCTTGTTAAAATAAAATTTAAGTGGTACTATAGTTAATTTTTGAGTCTCCATTTTATGTTTTAACTTACGAATTTCGTTTTTATGAGCTAACAATTTTCTATCACGTGTTGGTTCGGCTTTAAATAACATATACTGTTTAAAAAAAGATTCTTTTAAATAAAGTTCATTTTTATAAATAGAACAAAAAGCGTTATCTAAAGATACTTGAGAAGCACGTGCAGATTTTATTTCTCACCCTAATAAAGATATTCCTACTTCTAAACGATCTAATATTTCGTAGTCTCTAAAAGCTTGTTTATTGCTAGCTATTATTTTCATAAGTAATATTATTATAACAATTTTTAAAAAATAAAATTATTTAATACTAATTATTTTATGTATAAAAATAAAAAGTAAAAATGCTTGTTTATTATTTTTGCTTTTTAAGCTTATTAAAGCTTATTTTTTATATTCTTTATAATACTACTTATTAGTTTTATAAATAAACCGATTTTTTCTTTAAATGTCTATTTACAAAATTTGTGGTTTTTAGCTAACTAACTATGAATATTTTTGGCTTTAGTTTGAATCGTCCGGTTATTTATTAACTCTATTATCAATTTATACATTTAAATAATCAGAACGTATTTTATTATTATCAACTTTAAGTATATTTTTTCATTATATTTACATCTCTTATTTTCTAATAGAGGTTTCTTTTTAAACTTAAAATCATCTTGTGAAGTATTTACGTTATTTTGTATTTTTCGCTATCTTTTAAAACATAAAAACTATTATTGTCACAAGCAAAATGGTTAGGATTGCAAATAAGTGTTTTGCTAAATTGACATATAATAATTTATATTTACAGTTTTTCGTCATTAAATTTTAAAAAAATGTATTACAAATATAAAAAATGAAATAAATATGTGCAAATAACTTTAAACTAAAATTAAGATAAAAATATATTAAAAACCTATACCATTAACTTGATATAGGTTTTTAATAATTAGTTCTTTTTCTTTTGTTCTAAAAACTCACTTAGTGGTTTAAATTCGGTAATAGGATAAAAATCATTACTTGTTAAATTTCACTTATAAATACCATATAAATTATTGTAATTTATTTTATAATAGTCTTTTTTATCTTCATTTTCTCGATTGATTATATTTATCTCTTCATTTAAAGGAATAATACTTGGATCAACAACTTCACGCTTTGAATCAAGCGAATCGTAACCATCAAGTGTTTGTTCGATAAATTGCATTGTAGACATTAAGACAGTTGTTGTTGCTTGAAGTGTAAATAATTTCATATTAGGAATTATTTTATCATTTTGTCTTTTAAATAAAACAGATTCACCACTATTATTTTCTAAATTAGAATAGTCAAGAGATAACATGTTTTCTCACGAAACAGAAGGGTCTAAAATAATATAATCAGAAACATCATCTTTACCAAGAAGCATTTTAACATAATTTAATGATTGGTTTGGTTTATAATATGGATGTAATTTAAAAAGATAATTATATTCACTACGAGGATAAAGTTCTTCGATTTTTGCAAAATACGCTATTGCTTTATCTCTCAATTTTTTATTTTCTGAATAAGCACCATTTCTAAAAAGAGATGAACCCATAAAAACCATATTCTTTTTATTAGCATCATATTTATCACTATTTAAAACCATCAAATCCTTTAATGATTTCGGAGTACTATCAGTACTATTTTTCATTAAATTATTGACTATTAAAATATCTTTAAGATAATCAGTTCCTTTTAACCATCCTTCTTTTTCTAATTTATTTAAACTTGTAGGATATGAATTAACATTAATCTTAGCCCATGATTTACCTAACTTATCAAATATTTTGTTAAGACTAACACTATAATTACCTTGAAAATTAAAAATTTTAACTTTTTCTTTTAATCTATAATATTCCCTTGCGTTAAATTTATTAATTCCATTTTTTGTATCAAAAGCTTGTTCTATATTTTTTATATCTTCGGGTTCTTTTTTATTTGATACATAATAAAAATATTCCGGAATAAATTTAGCTAGTTGTGCATTACCATCTGAGATAATAACTATTTTTTTAGCATGTTTTAACAAATACTCTCTAGCATCTGGACGTAAACCCGTAAATGAAATATCTGGAATAACTACGTTAAACTTGTTTTCTTTATTCGCTTTTAAAAACGGTTTAAAAACATATTCTAAAAATGTTTTAGTTGGTATAACTCTATAATTTTCTAAAGTATCATAGTAGTCCAAAATTTCTGTTTTATATACATATGAAAATTTACCATCTGCGACATTTAATTGGTGATTTTCTAATTTAATACTATTTTTATATTTTTCTTGTAAATAATTTAAATTAAATCTTTTGTTTTCTTCTAAAACATCCTGATCACCTACATAAACAATCTTTGTTTTATCGTTTTTGATTTTATTAGAATAATTTAAAGTAGCAATAGCATGTTGCATACTTGTGTTTCAAACTTGACCAGCATTTCTGTTAAAATAAAAGGTAGGACTTTCATCTTCTGCTGTTTGTTTTATATCATCAAGAAATGAATTAAATTGAGTTTTCTTGTATTCTAATGTTTCTGGATCTAATTCAAAAGTATTTTGAATAGAATCTTTAATATTATTAAAATCTAAATCTTCATATACATTTAATTTTTCAATTCCTAATTTATCTTCATTATTAGGCTCATCTGCGTTTACCTGCGGAGATTGACCAACGCATGAACTGAGCGCTATTATAGGAAACGTTGAAGCTATAATAGCTAGTAATTTTTTCATAATTTTCTCCCTTAATTTTTG
Organism: Mycoplasma sp. CSL10137; assembly: GCF_017116845.1. NCBI lineage: Bacteria > Bacillati > Mycoplasmatota > Mollicutes > Mycoplasmatales > Mycoplasmataceae > Mycoplasma > Mycoplasma sp. CSL10137. The sequence continues at coordinate 101,545 of NZ_JAFIRE010000001.1, read as the reverse complement.
TTTATTCTTTATTTGATTAACTATATTATAATGAAATTTAACTATTTAAATAAAATAATTTATAAGCAAAAACTAATATTATATAGGGGAAAAAGTATTTTTTATAAAATTTAAATATATTATTTATTTTTAAAATAGAAAAAATAAAAATATAACGTGGCAATAATATTAAAAACTCGCAGCTATAAAGGCTGTGAGTTTTTAACAATTAAATTATTTTTAATTACTCTTCGAAACATCAAGTAATTATTACTAATCTAACTCTCATTAAATCTAAATATTCTTATTAAAATTCAATATCTGAAGTATCGTTATAATCAATTATTATTTGTTCTTTTCCTTCGTTATCATCATAATTTATGATAAAATCATCTTCTTCAAAGCCATTTGCATCAGTTAAATTATACGAAATTTCTTCAATAAATTGCATAGGCTCATCCAAAATATCTTTTTGTTCATTAATATTTTTATATTCTGCGTTCATAAAAATCGTAAGTTTGATTTTAGTGTCATTATTTTTTACAAGAATTAATTTAGGTTCTAAATTAAATTTAGATTTTAAATTTTCTTTTAATATATATAATTCATCAAGCGTAAAATCAGAACTATGTTCAATAACTACTATTGCTTGATTTAAATTATCAAAAAAACTATCCTTATATTTCAATAATTTATCTAAAATTTTAGTAACTCTTCTCGAACCAAAAGCTCAAGCGGTAATAATGTTTATTTTATTCGAATTATTAAACTTATTAAAAATGTTTTCTTTATCTTCTATATAGTTATTATTATGCATATGATAATAAAATTTTAAATAATCATTTACTATAATAGATTTTAATTTTAAAATATCTTCTTCATTAAAAAATTCTAATTGTTCTTGATAGTTTTCATTATTTATCAAATATATAGAACACATTTCGTTAAAAAAATGTTTTTTTATTTGATCGAAATCGGAGTGATTATAAAATGAAATTAAATTAACTTTTTTATTTAAAGATGAAAGGAGCGAAACAAATTCTTTTACTGCTAATAAATTTGCAGCATTTAAATTAACTAATAAAAATATTGTATCTGAACCAATAATAAATGGTTCTAGGTGCAAATAATTGATGAATTGATCAGATTTTCAATTATTAACCAATATTTTATTTTCTAGTTTAGTATTATTTAATGTTTCGAAATCGCTATCAATTGCAATATATTCAAATTCTTTTATTAATGAATTTATTTTGATTAAATGATCTACTATTTGAATGCTTTCTTTACCAAAATTTATAACTAAAGTTTTATGTTGTTTCATATAAGTCTATTTATTAATAGAAAATCAAGATTTAAATACTGTAAGGAAGGGTTTATTTTTTACTTTTTCTATATTAAACTCACTTGTTATGGTTTGCAAATGCGAATAATCATCTATTTCATTGTTATTTGAAGCTAAAACAGCTTGTTGAAATGAAAAGTCTAAATCACTAATTAAACTAAATTGTTCGTTTCTAATATATGGAAATAAAGAATTGAAATCACAATTTGAATAAAAATCGTCATTTTTATTTTTAAGCGACACAACTCAATAAGGTAATAAATTATTGTTATCAGAATGCAATCAAATTTTAGCTTTTTTTGCATTTTTAATTAATTTAAGGATGAATGCTTTTATATAAGAATCTAAAGCTATGTAAAGTTTGCTAATATTATTTTCTAAAATACTATTTATTTCATCAAAGTTTATAAATTGTTGATGGAATTTTTTATCAAGAATTGAATTTAATCTTGAATCTAAAATATTTTTATCAATATTTTGTAGTTTGCTATTTTCAAATAATAAATCAGTTCCATTATTTATTATTTTTTCAGCATATATAATTCCATTTTTGACTATATTTAGTAATATTTTATCTCTTAATACATGAACCATTATTTGGTTACCTTTATAAGGTAAAAGTTTATTAGCTAACAATTGGTTTTCCAAATAGAAATAATAATTTTGTCATTTAGTTTGTTTAAATGCATTTAATATATTTTTAAGCTTAATAAAATAATTTTTTGTATTTTGATTTGTGTTTATATATAATCTTGATTTATATTCCTCTGCTGAAGAATGTTTTTTATCAATTGGTAAAATTTTGTACTCTTTTGTTCAACCATCATCAAAATATAATTTATATTTGTATACATTTTCATTTAATAAAACTTCATTTTCACAAATTACTAATTTATCATTTATTGATACATTATTATCATTAATAATATTTATTTGATGCTTGTATTTGTAATCAAAAATTTGATCGGAGAATATTAAATTAATTTTTTTGTCATTTTTATGATATTTTTTTAATAGATTAATCAAATTTTGTTCAATTATAGATAACGAATCATTTAAGAAATTATTATATTCTATTTTCTTTTCTGATTCGACTTGAATATAATTTTTATCAATTTGTTGAATAACTGAAAGGATGATATTATCCTTATTTATCTTAAAACTTATAAAAGTTTTGTAATACATATAATACCCTCCCACACGATGTTATTCATTTTTTGTTATGATTCTTAATTTAGCACTTTTTGAGCGCCTATTTTCTTCAATTTCACTTTTTGATGGCGAAATTTGTCTAGTTTGATACTTCTTAACTTCCATAATTGGTAGTTTTGAAGGTATTTTCGATATTGTCAGTGACTTAAAAAAGTTTTTAACAATTCTATCTTCGATCGAATGAAAAGTAATTATTGATAGTGTTGAATTAGGCTTAAGTAATTTTATAGCATCACTCAGCATCGTTTCTAATGAACTTAGTTCATTATTAACTTCAATTCTGATAGCTTGAAAAACAGCTTTTGCAGGATTTTTTTGCCTTAATAATGCCGCTGGATAAGCACTTTTTATTACTTCAACAAGTTCTAAAGTGCCATTAATTGGTCTATTATCTACAATAGCCTTCGCAACTCTTTTTGAGAGTTTAACATCAGCATATTTTCATAGTATATTTTCCAAATCACTTTGTGAATATTGATTAACTATATATTTAGCATCAAGTTCTTGTTCTTGATCCATTCTCATATCTAGTTGTGCGTCTTTGTTGTAACTAAAACCTCTTTCTTTGTTATCGATTTGAGGAGACGAAATACCTAAATCAGCTATTATACCATCCACTTTATATATATTCAATTCTTCTAACTTTGATTTTATATCTTTGAAATCACTTTTAATTAGGGTAAAGTTATTTGATATTTTACTTAATCTTTCGTAAGACTTTTCAATAGCAAATGAATCTTTATCGAACGAATATAAATGTCCAGTTGTTAAATGTTTTAAAATTTCAGAAGAATGTCCACCCATACCAAGAGTTAAGTCCACATATATACCATTAGGTTTTATATTTAACGAACTAATTGTTTCTTTTAATAATACGGGGTAATGTTCTTTACTATCGTTCATTTAAAGTTGAAATTTCCTGTGCTAATTTTGATAAATCATCTGGATTATATTGGTTTTCAAATTCTTCAAACATTTCTTTAGATCATAGTTCAACCATTGAACCTACACCGACAAAAATTACTTCTTTTTGGATAGTTAGTTTTTCGATAATTTTTTTAGGTAAACTAATTCTACTCATTGAATCTAATTTAATTTCAAATGCATTCCCCATAATTAATCTAGTTAAATTACGGACACTTTTATCAAAAAAACTTTTATTTTCAAATAATTTTAAATATTCATTAAAAGCTTCTTTTGTTCTTAATTCTGCATTACCATCAAAACCAATCGTAAGTATAAATTCATCACCCAATTTTTCTTTAAAAACAGGGGGCAATACCACTCGATTTTTGGAATCAATGTTTCTTAGTTGTTGTCCTAACATTTTTACCACTTCCTCCCACTATCCAATAATATTTTACCACTTATACACACAAATAATTTTTTTTATAGTATTTTTTTGTTTTTTTAAGATTTTATGGTTAATTTTCACAAATTAAAATAAAAAAAGACGCCTAAATTACGTCTTTTTAAGTTTCATTATTCTTTATTAAATCATTGGAACGCTTGCGTTACATCTTGGATTTCTCCGATTACAGTAATAAGATCATCTTTTTTTAATAAAGAATCTCCTGTAGGTCTAGCGTTTTTAGATTTATTTTTAATTAAAACAATTGTTATACCACGTTGATTTAAAGATAAATCTTTAATTTTTTTATCAAATAAATCCGGATTTTTTACTTGTGTAGTACCAAGCACAAAATCATCGCCTAACTCTTGTAAATTTTCGCTATATCTAAGAAAATTTGTATTGGCAGAAATAAGTGCAGCACGCTTTCCGGCTTCATATTCGGGCCTAATAATAACGTGCGCTCCAATTAATTTTAATACTTTCGCATGCCTTCTACTTGTAGCTCTAACTATTAAGTTAGGAACTTTCATCTCGATTAGAGCTGCAACTATTTCTATATTATTAGGTACAGCAACAACAACAGTACCGATTTTATCAATATCAATACTTTTTAAAAATTTAGTTTCTGCTGCATCACCAATTAAGATATTATCAGCATCTTCTTCGTATAATTTTAGTCGTTCTTCACTTTTATCAATTATTGTGATGTTTTTACCTAATTTTAAAAGCTGATCTACAACGGATTGACCAAAACGACCTAATCCGATTACGGCTATGTCATCTAAATATTTTAATTTCATTTTTCTCCTAACCTATCGCTACATCAGAATCAATATATTCATAATTTCTATCTTTAGATTTTTTTCTCTTTCAAACTAATAAAGTTGATGAAATTCCGAATTGTCCAATGAACATTATAAGTATAATCATAATTTTTGAAAAATTATTTAAATTTTTAGTAATTCCTGAGCTTAATCCTGTTGTACCGAAAGCACTAGCAACTTCAAATAGTAAATGTTCAATTTGATAGTTTTCTCTATATATGTTTAATTCATCTTTTTCCGTTAACAACTCTGATGTTGGTATTAAACCTCCATATGTATCGAGAGATGTTATTAAAAACATTGTAGCAACAATTAATAATAATAAAGCAATAACAAAAACTTGTGTAGACATAAACACTGTTTTAGTTTCAATCGAGCGTTTGAAAATCCTTACTCTACTATTACCAACTAAAACTGAATAGATAGTTAATATTAAAATTGCAAATGTTGTTGTTCTAATTCCACCACCAGTTGAGGAAGGTGCAGCACCTATAAACATCATAATAATTATTGTAATACTGCTTCCGTGTGTTAAATGTCTCATATTAATAGTTGCAAATCCGGCGCTTCTTGTTGAGAATGCAGAAAATACCAATGCAAATATACGATCAAATTTTGAACCATATAAATGACCATAATCTAAAAAGGTTTTTAAAGAATTTCCTTTTGAATCTACTTTATTGATTAGATCTCATATCTGTTTATGAATTCCTTCTAAATTTGAAGAATCAAAATTATCACTCAACATCTCTTTTGCCATAACTGAATTACTTTTACTATATTTTAATCACTCTAAATAATCTTTAAAATTTTCACTAGGTATATAATATTTATTTCATAAATCATTTAGCCCGTAACTAGTTAATTCAAAAGATAAAATCATAATTAAACCAACTACAAAAATTAAAAAATAAGAAATTATAGATATTTTTGTAAATAAAGTAAAACGATATTTTTCTTTATTTTTATTCAATTTATGTCTAATATAACGTTTTATATCGTATAATGCGGGGTAACCTATACCTCCTATTATTAGTAAAATAATAAATCAAATTTGTAAAAAATAATTTTGATAATATGGTAATAAAGAATTACCAGAAATAATGTCAAATCCTGCATTATTAATTGCTGAAATGGTGTGAAAAAAACCAAATCTAAATGCAAGAGATCAATCTCCTGTTGGATCGATATATTTTTTTTGACCACTAGCATCAGTTAACAACAATTCAATACCTTTAGTTTGTATAGGACTAACAAAATAAAAGTAAAAACTCATTAGAAAACCAGATATTAATATGGTTATTAATAAAAATTTAACAGAGTAAATAACTAATTTTGTAGTTTGATTAAACTTTGCGCTACCACGTTCACTTTGGAGCATCTTAACCGATATAACAGAACTATTATTTCGTTGAAAAAGATAACCTAAAACAAAGAATTTTAGTGCAAATATACCAACACCACCCATTAAAATTAAAATTGCTATTATAGATTGTCCGAGCATATTTCAATGACTAAAGGTATCATAAACAGCTAATCCTGTATCACTAAAAGCGCTAGCTGTTGTAAATAATGCATTAACATACGAAGTGGCATTTGTTCAATTCTCACTTGGATTTGTTTGCGTAACCGGGCTTCACAACAATAAACTAAAAATAAAAATAATTAATATATAAGATAATAAAATATATTTTAATTGTGGTATTTTATTTCTTCACCTAATTATATTACTAAAGAAGTTGTTAATAAAACTTCTTCTAAAAAATCTTTTTAATTTTATAACTAAATTCATATTTCCTTTTAAATTAAAAAACTCATTAACTAAATAATGAATTTTATTTTTGTTGTTGCATTGAACGCATTATTTGTCTAATTTGTGTTTCACTCGCTTTACGTCCCATTTGTGAGAACATAATACGAATCATTTTTTCATTAATTGGTGGATTTTCTTTTAATTGTTTTTCGAACATTTTTTTAGTTAAAAAGAATGTTGTTAAACCTACCGCAAAACCTATCCCAATTATTAAACCGATTATTATTCCGGCTAATGCTCCTCCACTAAGTTCGATCATATTTTCTCCTTTATTGTGTTTATTAATATTATTTTATCATATATTAATATATTTTAAATTATATGAAAAAATTAAGTATTTTTAGACATAAAATGAGTTTTTTATGAATATTTAATTTCTTTTTGGTAAATATTTTGATTCATTTCTTTTACAAAATTATCCAATAAATCAAGTGTTGCTAGTAAATCAGAAATTGCTATAACACCAATTGGGCTATGTAAATATCTTTGTGGTAAAGATAAAGTAATTGTTGCAGCTCCGCCTTGAGCGTATTGTAATTCTTTAGCGTCTGTTCCTCCGCCTGCGGCTACAAATTTATAAGCATTAATATTATGTTTTTTTGCTAAATTAAATATAAATTGCACTAATTTAGTATCCATTAATGTTCCGCCATCTTTAACCCTAAGAGCAGCACCTTTAAATAAAGCTGTTGTACCTTCAATTGTTCCAATTGTATCATGCGAAGAAGTTGTATCCAAAGCGATGGCGATATCTGGATTAATCATTGAAACTGAAGTTTTGGCTCCACGCGTTCCAACCTCTTCTTGTACTGTTCCTACTAAATATAAATCTATGTCTAAATATAAATAAGCAACTTGATTAGCTAAAAATTCCAAAATAGTAACACCGGCACGGTTATCCATAGCTTTTCCGCCAACTAAATCTTGGTTTTTGAATAAAATTGTTTCACCTGAAATATATACTCTATCACCAATTTCAACACCATTTTCAATAGCTTCTTCTTTATTTTTAAAACCGAAGTCAGCATATATTTCATCATTTGTTATAGCTTTTGACACTTTTGAAGATTCCATGATGTGTATACTTGTGTGCCCAAATACGCCAATCATACTTTCACCTTCACTTGTAACTAATTTAGCTTTTGTTCCTATTATTGTAGAAGCTCATATTCCGCCGATAGGACTTAATAATAACTGACCTTTTTTATCTATACTTCTTACTATATATCCGATTTCATCCATGTGTGCAGCTATCATAACTTTAGGTGCATTCGGATTATTTGATTTTTTATGAAAAATAATTGAACCAAATTTATCTCTTATGACTTCAAATTGTTCTTTTATTATATTATTTCTTAATTCTTCTGCAACCGGTTCTTCATATCTTGACATCGCATCAATTTCAAGATATTTAATTAAACGTTGTTTAAATGATTCTGTTCTTTTATCCATATGTATTTCTCCTTAATTTAACCTTTAGTAAAATAATTATAAATTATTAATATAAAAAATTCACAACATTTGTTGTGAATGTCATTTAATTATTGTTGAGTTTCTGTTGCTTGATCTTTAACACTAGTTTCGTTTAAGAAATCATTAACTTGTTTTAAAGTTTCTATATTTGTTGTAAGTTTTTCTAACTTTTCAGTTAATATTTTTTTAGATTCATATTTTTCAATAGCTAAGTTTAAATATGATGACAAGTAAGCTTCTGAATATTCTTTCGCCATTTTTGTCTTTTCTTCAGTCATTTGTTCTGGATTTTTTATTAATTTGTTAAAATGACTAACTCTACTTGCTAACCCATCAAATTGTGCTTTCTTAAATTTTTCTAAATCATTTGTATTTACAAGTTCATTGTATAATTCATTTATTTTAATATTAATTTGATTATTATCATCACCAAATTTTGGATTACGGTCGTTAAAATCTCAATTAAATATTAGTCAATTTTCTAAAAGTCTTGGATGTAATCCTTCATTAAATTCATAACCATCTTTATATTTTCAATCTCAATTATCATAAGCCGAACTTAAATTTTCTTTTTTAATTATTCAACCATCTTTGTTATATAGATCAGAGTAATTTCCATCATAACCTAATAATGCAGCAAACATATTTTTAAGTCCTGTTGTTTCATTTAATTTTTCTTGAATTTCAGGATTATTTGTATATCTTTCCTTATTTGAATTTTTACTATATGTACCTTCATTTAATTCTCAATTAAAAAATGTATCTTTTTTATCATTAATATAATCTGTTTTTTTATCTAATTCATCAATTTTAATAGTAATTGCACTAGATTCATCTTTAAATTTATTTGATAACTCATCAAGACTTAATGTTTGATATTCATCACTAGATGCGATAATTTCTTTTATAGAAGTTGTTTTTTTAATGAATTCGACAAAATTTGTTTTAAATGTTGAAATTTCGTCTCTCATAGTTGTCAATTCTTCTCTTGTTTTATCACCTTCTAAATTAAAATCATTTAATTTAGAAGTTACCCTCTCTTTTTGAGTTTGAAATATTTCGTCTAATTTTTGATTTTCGCTATTTATGTAATTTTTAATTTCATTAATTTCATTTTTAAGATCTTCTTCAGGTTGTTCCACATTAGTTTCATCTTTTTTATCATCTGTTTCTGGTTCATGTTTTGTTTCTTCAGAATCTTGTTTTGGATTTTCAGTATCAGTTGTTAATGGAGTTTTAGTATTTTTCCCGCCAGAAGTTTCTGTTCCTTCAGAATCTTGTTTTGGATTGTCGGTACCGGTTGTTGGTGGAGTTTCTTCTCCCGATTCTTGTTTTGTTCCTTCAGAATCTTGTTTTGGATTGTCGGTACCGGTTGTTGGTGGAGTTTCTTCTCCCGATTCTTGTTTTGTTCCCCTTCAGAACCTTGTTTTGGATTGTCGGTACCGGTTGTTGGTGGAGTTTTAGTATTTTTCCCACCAGAAGTTTCTGTTTCTTCAGAATCTTGTTTTGGATTGTCGGTACCGGTTGTTGGTGGAGTTACTTCTCCCGATTCTTGTTTTGTTCCTTCAGAACCTTGTTTTGGATTGTCGGTACCGGTTGTTGGTGGAGTTTCTTCTCCCGATTCTTGTTTTGTTTCTTTAGAATCTTGTTTTGGATTTTCAGTATCAATTGTTGATGGAGTTTTAGTATTTTTCCCGCCAGAAGTTTCTGTTCCTTCAGAATCTTGTTTTGGATTGTCGTTACCGGTTGTTGGTGGAGTTTCTTCTCCCGATTCTTGTTTTGGATTTTCAGTATCAGTTGTCGCACCACCTTCTGCAGGAGTATCTTTGCTATCTAATTTATCTTCGGTATTTAAACTGTTATCTACATTTTCCTTATTTTTATTTGTACCATTAGTATTAGCGCCACAACTTATAACTGTAGTTGCTATTGCAACTAATGGTAAAGATATTGCTAATCCTTTAAATCATATTGTTTTAAACCTCATAATATTTAACCTCTTATTAATGTTTTTATTTATTTTGTATTGTATTTTTTGTAAATAAAGATATATTTACTATATATCTCATATTATTTTACTCATTTTTTATATTCGTTTTATAAAAAATTGATTTTTTAAGCTTTTTGTGGGAAAGTTTTCACATTTGGTTAGTGCCAAAAAATTGATTTTTATTTAAAAAAAACTGAAAAATTTTATAAAAAATTACTAAAAAATTAACCTTAGTTTAGTATACAATTATCGTATTTGTAAATATTTAAAAATGTGTTATTATTTATGAAGTTAATTATTTCGCTTTATTATATATAATATAATAAACAATCTGAAAGGATAATTATGAAAAAAAATAAGAAATTAATTTTCGGTACAGCTATGGCTTTAGTATTAAGTGCAGGAGTAGTTGTTGCATGTAAAGCGCCTGGTTCTGATAAAGAATTGCAAAGTGGTGGTAAAGACTTATATGAGAAAATTAAAGAAAAGAACAATATTTCTTCAAAAGAACCTTTGGTTATAGAGCCATACTTACCAAAACCAAATGAAGAAAGTAATTCTCAAAATGGTAATAAATCAATTTCAGAAAGCACAAAAATACTACGTAAAGTTTCAAAAAACTTTATTGATAAAAACCAAAAAATTAAATATGTTGCAATTGGTGACTCTGTTACAGAAGGGTTTGATGCTTCTACACCAGAAATATTAAAAGGAAATTATCAAAACGGAAATATAGAAGGATTATCATACCCTGCTTATTTAGCTCGTTTATTAAATTTTAATGGTCGTGTTGAAAGTTTTGATAATTTTGCACACTCAGGTTCACAAATAATTGATTGAATTAAATTTTTCGATATAGAATTTGATTCAACTTATCAATCAAATATTAAATTAGGTAATAAAGAAGAAATTAAAAATAAATTAGAGAATGCTAACTTGATTACTTTAACCTTAGGTGCTAATGATTTGTTTTATTTATTATTTAAATCAGCAACTAAATATGATATAACAAAAATTATTAAAAGTTTTATTGATAAAAAACCAATTATCGGAGATTCATTAGTATTTTTCAATAACATCTTTAAAGATTCAATTCCTGAACTTAAAAAAAGATTAACAACTTTCTTAGCCAACTTAAAAGTAATGGCACCAAAGGCTAATATTAATATCGTTTCATACCCTTCACCATTTTTACAGTTAGATCAAATAATTACTGATTTCATAACAAAATCAATCGGACAAAATTTAGACATATCACCTATTAGTTTATTAACCTCACTAATAAATGACGCTATTAAGAGTGTCGCTGATTCTAATGGAGTTAATTATGTGGATGTGTTTAATAACAATTATTGAACAGTAAATAAATCTAAATTAAATTCATTATTTTTAGATATCCACCCAAATAATTATGGATACAAAAAAATGGCAATGGATTTATACTTAAAAATCACTCATCCTACTTTAAATACAGAAGATTATCAAAATTACAATTTTGACAATGATTATTTAGAAAAAGATGCTAAGACAACAAACTATCAAATTGAAGCGGTTCAATCCGATCAAGAAGTATTTGGAAATTCCTCTGAAAGTTATTTAGATAACAAAAATCAAGAAGAATTGGAAAATGATTTAAATAGAAACCCAAGAAACTTTGGAGTAAAAATAGGTGTATTAACACAAGAATTTAGTTTTATTGCTAAAGAAATTATAGAATTTATTTCCAATAATACCTTATATAACGAATTAGATCCTGAACATAGATTAAGCAACTTTTTAAATTCTACAAATTCTAACAACCAAACTATTTTAGATAATATTGTTAATAATATTATTAATTCTCAATTAATTTCTAGTATAGTTACAGATTTAGAAAATTCTCTAGCAATACTAAGAGACAAAAATGAATTAAATTTAGAAAATCTTGGTCATACTTTTATGGAAGTGGTATTAAATGTTAATAATATTCCTAAAATTATTTCAATAATTGCAAAAACAGATTTAACCCAAGAACAAAGAACTGAATTCGGAGCAACTTTAAAATATATCGTAAAAAATCTTTTAAATAGATATGGTAATGATATTTTTTCAGCTCTAACTGGTTCATTTGATAAATTTTTATCAACTTATAATATTTCAAAAGAACAAATCACACAAATAATTAATTCAATATTTAAATCGAATGATTTTAATGAAATTTTAAATGATGCTATAGATTTATTTGCAAATCACCCCGAAAAATTTAGTAACCTTGAAAATATAAACCAATTAATACTAGCATTCATCTCTGACGAAAATACAAATACTAAAATTGCTTCTAAAATTTCAAATATTTTTAAAGAATTATTAAAAAATCCTGCATTAAATTCTTTATTTAGTAGTTTAATTTTTAACATTCTTGAAAAAAATGAATTAACAACAAATATAACTAAAAGTGAAATTATTTCAGTTACAACAGACTTAATTGATTTGATAAACGAAATTGATACTCAACATAAAATAATTGAAAATTTTGTATCAATATCTCTTAATTCATTCCCTAGCTATGGATTTGATAAAATTCAGGAATTATTATCTAATTCATTTTTAGGGGCCGTTTCAAAAATTTCTGATGATAATAATCAAGAAAAATCAATAATAACCCTAATTAACCAAATATTTAAATCTAATTTAGTGAAAAACCATAAAGATTTATCTAAAAACTTGATTAACAATATTTTAGATAAGTCTAAATTGAAGAATGCTTCTAACTTAATGTATCCGTTAATATCTCAAACAATGATAGGCGAATATATATCAGATCAATCATTTAGTAAGATAGTGAACTTATTCTTCAAGCAAGATTCATTCAATAATTTAGTTAAGGATACATTAAATTCATTGATTGATAATTCTAACAATTTTGAAACCGTAAAAAATTATAATGAACTAGTTGTTCAAATATTACAAAACGTTAACGAAGACAAGTTTAAAAAAGAATTAAAAGCAACTTTCACTAACTTATGAAATGATCCTGAACTAGCACAAACAATTAAACAAATATTAACTGATTTTGCACACGTCGAAAACATAGATTCTAGTCCTAGTGTAATAAACTTCATTCAAGGATTTTCTAGTGATTTCGGAAACATCCTCAAACAAACACAACTCATCGAAAGTTTAATAGACGTTATCTTTGATCAAATTAAAAAAGCTAAAGAACAAAACGCAAACACAATCGAAAAATTAAATGAGTTGCCAAATTTAATTTCAATAGAGATTAATAAAATACTAAATGAAAAAGGTTTTGAAATATTTAAAGAAGTAATTCAAAAAGACTATGTAACAAATAATAAAGAAGGTGTTTCGTTAATAGTTAGCGTTATTGTTAATAAATTAACAAAAAACGGAACATTACAAAATCTTATAAATAATTTATTAGAAACATATTTAGTTAAACCTGAAATTTCAAAATATGTTGAAAAAGATGAGATAAGTAAAATAATATCAAAAGTATTTTCTTCAGCAAACTTTAGTTTAATAATTCAAGATTTAGTTAAAATCTATATTTCTAATAGTAATCAAATCAATAACTTCAGTTCAATCACAAGCTTAGCCAACGCTCTGTTAAAGGATGCTACATTTAAAACTTTGCTCAACCAAGATGCAAAACCTTTAATTAAAGAAATTATTAAATCTGGTGATTATAATAAAACAATAACAAAAGTAATAATTGAATTAAGCAAAAATACAAAATATAACATTGATGAAAAATACAAACCAGTAATAAAAAATATTGTTCCAAGTATTTTAGACACTCTCGAAGCAACTAATACTTTTGACTCTTTAATAGATAATTTCATTAAATTACTTACACAGTCAAACGACTTAAATGAAGTTACAAATGGCATTTTAACTACAATTAAAAATAGTTTTAACTTTAGTGATGTGGAATTATATAAAACAATATTAAAAACCAATCTATTTTCAAACGAAAACGGAACTCTTTCTTTGGAACTTGTTAAATCATTAATAAAGACATTCATTACAAATGATTTAGATTCAACATTAGAATTTGTACTTCCAGAAAGTGCTTTAGGGATTCAAAAAACAGAGTTAAAACAATTTATACTAAAAGTAGCAAAAGATCAAAACTTTAAAAATATATACGAAAAATCATTAGATCTTATATTTAATAATTCAAAAGAAATTTCAAATATTCATAATTTTTACGATATATTTAATATCGCAGTTAAGAAATTAGAAGTTAATAATATCAAAGATAGTTTCGAAAATCTTTTCAAAACTATAAAAAAAGATGATGTATTTAAAAAATTAATTTCTAATATTATAGATTCTCAAATTAGTAACCAAGAAATTTCTTGATTATTTAAAAATGTAAAAAACAAAAAACAATTACTAACAGATTTAAGTTCTTCTTTAATTACACAAATTGATAAATTCAATCTAATAACATTATTGTTCGATTCTTTAAATGAATATAAAAATCAAAATAAAGAAAATATAAATGATATTATTGAAATATTAATTAATAAACTTAAAGATAAGTTCAATAAAGAAAATATAAGTACAACATTATTTAATTTCATAAAAGATATTTCAAAAGATTTTGCAAGCAAAAATAAAGAAGATATAAAAATTATTTTTAATAATATATATAACTATTTAAAAGAAAATAATACATATGTAGATTTTATATTAAACAATCTTCCGAGTGAATATAAAAATACTCTAAATAAATATATTTCAGACCAAGACTTAAAATTGTTTGTTAACTTATTAATTAATAATGATACTTTCAAGGAAATTATTATTAATTCATTTAATAAAGTGATTGATAGTACTGATCAGTTACAAAATGCAAATGATATTAATAACATTATCTCTATTGCATTGAATAGTTTAGCAACAGATAGTAACCTCAAACAAAATATAATCAATTTTTTAACAAGTGCTACAAATCAAAATGAAATCAAAACAATAATCGCAAATACTATTTCAAAATATGTTCAACTTAATTATCCAAAAATTTATGATCAAAATAAAACAAATATATTCATTTCCAATTTAATAACTGATGGATTTACAATATTTAAAGATTTAGGTCTTGTAGAAAACGTTTTAGATAGTTTGATTACATTCACTAAATCAGAAGGTAATAATGAATTTAATTTCGAACAAAGAATCCAAACATTAACAAATAATTTAAAAAATAATTTAAATACATTAGTTAATAACCATTTAGATGAATTAATATCAAGATTATTTAAATCAAATACAATTAATTCTGATTTTAATTATTCAATCCAAGTATTCAAATTTATTTCAACCACATTACTAGACAACATACAAATTTTCAAAGATATAATAAATGATGCTTTAAAAGATGCAAAATTAATTGATGATTCACAGAAATTAAATGAAGAAAAATTAAATGAATTTAAAGAATTGTTGTTTGATATAAATAATTCTAACGTTAATAATTCGATATTAGATCAATTACTAAATATAACTCAAGAACAAGCTAGTTTAATTAATAATTTCAATTCATTAAAAGAAGTATTAATAAATAACTTAACAAATGCAGTTAAAAATAACTATTTCACAATAATAAAATCAATTTTAAATTCTAAATTTGTACAAAATCAAAAAGAATGAATTAAAAAAGTATTAGAGAATGCCCTAAATAACTATCTAACAGATGAAAAAAGTATTGCGTTTTTAAATTCTATTAATCTAAACAAAATATCTAGTTCAATAGGTATTGATAAAGATTTAATAGTTTCCACAATAAAAGAAATAGTAAATAACACAAACACAAAAGAAGTAATTAAAAAAGTAATAGAAAAAATATTAGACAATATTGATTCAATTAAAAATTCAACAAATATAAATGACTTAATTAAAAAAGTATTTTCTATAAACGGTTTAAAAGATGAAATAAAAGAAGAAACTAATGCTATATTATCTTCAATAATCCAAAAAGATTCTATTAAACGAGTATTAACAGAAGCACTGAAAAAAATATTTGAAAAAGATTTTATAGCTCCATATTTAAACGGGGTTAATAATAAAGCAGAATTAGCAAAGAGCGTTGTAGATATATTAGATATAATCGATGAAAAAATAAAATTAAGCGATTTAAGTTTTGAATTGATTTACAATCAACTTCAAACAAATGGAATTAACTTTAATGTAACTTCACTTTTAAATACATTTGTATCTAGTCTTAAAAATATTTTTAGCGGTAATAACGGCGAAACAAAAGCTGTCGATTTAATTAAAGCGCTCGTTTCTTCTTCTTTATTCAAAAATCATAAAGAAGATATAAAAACAATAATTAAAAATCTAATAATTAAATTCTCAAAAGGAACATTTATAGATGATTTATTCAATAATATATCTTCTTCAACAAGAGAAAAAATAGAAAATTATGTAAACATTAATGATTTAAGTAACATTTTAAAATTGATACTTAGAAATCAACATTTACACAACATAATTAATAATTCAATTACAAAATTAGTAAATAATATCAATCAATTTGAATCAGTAAAATCATATCAAGGATTAATTTCAAAACTTTTCGAATTAGTGAACTTCAATGAAATAAAATCAGAACTAAACCTAATGTTTAGTGACCTTTCAAATGAAGTAAGTTTCAAAGACGCACTAAAACAATTATTAATTAGTTTATTGAATAAAAATGGAGTTGAAACAACCGATGAAGGTATTAATTCATTTATAGATTATGTTTCAAACAATCTAAAAGATTTCTTCAAATCTTCAGATATACTTAATAATTTATCAAGTGAAATATTCGATAAAATCAAAGAAGTATTTAGTCAAAATAGTGAAAATACAATAGAAAAACTAACTAAATTACCAAACGATATTGTCGAACTAATAAAATCAAAAATTACACAACAACCTAAATCGTTTGTTGATGGAATTTTAAATTCTTCAAATATTCAACCACACAAAGAAGCTATAATTAAAATTGTTAAGCAATTATTTATTGGCCTAAATAAAAAAGGTGTTATTGAATTAATAGTAAACTCTCAAATTGATAAAATAAATGATCCTAGCGTTACTAAATACTTAGACCTTAATTTGTTTAAGAAAATGGTAGGAACAGTATTAAAAGATGATTTTATAAACGATACACTAAACGTGGTAGTTCCTGAATTATTAAATGATACTTCCTGACTAAACAATTTAAATAATCCATTTAAACTAATTCAAGAATTGTTTAATAAAGAAACAATTAAAAATCATTTTAAAAATAACTTACCTGGTGCTTTAGAAAGAATTTCAAAAAATAGTACAACAACAAACTTTATTAATTCTTTATTAAATAATGTATTAAAGAATAATCAAATAACTATACAAGGTAGTGAATCAAATAGTTTTGTTTACAATATTGCAAGCAATATTGTTCCGTATCTAAAAGAAGTTGATTTATATAATAATATTATAGAGACAATTATTAATCAATTGTCTTCAAGCGCAACTTTAAAACAATTTGTTGAATCAATTAAAACAAATATTATTTCTAAGTTCGATTTAGCTGATTACAAGTTTGTTAAAGCATTATTTAATAACTTTAGTTCTATCGAAAATAACAAAGAAATAGTAGTAGAGATATTCGAAAAAATATATGATAAATTTAAAGAAAATGATTCTTGAATAAGTACTATAATTTCTCTTGTTAACAAAGATCAAGTTCTTGTAAATACAAATAACGAAGAAAAACTTAAAACAATTATTAAAGAAGTTTTAAAAGAAGAAAGCATAAAAACTAGTTTAACTTCTATTATTAGG
The DNA here is from genome assembly GCF_017116845.1 of Mycoplasma sp. CSL10137. NCBI lineage: Bacteria > Bacillati > Mycoplasmatota > Mollicutes > Mycoplasmatales > Mycoplasmataceae > Mycoplasma > Mycoplasma sp. CSL10137. Next base: position 83,731 of record NZ_JAFIRE010000001.1, on the reverse strand, counting down.
GGAAGTTTAACAAATTTATTTATATTTAAAAACGCTGACAATTATCAAGATTTAATAAAATCTATTTTCTCAAATGAAAACTTAAAAACACCTATTAAAGATTTATTTGATAAATTAACTAAAAAACTATTAGAAAATGAAAATTTTAAAACTATAGTAAAAAATATTCTTGATAAAAAATTACCTGATGACATTAAAACTAAATTATTTGAAAACATAACAACAGATAACGATAAAATAAATTCAATCGGGTGATTACTAACAATAATTAAAGAATCAAACAATAATTTCAATATATTTAATTCATTTATTGAATCAGGAATTAAACAGCTAGGAACTAACGGAACTATTCAATTTAACGTAAGTGAATTTATATCTGATGCAATTGAAAACATTAAAAAATTCACAAATTACAAAAATATCGAAGCTAAAATTCTTTCTGTATTAAATACTTTAAAAGTACAAATAGGAAGCAATAAAGAAAATAAAATACAAATTATTAATAACATATTTAACTTGGCCGTAGATAAAATCGATATAGGTTCTATTATTTGAGGTGCATTAGAAGGAACTAATAAAGCTTCATTCATCTCGGAAAACTTTATTTCTGAAGAAGACTTTATAAGATTAATAAATAATACAGTTAAAACTAACAATCTAAAAGAAGTTGTAAATGATATAGTTAAATTCTTTTTTGAAAGTAATAATGATATCAATAATACTTCATTTGTAAATATAACAAAAGAATACTTAAAGGATGAGCAAAGAAAAACTAAATTTAAAGAAAAAATACAAAAGATATTCGAAAACGCTTTAAGTTCAAATAATTTAAGAGAACCTATTAAAAAAATAATAAATAAAGCTATGAATTATTTAGAAGTTAAAGCTGATGAACCTATTAACACATTTATAGAAAACTTCACAAATGGTTTAGGAGATTTCTTTAAACGAATAGAAATTAATTCTAAATTAATTGATGCGACAACTGAAGCATTCGAAGAATCCGAAAATTTAGGCCAATTAAGTCAAAAAATTAAAGACAAAATGATAGCTAAGGTTAACCCAACTTCGTTTGGTCTAGTTTCTAAAATATTAAACGATTCATTAATGCAAGAAAACAAAGAAGGTCTAAAAAGTTTAGTTAAACAATTACTAACAAACTTCTTAAATAATGAAGAAAAAATTAGAAAAACAATAAATGATATAAATCTATCAGCTTTAATTACCGGTAGAAATGATGAAGAATTAAATAAATTAATAAACAATACTATAATAACATTTATTAAAAATCCGGATTTAAGAGATTTATTGACTTTAATTCTTGATAATATTATTGATAATGCAAAAAAATACGAAAATAAAACAACATGATTAGAAGCGGTTAATGTTTTATTACATTCTAACAATGCTGAGCAAATGAAGCAAAAGTTTAAAAATTGATTCAAAGCAAGTGTTTCACAAAATGGTAATGTTGACTTTATAAAAGGTATAACTAAATTGGCAATAATAAAATTTAAAGAATCAGGATTTAATTTAAACCAAAATAGAGATGAAGTTGTAATAGAACATATAATACAAAAAACTTTAGCATGAATATCAAATGATACTTTATTTAACACAATAATAGATAAAATATATGATAACTTAAGAAATTTAGATTTTACAAAGGCAACTCCACAACAAGTAAAACAAAAAATTATGGATGGCGCTTTATCATTTATTCTTACAGACGATATGAATTCAATATCATTTAAAAAGATTTTAAACCAAGCAAGTAAAATTAGATTATTAACAAGCTCATTTAATGAATCAATTTATGTTGAATTTATAAATAGATTATTTGAAAGTAGTGACTTTGAAAACACTACAGGTATTTATAATATGCTTGGTTTCTTATTTAAAGATAAACAAAACAACGGATCAAGCAACACAAACACAAACAATAACCAAAATAATGATCAATCTAAAACATATGGTTTTTCATTTGATGAAAACATATTTAATGTAGTTGGTAGAACCGAAGAATTAATTAAAGCTATTTTTGAACCAATTTTCAAATCAATGTTTACTAAAATTTCACAAAATAATTATAATTTAACCCAAAGTAAAAATAACCCAGAATACAAAGCTATTTTTAGACTAACATCAATTATGTTATGAGCAATATTTGAAAAAGGTGCAACTGGTGGTAAATTTTGAAACTTCACAGGTTTAGATGTTGAAGGTACATTTGTTGGTGGTTTAGAAAAAGCTTGAGAAAGCGCAAAAAACGCAAAAGCAACCCTTTGAAATAAATTCAGTGATAACCAAAAAATAAAAAGTGGTGCTTACAAAAAAAGCTGATGAAGTGGCGGTGGATTTGCATATAATCGTGAATTCATTACAGGTAATAGATCAGATAGAACATCATTAGGTAATTATTGAAACGATCAACTACTTGCATACATTTATTGAAATAAAGACAACGATAGACACAATCAAGGTTATAAAAATAAAGAAACATTACGAAAAGCAATTAAGCAAGGTTGATTGTCTTCAAGTAATTAAATAAAATAAATATCAAGCTATTATTTGAGCTTGATATTTTTATTGTATAAAAATAACACACCTTAAATGGGAGTGTTATTTTTTAATTATTGATTTGTTTCTTCTGTAGGAGTAGAAACTTCTGCTTTAGTCAAATTAATTGTAAATTCTTTTTTGTGTTCTGTAGTACCATCTGTTACAACTATTTTTGCTTTTGCGCCAGTTTCGTTTTGTGTTTTAGCATTTGTTGTAACTTCACTTATATAACCAAATGTATATATTCCTTCTTGTAAATTTGAATTGTCACTATTTTTAATAGTTGATTGATCAAATAATGTTTTGAAAACTTCTTCAAAAGTTTTACCTTCTGGAACTTGTATTGAAAGTGTTTGTTCGTTACCATTTAATTCAACTTCTTTATTATCTATATTTAATTTAAATGAATCACCAAAATGTTCTAATGCAGTAAATGATGTTGATGCATTTTCGCTAGCCTGTACTTTATCATTAATTGATTTAATATCATTTTTCAATTCAATAAACTCAATTTCTGAGAATCCTATAAATCCTTTATCTGTTGTAAAAACACGATTTTCTTGGTCTTCAGGATCTTTTAAATTAGGTATTGTCGGTGCTTCAAATTCAAATTTAAAGTATTTATCAGTTGTAGGTTGGAAGTTTATTATTACACCATATATATTATTAGTTTCTTTAAGATTTCCTACATTTACGGTTTCGTCAATTAACCTAAAGCCATCAACAACTTTAATTTTGAAAAGTTCAGAATCGTTAACTTTATTTTGCCCGGTTACTAATTTATAACTACCTTCTTCGCCTGTGCTTGATGAATAAATTTTAATTCATTCAGGTGACATACTTTTTCCGTTTTGTAGTTCAACCTTTTGGTTATGATTATATTTATCAAAATCATCCCATCCTCTTCTAGGGTTAAAACCACTAACTCTAGTTCAAGCTCTTAAACCAAAAATTTTTGACTCATTTGAACCGTTTTTTCTATTAAAATAGAAAACATTATGACTTTGGTCTAAACCATAATCAATTCAGTTATCTCATCTTGATGATTCTACTTTAATACCATCAAAGATTTTAGGTAATTCTGTTGATCTTTTTTGATTTGGATGAACACTGTCGGTATAGTCGTAATATGACTTTTCAACGTTTAGTTCAATATTTGTATTGCCAGATAAAACATTCGAGTTTTCATTGCTATTTAAATCAACAGGAACAAAACCTGAAGATTGAATTGATACTAAAGCATATTTTTTATTATTATCTTCTACTTTTGTACCGAATAATTTTATTAATTCACCGTGTTGGATCAGTCTGTTTTCTTCTAAATCAGTACCATCATACTTTTTGAATGTATAATCTGGATATGCAGTTTTTAAATATTCATTAACATTAGAATTTGATAAAAGTTTTTTAACTTCAACATATTCATAATTCAACTCTTTCATTGAATCTTCTGTTGTTTTTTCTATGTTAGCATCTTCTGGTCCTGTTTGATCGTTACCAGTTTCAGAACTTTCTGTTTTATCACCTTGATTTTCTTTTGAAGATTCATTGTCTGTTTTTGCAGTGGTTTCATCTTTATTGTTAGATGTTTGTTCGCCACCTTTATCGTCTTTTGTTTTATCTTCAGATTCGCCGGTAGTACCTTCACCCTCAGATTCAGTATCTGCTTTACCAGTTTCAGAACCCTCTGTTTTATCGTCTTGTTTTTCTTTTGAAGTTCCTTCTTTATTTGAATCTACATTTGCGTCTGTGGTAGTTTCATCTTCTGATTTTGATGTATCTTCATCTTGATTATCGGACGCTTCTTTTCCAGTTTTATCACCATCGTCTTTTGTTTTATCTTCAGATTCACCGGTAGTACTTTCGCCTTCAGATCCAGTGTTTGTTTTACCATTTTCAGAACCTTTATCTTCTGTTTTATCTTTTTGATTTTCTTTTGAAGATTCCTCGTCTGTTTTTGCACTAGTTTCGTCTTCGTTGTTAGGTGTTTGTTCACCAGACTCGGCGCTTTCGTTTTTTGTTTTATCTTCAGATTCAGTTGTTGTTTCACCTCCAGGTTTTTCTTCTTCATCTTTACCTTGTTTTGTATCTTCTTCTACAGGTGGAACATTGGTAGGTTTATCATCGATTAATTTTTTATTTTCAACAGTTTTTTCATATGCTTTATCTAAATTTATTTTAGCAGATACATACACATCATTTTCTACGCTATTTGAAGAGTAAATAGAATTTGCTCTTTGGTATTCTTGTTCTAATTCTTGTCTCAATTCTACATATTTAACATCTGATAAAGTTTTTAAATATTCAGTAACTTTATCTAAACTTAATTTTAGTTCGTTTTTAGAATCATTATTTGTAGAATCTGAAGGTGTGTCATTTTTTGTATCCGGTTTAGCAGGATTAGAAGGTTGTTCAGGAGCAACCGGACTAGGTTTTTCTTTTTCTTTGCTAGTTGAACTACCGCAACTCATTGCCATAGTTGCAACTGAACCTAAAAGCATCGAACCTGCCATTAGGTTTGTAAAAATTTTTCTATATTTTTTACTCATAATTTAAAGTCCTTTCAATTATTTTTGTGTATTTTGATCTAAATCTAAAATTATTTGTCTTAAATCATTTATTGGTGTTTCTAGTATTTTAGAAAGATATCTAAATTTAGCTACTAATGACTTAGCCATTGTATATTTAGTCACACTTAAATTAGGTGTAATTCTAGATTCCAATGTTTGAACTAATTTTTCATATCTTCTTATTAATTCGTTTCTTACTTCAAATGAACGTTTAGTGAATTTGTATGTATTTGTTTTAGAAAGATCTTCGGAAATTATTGTAAATTCAACAGAATATTGATCCATATATTTAATAACCTTAGCACCTTCACTAACTTGAATGATAATATCATTTAAATCAACATTATCATCGATGTAGTAATCTTTTTGTTCAAGATTAATACCATCCACATATTTTCCTTTAATTTTTACATCGAGCAATTGTGCTTCGCTTTCTAAAGAACTTGTTCTAAACGCTCTTAATTCCCTGACAACAACTCCATTTTTATTGTCAGGTGTTTTCATTCTTATTCTAATTGCGGTTGCATTTACAGGAGTTGCAAATTCGAATAAGGCTCCTTCAGTATCGTTTGAAGGTAGAGAAGCTACTTCAGGTTTATTTTTTAATACTACTTCTTTTCAAAGCGAACTATCTGATAAATTCGAATCTCTATGTTCGTCGATGTGACCAACTTGGTTACCGTTTGGTAAATTAGTTATTGGTTGATCAAAGTATTCTATATGATATTCTTTTGGTAATCCTGAACCACCATCAACACCAAAGAATACTCTAAGAGAGTCTACGCTTTTAGTTTGATTTTCAGAAAGAAGAATACCAACTCAATCTTCATTTCTCTTATTTCTTTGTCAATTAGATCATTTATTTATGCTTGTAGGTTGAGTTTCAATAATATTATCATTTAAATATTGTACTCTATCATTTGATCCGGCTCCATCGTTTGTAAAGCCGGCAATTGCAATAGGAGTTTTTTGATCCGAAACTCTTGCCGAAAGATTTCTGGTTAAAATAACTCCTTGTTTATTATCTTTTGGTATTTTACGATTTACTTGGAATTCGTACACTAATAACCCTTGTTTTCCTCTTACAATATCCATTTTAATTCTTAAAGCATAACCTTTAACTGGTTTTGCAAAATTAAATATTGTACCTGCAGCATTATTTGGTGTAATAGTTGAACTTTCTTTTAGTTCAACATCTTTTCATAATGAATCGTCTGCTAAATTACTATTTGATCCGCTAATATGTGATAATCCATTAGCATTTGGTAAATTTGTTATTGGTTGATCAAATACTTGAATTTTATAATTTGTAGGTGCTTTGGCTCCACCATCTTCACCGAATCAAACTTGAAGTTGATCAAACATTTCAGGTCCAATAATTCCACCACGTGCAAATATAGTACCTACTCAATCAGATGTTCTAGTTGAGTTTCTTTGTCAATCAGATCATTTATTTGAAGTATTGTTTCTAGGTTCTACTATTCCATCGTTTATTTTTTCGATTCTATCTTGTGAAGTAGGATCAATATCATTGGTAAAACTTGCAATTGCGGCAGGATAATCAAATCCAGTTACTTGTTTAGAAATATTTAAATAATCTCCTTCTTTTTCCGGAACAACATTTATGTTTAATTTAGCTTTTAAATCTTCAACACCATCAATTGTTCCAAAAATTGAGTAATCTTCAGAAGATTCTAGATTAGATTGAGTAAATTTATCTCATGTAACTGTTTTAGTTACTTTATTGCCTAAATTATCTGTTACAAGCACAATGTCTGGTAATTGATATGGTTCAAAACCTTTAATAGTATTTAGTGTAATTTCTTCAACTTTTACGTAATCATAAATAGATACTGTAGCATAAACCGGTTCTTGTGTTTCGACAATAGTTCCAGTAATTAAATATACACCCATTTGATCTGTATTTGGAATATTATCTCATTCAACAATTTGTCTTCTTGGGAATTTATCACCTTGATACATTTTCTCTATGTAATTTGGTAGACTTATTTCTTGACCACGTTGTACAGTTAAGTTGAATGAACTATATGAATCAATATTTGATGATTCTTTTGATTTTAAAATCATTAAATTAGTTGTTTGTGTTCTAACTTTTTGACCTTTATATGTAAATTCGGCATAAACTGATATATTATTTTTTGCAATTGAAGCATAAATTTCATTTGATTTAGAACTAAAGTATTTATTATCTTCTGGATCCAATGTTTTAATTTGAATATTACTTAATTGATCCTGTGTAATAATTGAACCGTTTGATAGTCTTAATTCTATTTTTGCATATCTACCACGACCTTCAATGACTGGTAAAACATCTAAATATGCTTCAGTATAATCATTTAAGTTTAAATGATATTTATACTTAAATATATTTACACTACCATCTTGTGCAGTTACTAAAATAATATATTCTCTATTAAATTCATCAATATCAACTATTAATTGCTCAACTTTTGCATTTTTATCAGTAGGAATAACTTCAATCAAAGGATATCCATTTTTATATTCCGATTCAAGTGTATACTCTTTAGTATCATTGTCAAAATTGTCTAATAATTTTGTACCAATATAAACCATTTCTACAGTGTTATTATTTGATTTTACTGTATCTACTTCATCGGTTAAAGCAGGCAATACACTTAAATAAGCTTTTGTTAAAATTTGAGGATTATCTTTTAAATATCCATTAATTTCAATTTCTTGACCTGGTTCAAATTCGTTTACATTTATATTTTCGGTATTTCACACCACTTCTTTATGTTCTAATTCATTTGAGTTATTTAATACTAAAACAGAATTAGATAAAACTAATTTTTCGCCTTTTACATATGATAAATATGTTTTTGTTGGTCTATATAATGTAGATAAATCAACAACTTCAACATTAAGATCAAAAGTTTTTTCTTGATAATTAGCTGTTACTGTGTATTCGCCAGTATTTGAGTTATCTAGTTTTGTTATATCTCACTCAATATTATCATTAACTTTTGTACCGTTAGATAAGATTAGATTAATATCATTTAAATTTGGTTGTTCAAATAAATTAATTGTTATTTTTCTCTTATCTAGAGCAAGTGGAATAATGGTATCAGTATTAGGTAAAGACTCAACTGTTAAAATTGTTGTTTGGGTTGATTCTAGATTTTCTGAATTTGCATTTAAAGTAATTTCACCAGATTTATTTGTAGATCTAACAATAACAAGCGCTTTACCATTGAATAAATGTCTTTTTCAAGTTCCGTCTTCATACGCTTTATATCTTTCGCGTGTAAGAGCGTCACCATTATCAACTCCGACTATTTCACCATCACCTTCAACTGTAAAATTAATTAAATTATCAGCATTCGGATCTTCAATTCCATTTTCATCAACTACAGAAACATGAACATAAGATAAAGAATAGCCGTTTGATAAAATAATATTTTTCTCAGGTTTTAATTGTACTCTAACCGGAGCAGAAGCTCTTTTAATAGTGTCTGTTGCTACTAAATTATTTTCTGAGTCGTATGCTTCAGCTGTAATTGTTTTGTTTTTAAATTCATCGTATTTAATAGGGAATTTTAAATATAACTCATTTTCGTTTGCACCTTGTTGATAAGTAATCGGATTTCCTTTTTCGTCAGTGTAGTTTGTTTGTAATGTAGCAAATTCTTTGGTAGCTATTTCTTGACCATCTGCTTTTAAAATAACTTTTTTAGCATTAGAATAAACTCTTAAATCTAAAGTTCCATCTTGGTTAACAACTAAATTTCTCATTTCTGGTTTATCAAAATTTAAATGGGGAGCTATTTTAACCATAGGATGTTCTTTAACATCTAATCATTGTGATTGATATAAATAGTAATCATTTTTAGGAAATCCAGCTGTATCTACAATACCAAAATATGATGATTTTGGTTTATCATCTCCTTTTTGACCTCATCATGGAGTAGGTTCACCAATATAATCAAATCCAGTTCAAATAAATTGACCGGCATATCATTTGTTATCTCTATCAAATTTTCATGATTGTGTAGCTGTTTTTCCTCAACCTACACGGTTATTTCCGTAATCTGATTGTTGTTTTCCATAATAATTGTTTGCGTTGGTTCCGTTATCATAACTGTTAGGTGCATATCAAACACCACGTGAACGTACGGCTGAAGATGTTTCAGAACCATATATTTTTCAATTTGGATGGAGATTATGCAATGTCGGAGCATTTGCTTCAGAATAGTTCATTCCGACAACATCAAGTTTTTCAGAAGCTGCAGCAATATTAGCATCTTGCCCGTTACCATAACGATATCTATCTGAACCTCATGTTACATATCTTGTTTGATCTACTTCTTTAATTCATTTAACTAAATTGGTTGCAACTGTAACACCTTTTGCTTGTGTACCTTCAGCAATTTCATTACCAATTGACCACATTATTATTGCAGGTGAATTAATTTTTGAACGCACCATTTGTTTAACATCGAATTCTGCTCATGTTTCACCTTCAATTGCATCAGGATGTAATGCTTGTTGCTCGAAGAATCTATGATAGTCATTTGTTTTTTTACCACCATATCAAGTATCAAATGCTTCATCAATAAATAATAACCCTAACTCTTCGGCAATTTGAACTAATTTTTGATCTGCAGGGTTATGTGTTGAACGAATTGCATTAACACCCATTTCTTTCATAATTTTCATTTGACGATAAATGGCGTCATAACTAGCAACAGCACCCAACGCACCTTGATCATGGTGCATAGAAACACCATGGAATTTTAATCATTTTCCGTTTAAACTAAATCCATCATTAGATGTTCAATCTATTTTTCTATATCCATATCTTTGTGTTTCTTGATCTACAACAATATCGTTTCCATCTACATTTTCAATAATTTCTGTTTTTAATAAATATAAATTTGGATTTTTAGTATCTCACAATTGAACATTATTAACGTTAAACTCTGTCTCTAACTTAATTGAACTGCTAGGGTCTATGTTGACATCTTCAGTTTGATTTGTGAATAATATAGTTTTTTCATCACCGAATTTATAAACAGTTTTTTTAATTTTAAATGTTCTTGTTTTTGAATCGTCATTTTTAATTGTATAAATAGCTTTACTTGTAACATTTGATAAGTCGTTAACATCGAAATCATTATTGATAATTTGTGTACCATATGTTTGTAAATGTAATTTATCAGTAACTTTTAATGAGACATCCCTATAAATACCTGAACCTGAATATCATCTTGATGATTCGGATTTGTTTGTTACTTTTACTGTTATAACATTCTTAGCACCTTTAGAGTAATCTAAATATTTACCAATGTTATAATTAAATTCTTGATATCCTGAAGGATAAGTAGATATATATTGTCCGTTTACATAAACTTCAGATTCCATGTAAACACCACCAAAATGAATCTCTATTTCTTTATCCTTTCATTCTGGTTTTACATCTAATTCTTTTCTATATCAAGCACTTCCGCCCTCTAAAGAACCTCATTCATTTGAAATAGTTGAACTAAAATCATTATAAATTGATCAATCATGAGGTAAATTAACGTTTAGCATATGCGAATCATCAAAATTAGTTTTTTTAACTTCAACTGAGTTGACATCATTTATTTTAGCAAATCTTCAATTATCATTTATATTAATAACTCTTTGGTTATCAGTTCCAATTTCGGTATCATTTTTTTCTTTTACATCTTGAATTTCGTTTTCGAAATTAATATCTTTATAACCGCTAATTTCTCTATCTACACTAAAAACTTCTTTAGTTGACAGATTTTCAAAAGTAAACTTGGCGCTCATTTTATTGTTTACATAATCATAATTTATAATTTCAACATTATTAACATTTAAATTTTGACTATTAAATTGAGACAATAATTCTGTTTTATTATTCAATTGGTTAAAATCTGTAATATATTTATTTTCTAATAATTTATCAATTAGTGCAATGTTTATTTTGCTATTTGCTTTATTTTCTTCTGTAGATTGATTATCATTTTTTTCTTTTTCACTCTCTTTTTTAGTGTTTGGTGCAAAACAAGAAACAACGGTTGCAATTGATGCAAAACTGACTAATGATCCTAATATAATTAATGATTTATATTTTTTCATAATTCTCCTTAATTATTTTTATTCTTTTTAATTTTTTTAAATGCAAGATAAAGGGCCATACCAAATGTAACAATCGCATTTAATACAATTAATAAAACTAATGAACTTGAAACATTATTTTCTTTTTTTGTATTTTTAGATGGCGACTCTTTTTCAATTACCACAACATTATTCTCAGGTTTAGTTCCTATATTTGATTCGATTAATGAATACTTATGAGCAGTATTAATTAAATCATCAGTTTGATCTAATAATTTTGCAAATTCAATTTCGTTTTGTGGATTTTCTTTTAGAGAAGTTTCGATATTATTAACCAATTTTGTTGTTGAAGAATAAATTTCAAAAGGTTTAGAATTGTCTTTTGCTTCTCTAGATTTTTCTAATAAATCACTTAAAACCTGTTTTTTAGTTAAAAAATCTTGGTACATTTTATTTAAAGTATCTTTTTTTAACTCTAATGTTTCTAAATCTCTACCTTTTTGGTACAATTCTTCGACTTTATCAGAATAGGTTTTTGGATCATATTCCTCTAAACTTAATAATTTTTCCGCTTGATATTTAATATTTCTTTTTCATTGAACAAAAATATCATTTAAATTATCATCTATATCATAAAGGTTTTGTAAATACATTGTTGTTGAAATATTATTAGATAAAGAATTTAATTTATCATTAACACTATCTTTTATTCTTAAATATTCTTCTAAATATTTATCGAGATTTAAATTATTTTTATTTAAATTTAAGTCGTCTATAGATACTTCTAAATCTTTTACAAATTTTTGGAATAATTTTGAATTTATATATTTATTTGAAGGTTTTAATAAATCTAACTTATCTTTAAATTTAGTTAATTGCGATTTAACTATTTTTGATACTTTTTCAAAATAAGCTGCGTTAATCTCTTTAATTTGTTGGTTTCTCTTATTTAAAGCTTCTTTAGAATAAAAATCTAAGTTTTTACGTGTCACGTCTAATAATTTATATTCTAAAGTTAAATCTAATTTTAAAATATTATTTTTAGTAATTAGATCAATAGAATTTTCTAGAATATTTATTTCCTTTAAGGATTCATCATTTATTTGTGCTTTTTCTAAAGGTACTACTTTTAGTTCAGATAGTTTTTCTCCGATGGAAGATAATTCACTATTAGAATGAATACTTTCATTATTATCGTAATATTTATCTAAATTATTAATCAAATCATTCATTTTTTCAAACACATGATTTGGATAATCATTACTTGTAGATAAACTCAATAAATCTTTTCTTAAAGTATATAATTCTAAATAACGATCAGATTTAGATTTATCAAATACTAATTTACTTTTGATTTTAGTTAATTTGTCAATTCATTTTAAAACTTCATCGTTAGTTAAACTATTATTTCTAGTATTTTTAAATGATTTGAATGTTAATAAATTATTATTAAGCATAACAAATGTTTTTTTAGTTAAATCTTCTGAACTATATTTTTCTAATTCCGCAACTAAGGAATCAAGTTTGTTAATATTATCTTGATTTGCTACAACATCATAAACATACTTAGATTTTATAAGTTCGTTTCTCAATCTATTAATTGCAATTTGTGAATATCCTAATTTGTTTTTTAACAATTCTTCTGCTTTAAAAATTAATGTATCAATATTTTGGTTTGATGTAAATGTAATATTTTCGTGTTTTTTTCGAGATTCTTTTAAATCTTCTAATGCAGTTTTAACTTCTGAATAATCTAAACGATTAAAATTACTTAAAACATCAATTTTATCAAGATGCAATTTAGAATTTCTATATTGAATATTTAGTTTAAGAACAATTTCATCTTTATCGAGAGGTGCTCTAAAAAAGTTTTCCACTTGGTCTAGATTACCCATTTTTTTGTTTTGGGTGACTCCGGTTGTTTTATTGTAAACTGTCGCATAAACTAAAGCATGCGAAATATAAAGAGGGTCTTGCTTAATGTAAAATTCATTAAATAAAGCATTTTCATCTGATTCACTTTCGATAACTAATTCTCCGTTATCAGAGTGCGAAGTAAAGATAAAATCAGAATCTTGGAATAAATATTTATACATATTCATTTCTTCGTTATAATCCGATGAATGAACTCTATAATTATTTACTTTTTCGACATTTTGCTTATTGGCACCATTGGTTATTTGTTCAACATGTGAACTTCTTACTAAGCTAAAATCAGTAATACTAAACTCTAATTCTTCTTCTGAATCGTTGAATAAAATAATATATCTAGCAATAAAAGGTTTTTCATCTGATACATCTTTAGGTACTGAGTTAATTTTATCAAATGTTGTTGAATAATATCTCTTTAGTTTCTTGTTATCTTTATCTTTTCCATCTAGAACTAAATTATATGATGTTATTTGTGAGACAACATTTAAATCAAACGCAATATATTGACCACCTTTTAAAGTTAAAGTTTGTTTTGTTTCATCTTTAGGACTTAAGTATTCTATTTTTGATGCACCAATATATGCTGCACCCACATTTTCACGGTTATTAGGATCTATATTTGAAATAATTTGAGAATTTGCACTTTCATTTTCAACAGTTTGCTTATACAATTCTGGATTTGCAATTTGACTTTTATTTTCTTTTGAAACATATAAATTATCTAAATTTATATTTCCTGACTTTGATTTAATAAAATTAATTTTATTTAAAATGAGTTTTGCAAGAGGTTCTAAATATTGATTACCTGGTCTAACAATTTTTTCTTTATCTCTTGGTTTTGAGCCTTCTTTTAAATCTTCTCTAATTAAATGTTTAGCAAAATTAAATGCCTCTCTAGCTTTATCAGCGTATTGATATGCTTCAAATAATTTAGCTTGTTTTAATCTAATGTTAAAATCATATGAATTTAATTCATCAAACAATTTCATTGCTACTAAACCATTCTTAATTGTTTCGGCTATTTTAGATAATGATAATCCAAATAATTCCATTTCTTGCTTCATTTTTTCATTAGTTGAATAATGCATAAATTCATCATAAGCATCAATTATGGATTCCATTTCACTTAATAATTGTTCTCTATCTGATTCATTTAAATTATTATTTGAATTCAACGAATTTGTAATCGAATTGATTAATGGTCTTATATCCTTAGATTCATCATCAATATTAACCCCTCATCTAGTTCCATCTTTAGATGTAGAAGTCATGTGACTAGCTAATTTCATAAGGGCTTCAGGGGCTTCAGGGGCTATTTTATAAAATGATTCTTTTCATTCTTTTCAAGCGTCAAAGTCTTTAATATTTCATGTATACGAGCTTATTGCACTAATTGCAATTTTAGATAATTCACCTTCTTGCATTGGGTTTGTTACAACACCTAATAATTTACTTGGTTCAACATCGTTATTTAACATTGTTCCGGGCCCTAAATTAAGGGCTGTATAATCTGGATCATTTACAGGTCAATTTAACCAAAATAAAGGTGACCTATTTGTTCCAGAAGTATTAACTCATCAATTTATAGATCTTGTTTCTACACTACCAAAAACATTAGCACCTGTATAAACAATCCATACTTTAGAATTATCAGGTAGTTCTCTTTGGTACTGTTGCAATTGGGCCACTGTTCCTGATCATGTATTTGACATTCCTTCATATTTTGTTGGAACAAACACAAAACCTTTTACTTCTCTACCCTCTTCAGAACCTCATGCAACTAAATCTTCGATTAATTTTTTTACAAGATTAAATGGTTGACCATCAATATCATCTGCTAATAAACCAAATTGCCTAATACCGACTTCATCATACATTTGCTTAAATTTCGCTTTCAATTTTGTAACTTCAGAATCATAATTGTTTTGCAAATCAATAGCATGTGATTTGTTAATTCATGGATGCACGGTTCATGTAAATTCAACACCAGCATAATGCCCTGCTTCAACTGTTTTTTTCATTTTTTCAATTTCTTCAGAAGGATATAATTCATCTCATTTTACACTATGATACGGATCATCTTTTGGAGCAAATATATATGAATTAGCTTTATATTTACCAGCTAATGTCATCATTGAACTTCTATCATCTCAAGACCAAGGTACTCCATAATACCCTTCTATAAAACCGCGAATTTTAGTATCAGCATAATCATTAATTACTAAATCTCTAATAAATTGACCGTTCATTTCTTCAAATATTCAACTCAATGTATTAAAAGCAGCGAAAACACCTTCTTTATCTTTAGCAATTATTACGATATTATTATTTTTAACAACTAGAGAATAAGCATCAAACTTATTGAAATCATTATCAATTTCTGATTCATATTTAGACTCAATATATTTAGACACTTCATCATCAGAACCTTTTATTCCGATTAATACTCTAGTATTTAAATTATTTTTGTCTAATAAATAATCTAAAGTGTTCTCTGATTCTAGAGTAGATTTAAGATTTAAAACAGATTTAATATGATGATCTAAATATTTATCCGACAAAATTGATGATCCACGAACTAGTGTATATTTTGATGAAATAAAACTTAAATTATCAAAATACTTTAAATTATGTGGATTAGGATTAATTGTATATTCTATTTTAGAAACTTCTTTTTCAGAGTCATTTAATTCAGTTTCGTTTAATGTTTGGTTACTGCTATTAAGCGAAACCAAACCAAATAAACTTGAAGTCACTCCTAAAAGAGTAATTTTATTTAAAAATTTCTTATTTATTTTCATAATTTACCTCAAAACGTTCGTATATAAGTATTCTTTTATACAAATTAAATTGTACATTTCTATATATAGAGGCAACTTTTATGCATAAAATATTTTTATTTTAATTTTTAAATAATTTAAAAAAAACGATTTACTCCTTTTTTAGAATTAAATATTCAATTATTAAAAATGTATTTTTTAAATGTTAAGCATAATAAATAATTCTGAATTTAATAAAAAAACATAAGAAAATTTCTAATTTCTTATGTTTTTTTATTATTTTTTATTTTCGTTTTTAATATTATTCCTAATGGCTATAGATAGTGAATTACTATAAGCTTTAGTTGTTTTTTTAAGTTCTTCAATAAATGATTGATCTAATTTTACTTTTGGATTTGACATAATTCCTCCGTGTAATATTCATTATATTTTTCTTATAATATTATATCACTATAAACTTATTTTTTTATTAAAAAGTTAATATTTTAATCATTTTTTTAGCAAAAAATAAGTTTTTGTAAAAAAAACTCACTCTTTTAATGAGGAGTTTTTAAAATTATAATCCTAATTCTTCGTCAGTTGGAATACTTAAGTTATCACCAACGTATTGAAAAATTTCTGGTGATTGCTTAATATATTTACCATCTAAAATTCTAATAACACTTTCGACCGTGTCTTCTAATTTAACATATTGACCAGGCGCCTTTGTAAAATGCTCTGTCATAAAGAAATTTTGTGTAAAGAAGTTTTCTAGTTGTAAAGCTTTTTTAACAATGACTTTACTTTCTTCATCAAGTTCATCGAATCCAAGAATTAAAATAACATCTTCTAAATCTTTATAAGCTTTTAAAATACTTTTTGCTCTTCTTATTGCTTCAAAATGTTTTTTTCCAATAATTTTTTCATCTACTGAGTTAGAATTTGATGCAAGTGGATCAAAAGCAGGGAAAATATTTTTAGCAGATTGGGCTCTTGATAAGACCAAACTTCCATCAAGGTGATTAAACACCGCAACTGCAGAAGGGTCCGATAAGTCATCCATTGGTAAAAACATAGTTTGGAATGAAGTAATTGATCCGTTTTGGTTTCTATATAAACGATCCTCAATATTAGCAACGTCACTATCAAGTGTTGATTGATAACCACCAACAGAAGGTTTTTTACCTAATGTAGCACTTGTTTCATTTTCAGCTTGAACAAAACGGTATATGTTATCAATAAATAATAAAACATCTTCTTTTTCTCTATCTCTTAAATATTCAGCAGCTGTTACACCAATTGGTACAATTGACATACGTGCTCCAGGTGATTCGTTCATTTTAGAAATATACATTACTGATTTATCCATTAATTTAGATTGTTCTAACTCATTGAATAGTTCAATAGCTTCTCTTGAACGTTCTCCAGAACCAATAAAAACATTAGATGTTTTTTGATTTTTACGATTAACATTAAAAATAATTTCTTTCATTAAAACTGTTTTACCAACTCCGGCACCACCAAAAATACCTAATTTATATCCTTTAATAATTGGAATAAAGAAATCTATCGCCTTAATACCTGTTTCTACAAGAGTTACTTCATTTGTTAAATATCTATCATTATTAATAATAGAATTCATTTCAATGTATAAAGGTTTTGTACCTCTTCCTTCTAAAAGAGGTTCTCCACGGAATGAATAAATATTATTTCTTGATCCTTTACCAACTGGAACATAAAAACTTCTTCCTGTGTTTGTAACACTATCATCAATGGAAATTTCGTCAGAAGCATAAATAATTATAGCTCTAACTGTTGTATCATTTAAAACTCTTTTAACTAATAAATATGTTTTACCATTGTGTAAAGTTAATAATGTATTAACTTTTGGTAAATTTTCTTTATCAAACTTAATTTCAATAATATCTGATCATAAATTTAAGATTTTACCTAACATTATTTACCTCCGTTTGTTTCTTTAACTTTTAATTCTCTAGATACTTTTTCTAAATATGCTTCATCTAAACCAATGAAATCATATTCATTATCAATATCTCATTCCAAACTATTGTAATCCGAAAATTGTTTTAACGCACTAGCGAAAAATGATTTAACTAAATTATCATCATAACTTAATCCATTAATAATTCTATTGTAGTTTTCTTTTGCTTGTTGATTTTCAACAATAAATTTATTTAAGAATTTCATAGCTAAATCTTCATTACTAATACCTTTAAGAATTGTTCATGAAACTAATTTAGAAGTGAATAAAATTAATTCTTGCTTATATAATGTAAATCCTCTTTGTTGAAACATTTTATCAATAGTTTTACCTTTGTAAATCAACATAGATGTTTCTTTATTAAAATCGTAATCTAACATAGCCAATTTTAGATGACGTTTATATTGTTTATAAATTTTACCAACTTCGGCAGCAATTTTTGTAACTTGACGACTTTGCACGCTAGAACCTGTACGAGAAACAGATAAATTAATATTAATAGCCGGCAATACACCTTGTGAGAATAAATCTGCGCTGGTTACAACTTGACCATCAGTAATAGAAATAATATTTGATGCAATTAATGAAGTTATATCTCCATCAACTGTTTGTAAAATAGGTAATGCAGTAATTGTTTTACGTCCAACAAACGAACCTGAACGCTCTAATAATTGAGAGTGTGAGAAGAAAGTATCTCCTGGCATGGCTTCTTTTCCGACTGGTCTATCAGTTAGTAAAGCAATTTCACGAATTATATTTGCATGTTTAGTTAAATCATCAAACACAATTAAAACATCATGTGTTTTTGATAAATTTTCAGCATGAGCCATACCAATATATGGTGCTAAATATTGTTCGTATGCACTTGTAGAAGGTGCATCAATAATAATTGTATTTGATAAAGCTTGATTTTCACTAAGTGTGTTGTATATTTTTGAAATAGCTTCACGTTTTTGACCAATAGCAACATAAATACATTTAACACCATTTCTTGCTTGATTAATTATTGTATTTAATGCTATATGTGTTTTACCGGTTTGGCGGTCACCAATAATTAATTCTCTTTGACCTTTACCAATTGGTATCAAAAGATCGATTGGAATAATACCAGTGAATAATTGTTCATTTAAGGTTTTAACAGTCATCAAATCGTGTGCTAATTCAAATATTTTAGCAGTTGATTGACCTTCATTTGGAACTAAATTATTTTTTTGTTTTGTAGGTAAAATAATATTCCCTTCAATATCAATAACTTTTCCAAAGTAACTGTGATATGTATATACACTTGCTTCGTTATTTTCTAAAACAATCTCGGCATTAATTCTTAATTGTGTATTTTTTGTGTTTGCAATTAAAAACGCCTTATTTTTAGTTGCGCTAATTAACATAAGCTTAACTTCTGAATTTTCTTTTAATGAATAAAATTGTCTCTGTTTATAAGGAAATTCACCGCTTACTTCAACAATATAGTCAAATATTGATGTAATTTTTGGATTATTTATCATATTAAATTCCTTTCACTCCTAAACCTACAGCTAATAATACAATACCAGCTATTAAAACGATGGCCATTGTTATACCAATAAGTAGATAAAGTTTTTTAATTTGTGTTGTTTTTTTATTAAATTTGATTAAAGCAACCATTAAGTTGATTAATGAACTTAAACCACCAATTACCAATAAGAATATACCAAAATCTCTTAAGAAATTGGATTTTTCATCAGACTGGCTATTTAATATTTCAATTGCTTCTTCATAATATTTTTGAAAATCTTGTTTTGTTGTTTCGTTATTTAAATCTTTTGATTTAGTTAATTCATTTAAGATTCTTTCATGTTTCGAAAGAGATGTAAGCGAATCAATAAATGAATCGTATCAAATTGTTAAACTAAAAGAACTAGTTTTGACTATTGAATTAAGTTTGTATAAATCAAAACGAACTAAATTATATAAATCATTTAAAACATTTAAATTAAAGTTTTGAGATTCTCAATCTTTAATAATTTGGGCACGATAAGGTTCGCTTTGATCTTCAATTGCTACACCTCAAAATCCAATAATTTGTTCTTCGTAGGCATTCAACATTAATTCATAGTATGGTAAACTATTTACTTTTGAATTTTTTAATTCATTTAATGTTCAAATTCATAAATCTTTTGAGGTTGCTTCTCAACTATTAAAGTCATTATTATAAGATTCGTTAATTTCATTTCTTTTATCATCAAAATCTTTGCTATTATTTAAATCAACAGCTTTTGCAATCATTGAGAAAAGAGCTCTTGAAAGTCTACCACTTTTTAAATCTGTATAATTAATTTTTGAATCAATGCCTAAAGCATGATATAACCTACCAAATTGATCTTTTATTTGGTCAATTTCTGCCTCATGTAAATAATTTTTTGATAGAGCTTCTTCGGATGTATCTAATTGAATTTCAATTTTATATTCTCTTTTTATATTTTTAGTTTTATCATTTCTATCGCTAATCATTACGGTAGCTAACATTTTACCACTATTTTCTGCAATATCAATTACATCATAACTATACCTTGTATTATATGGATTATCAAAGTAAAAAGGAGAATTTTCACGTCTTAAATTATAATCTTGCTCTTCTTTAGCATCAATTTGTTCTTTAGATGTTGGTTGTTCTGAATTTGCAACTTCACCGTTAGAATTGTTATTTGTTGTATTTGAAGTTGATGTTAAAGAACTTTGATATTGATTTTTATATTGTTGGAAAATGTTTTTTAATTGTTCTTTTGTTATATACCCTAAAGAAGCTTTAACATTTGGTAGTAAAGCAGGAATAGCTAAAATTTGTTCTTCAGGATCAACTGGTTCTGCAGGTAATGGCTCGGTTGGTTGTCCCTTTGGAGGTCTATTTGGATTTGTAGGATTTTCGGTGGGTTGTTCTTGATCTTGTTCTGTTTCCTCTTCGATTTCTGTTTCTTGATTTGCTGTTAAGTCAAAATCAATAAAACGAGGTCTGATTCTAGATTTGAAATACTCTTCTCAAGATCCATAATTTTTAGGAACAGTAATTGTATAACCTTGTTTATCTCCGATTGTGTTAAATTCTAAATTAATATCTTTTTCAATTTCGAGCGCATCTTTTTCATTATAAATTATTGAACCTATTGATGTTAATAATTTATCACCATACTGTTTAATGCTTTCTTGAAATTTACCTTTTTGAAGACCGTTAACTTCGTCTTTAGTTTCAATTGATATAACACCATCTTCTTTTACTTCATATTTTTTCTTAATAGCTTCGACGTAGTTTGTTGTTGCGCTTTTCCCTAAAGTTACACCTGTATATTCTTTCCCGTTATAAGTAACATTACCTTTATCAAATTTTTCGTTTTGAGATAAAACATAAGGAAAAATAATAGTAAATTCGTAATCATCCGGTTTTTCTAACATTTTTGCTTTATTAGATTCTAAATAATTTTTTAAGATATGTAAATAAGTAAGTCTACTTAGTCTTTGTTTATAATCTAATTCATCAGACTTACTATCGTTTGAAGAACCTTCTGTTCCTTGGTCTTCACTAGGTCTAGCTTCTAATTTGGCAATTTCATTATCAATATAACTATTTGCCGCTCCTAATGCACTTTCAAGAATTTTTTTAATTTCTTCTTTTGCTATTTTGTCGTACTCAGGAAATTCATTGCTTAATCTTGGCTTTTCTTTTTCGGGATTAGCATTATTTGTATTTGAATTAGAGTTTGAACCTGAAGTTGGAGTAGATGGGGTGGTTGTAGTAGTTTCATTACCAGCAGAAATTAAAGAAATTGGTAAAACTGTTGAAGTAACTAATGAAGCAAATTTTCAAAATTTACGTTTTTTACTCATAATCATCCCTTTCTTTAATTTTTAACTGTTGCATCAATTTATATTCATATAAATCTTCTCTTAATTCATCTAATTTTATTGTTTCATCAATTGTTAAACCAATATTTTGCTTAAATTTTAAATAATTGATTCTTTCGTTTAAGGTATTAATTTTTTCTTTGTGGTTTTGTTTATTTTTCGATCTTTTATAAAATTTCATTGATGAAAAAGTTTTAATAATAGTTTCATCCTCTTCGATAACTATATTTGCATTTTTTAAAAATAAATAAAATTCATTTTCTTTTTCGGATGTAAATTTAACTAATATTTGCGGATATGCACTTATTGAATTTTTCTCTAATTTAATTCAATCGTCTTCATCATTATGATTAATTGATAAAAAGTATCCTTTAAGTGTTAAATGTTTGTTATCTATAAAAGATATGTGGATAGTTTTAAAATTCATCACTACCCCCTTCTTCAAAAACAGTTTTCTTTTTCTTTGTTAATAAAACTATTTCTTCAATTTGTTTTTCTTGTTTTACACGATTGATACGCTTAGATATTTTAAGTAATTCATCATCTAATTGCTTACTTTTTTGGTTTGTAGCAACTAAAGCATTTTTAGCACTATAAAATGATGATTCAGTGATTAATGAATTTATTGAGTTTTCTAAAAATATATTTATTTGGTTTTCGATAAAAGTTTCGATATTAGGGAATATTTTATAATCTTTAATAGTTTCATCAAATCTATTTTTATTTTTAACACCTAAAATTTTATCAATATCAAAATTTTCTAAAGGCAATATTGTGAATGGCTTTTTAAAATTCTTATTAGAATTAATTACAAAATGTACTCTAGAATAATTATTATCGATAAATAAAATTTTCGTCATTTGAGTGAGCGTTTTAGCTAATTTGTTTACAGAAGAATTTTCAAATGACTTAATAACACTTAAATTGTTTTGTTTCGCAAATTGCGAGGCACGATTACCAATAGTAATAAAATCAGTTTCTTTATTCTTGATATTTTCTAATATATTTCTTTCATATCTAGAATATGAATCTGTACCATATTTTTGTTCTTCTGTTAAATATATGTAAAGTTCTTTTTCTTTGATAAATTTTGATTTCATTGATTTTAAGAAATTGTTATTCTTAACTAAAGACACATTTTCGATAAAACTATTTTTAATGTTATATTTATTTTTTAAAGCTTCAATTAATTGAATATTTAAAACCGAATTTTCAACATAAAAACTTAGTGTTTTAGTTAATTTCATAATATTAATTAAAAGAATATTTTTATCATTATTAACCTTTAATTTAATATGTTCAAGGTTATTTTTCTTTTGTACAATATCTTTTAAATGCATTTTAAATCTCTACTACAAATTTCTTATCAAAGAAAACTTTTAATTTTTGTGATGTGCTATCTATGAAGAAAGCGGTATTAGGTAATATTTCTAAAACAAATCCATTATTTAAAAGCGTTTCTATTTCACTATTTAAGGAATCATATAATTTCTGTAAATTTGGTTGAGCACTTTTAGTTAAGTTAAGTGAATAATCATTTGAAGACTCTTTATCAACAATATTTGGAACTAAGACATTAGCACTAAATTTTAAATTAACATTAAAATTAATAATAAATTTTCTAAAAATAATATCATTTCTGTTTTTAATAGCTAAATCTAAATTAGCAACAAATTCTTTATATTCTTTTGAATTAAAACCTAAACTATTTTTAAGTAAAATTGTAGCCATAATTTTACTGTTTGATAAATATTTATCACTTTTAATTTTTTCTTTGTAATTTGCATATAAATCAAAAAGTTGTTTCTGTTCAGGTGTTATTTTTTTCTTATTTTTTCACATGTTTTAATACCTCTTCTTGTTTGTCTTTGATCTTATCTTTTTCAATCTTTACAAGTGTATATAATGAATACCCAACAATATACATTAAGAATGAGAAAATAATAATAAAATTAATTATTGACGCTAATTTAAATAATGGTAAAACTGTTGGTACTGAAATTAAAGTAAAGTTTCTATCAGCAAGTAATAATTCATTTAATCCAAAAATAAACATTAAAATTGTTTGAACAAATATTGCTATAAAAATTAGGTTTGAAGTTGTTTTTGAAAGTGTTTTATTTTTTACTAAATAATGAATATAAATAATTATTGATAAAACAGCAATAACTATTATGTTATATATATTTCAATCAGTTTTATCATCTAATAAAATTGATGAAATAACTAACAATATTCATAGTAATGTTTGTGTCAAAGCTAAAACAATTGTATTTGTTATATAACTTTTAAATTTTCTTTTGCTTGATTCTAAAACAATAAAGTATAGTGCAAATATAAATATACCAATACCAATTATTGTTAAATAAGCAAAATTATATGTTGTATCATCTCCGATAATACGAAAAACTTTATTTATATCTGAAGTTGTTGCAACATATATTAAATAAAGTAATACCGAAATAAATAATGTTATTGATAACATATATTTATCCTTGTTATTATGAGTTAAAAGATTTTTTTCAGATAATCTTGATAAACTTCTAATATTTGAACCTACAATTAAAAAACCAAAAGCTATAAATAATGCAATTATAATAATTAAATTTGTTGCCTTTTTAACTGTAAATAATGATTCAATACTTTCTCATGTTTGATTATCTTTAAACATTAATATCTGTTTTGTGAAGCTTCTTATTTCTGTTTCACCTGAAACATTATTTTTTAATTCTATACTTCCAGCATCAACTGGTGCAGGATTAATTCACGCTTGTGCAATTGCTATAATCGCCACAACTAATAAAAATTGTGAAATTATTTGTATTATAAAACTAATAACAGATGAATAAAGTAATGGTTCTGATTTTCTCTTATAAATATAGTTATATACTTCAAATGAAATATTGATAACTAATAATGGTATCAATAGAAAAGTTAATGATAAAATTTCATTTCAGTGATAAGGTACTTTTTGAACATAAGTCCCCTCTTCTGTTTCAATTGGATTATTTCAATATGTATAAAAAAACATTAACGCAACAGATGCTATTGATAATAATAAATAAGATATATAGAAAAATATATAATGCTTAATTTTTTCTTTTTGCTTGCTAATGTTCTTATAATTTTTAAATATCGAGAATAAAAATACAAAGAATAACGTACTAAAACGTATTAATATAACCGCATTTCCTTCTCTATACTGATCGTCAAACTTAAACAAATTAACTCAACCATCACCATCGTTACCTATGTAAACTTCAGGAAATATAGAAGATTTTGCCATGAATAGCATAACAAGAATACTTGTTGCAAAAAACAATATCAAAATACTCTTGTAAAATAAACTTCATTTACTTCTTGAATCAGAGGTTAAGTGAGATTTGTAATCTGAATAAATTCTTTTATTTTCAAATGTAGTATTATTCATTTTTTCCTTCCTCTTTTTCTAAATCTGTTGATTTAATAAAGCCATTAGTTTCCTTAAATTCAAACCCTTTAGGAATATTATCAAAACCATTTTTAAATAAATGAGTATTTTTGATCTCTCCTTTTTCAAATAACTTTTTCATAGCTTCACGATAAGAATTCTTTTGATCCTTACCACCGCCATAAATTAAATCATATTGAGGTAATGTATATTTTCCAAACATTCCTCCGTAATCGAACCCTTCAGATCTAAATGCGGCTGCTAAACCAGTATTTGAACTAGCGTTTGTGGCATGATAAATAGCAACTACTTCATTATTTTGGGTTCTTAAACTCGAACCACTAGCCCCAACACCAGGAGTAAATCAACGTGGCAGATATTCTAAACCGAAATTAATATATTTTTTATTGTCATCGGTAGAAACATATATATTTTTCTTAGGATCAGGTTTATCACCAACTAAAGGAGCGGCTAAAAACGCATCGGTCAATCCTGGTTTATACGCAAATGACCTAAATCCAATATTGTAAGATAAGAAATTACCTCTTTTAAGTAATTCAGGATTTCCTTGCGGTCCATCTTCAGTTGCTTGTAAATCATAAAATTTATGGTCCGCATTTGTTCAAAGAGAATGACTTCACTCAGCTCTAGCGCGTTGATCATCGTCTATATACGGCTTTAAGAAATAATCTTGAAACCCGCTGCTAATTGATTTGGGATAACCTAACGCAAATATTTGATCTAATTTACTTCAATCGTAATTTCCTTTTGTAGCAAGTGGGAATTCAATTTTTTTATAATTTTTTAAATAAGATTCTGATTTAAATTTTGTTTTGTCTTTTTCTTCTCAATTTGCATAATCATTAGTGACTCACTTAGCAAAATTTTGTGGAGTAATAGACGAAGGCTGAAACGAACCTGTGCCACTAACTCTATTATTTTGTATTTTTCCAAAATCAATTTCAATTACTGCAAAATCTAAAAATTCTTCCGCATCTTTAAATATTTCTTTTTGAGTAGAAGTTATAAATTCACTTGGAGAACTTTTAAGATAATCTCTACCATCAAAAACTCTTCTAACTGTTTCGGGATTCATGGTGAATTGAGTAAAAGTTCCGTTTTCTACTTCCATTTCCATTAATTTAAAGTTATTTAAAATACCATTATTATCACCGTTCAATCTTGTTAAGCCGATACCAGAAAACATTCTTTTATTTTTAGCAATACTATCTGCAACATGTAAATTTGTACCAAAATAAAATTTAGTTGGATATTGACCATTAACAGGCTCTTCATAATCCATAATTCACATTGTTCCTGAAGGTGATGTACCTGTATTTCCTAAACTATCTAAATTATAAAAAGAATTAGAGTTATCGATTGTTTCATTTAAAAGTTTCTTTGTCTCTTCTCTAACTTTTAAATTATTAACTTTCTCTTTATAAAAATTTCTTTCTTCGTTTAAATATTTTTTATAAAGATCGCTAGCATTGGTATCTGTTGTTTCTTTGGCTATAATATCCCAAATTTGTGATTCGTAAGGCTCTAAATAATATTGTTGACCTCCAGCGTCGTTTATTAATTTTAAATATTTATCTTTAGTTGTTTGATCTTTAATATTATTAGCAAAATTAGATAAATGATCAACAAATTTTAAATTTCTTTGAATTTCAACTCTTTCACTTTCTAATTCCGTAATACTTTGATTGCTAAAAGTAACGGAATATGTTTGTTTGGCAAGATTTAAATAATTTTCATTTGTTATTCTTCTTCCTAATCCGCCAATTTGAAAAGTGCTTCTACCACCTAAAGCATCGGCTCAAGTGGGTCCCATCGGAATTAATCTTTCGGTATTCAAACTAAATCCTTCAAAACTTCCATCAGACTTATATTTGGGTATAGAAAACCCTTTTAAAGCAGAAGATTCGTAAGAACTTAATCCAACTTTTTCAGCTTCTTTATTATACTTAGCTATTTCTTCGTCTGTTACGTTTTTTGCATCTTTACGAAGTTCTTTTCAATCATTTAATCTTAGTTGTTCTTTTAAAACATTTATATATTTTGAATCATCAGCGTTAAATCTTTCTTTTTGATTCATTAAAACATATTTTTCGTCTGGTGTTTTAAGTCTTTCAGTAGAACTAGTTAAAATAGTTCCATCATCGTCTAAACCTTGAGAATTAATTTTAAAACCAGAGATTTTATACGACTCAGTATATTGTTGATTTTCATTGAATTTATTTTGAAAAACTATACTTAATAATAACTCGCCTTTTTGATTAGCTTGCGCTAGACTATCTTCTGGTCTAGCATTAGTAATAAATGAGTTTAAAAACCATGAATATTTTGGTTTTATTTTCGCAACCCATGTTGAAATATTTTTTATAAAAGTCGTTGGTAAAACTTCGCTTTTTATATGTCCTTGTTGAGGCGTAAAAGAAGGAGTTGTATTAAGTAATTCAAAAACCGAAACTTCTTTAAAACCATTAGAATCAACTAACTTACTAAACTCTTTAGTTGCTTTTTCTTTTTCGGCGTCAGTTATTTGTCCTTGATTTTTTATATCTAAATCAATTTCTTTAATTATATCAACTAAATTTTCCTTATTACTCTCGCTAGTAATTCTTGCTTCATAATTTTTTAAATTTCTCAAATTTGATAACTTATCAAGTGCATAAGTTTTAATTTGTTCAATACCTTTGTTTTTTAAAGAATTATTTTTTAATTCTCTCGCTTCAGATAATATTTGATCAACAACTGTATTCTTATTAGCGGTTTCTAAACGAGTATTTAATTCTTGCTTCTTATTAGAATCAATATTTAAAAAATCATCATTTAATATATCTCTAACTTCTTGTTTTTTGTGTTCAGAATTATTATTGATTCCATTATTTTTTGAATTATTATCTGTGCTACATGATATCGCAATAGGTAATATTGATATACTAGCAAAACTTAAAAATATTTTTTTCTTACTAATAAAATTCATAATTGCCTCCTATGTAAAATTAAGTTCATCACCTTCTTCAAATTCTTCTACATCAAAACCGTAATTTCTAAGTGATTGAATAGTTTGTATATTACCTTTTCTAACTCTTATGGTTTTATTTAAGGTTTTTGCTAACTCAAAGAATTTTGAAATGCTTTGAACACCATTACTTGTCAATTGTCCAGCATCATCAATAAAAAGATATTTTGTTTCATCTCCATTGCTAAAAGTAATTTTAGGCTCTTGAACACCGGGTATTTTTGGTATAAAGTTTTCAAAACCGGAATCATTTAAGTCTATTAATTTCAATTTATAATTTTGACCAGTATTAGCAAAATTTGCTCTTTGTATTTTTCTACTTCCGTTTTGAGGTTTGATGATATCTTTAAAAACCAATCCTCTTAAAGTTCTAACGCTTGGTGCTCTACCAAAATCTAATCCCATAGGATAACCATTACCACTTTCATTATTATCAGGATTTAAACCTGGACCCATGCTTTGGAATATAGCTTCATTATTTCTAGCTCAGTAAGCACGTCTTAAACCATCATTAATTCTCTTGAATCTATTTGTAGGATCGTCATCAGCATACGATTTATTAATATCACTTTCCTCAAAAGCTAAAGTATCAAATCTTATTCTTGTAATGATATATGCATCGCTTGGATACTCGCTACTTACATTATAATCAAGAGTATTAACTCACGCAGTTTCTTTAAGTGCTCAAGGATTTAGACTTCAACTATCTAAAAGTGAGTTACCATCTGTGTATAACGATAATTCTTTAATCTTTTTATTTTCTAAAGCAATTAACGATGAAGTATTTGTTGCTCTAGCATCAAAGAATAACTCTAATTGCCTTAATTCTTCAGGTAATGCAAGAAGTATTTCTTTGAAGTTTTGAGCAGCATTGGCTTTACCCATATGCTTAATTCTATATGAAGTAATATTTACTTTTCTGTCAGTAAGTTCTTTAACTAATGTCTTTGTACGCTCATAAGCATTACTTTTAGATGCATCAATTTCGACTACATATCCATCATTAACATAATCTCCATCAGTTTTAGGTTGGCCGTTTCTTGTCATTCTAAAAACATCAAGTCCATTTATATTTGATATATGTAAATCTTTAAAATTAGGATCTTGATCAGGGTTTATTTTCGTTTTAGTTCACCCTGGATAAGTTCCACTATTAATATCATCGGCACTACGACCCCAAGGAGTATCATAGTCAAAAGCACGTTTTTGACTATTATTTCTCTCCCTTTCTGCGATAACACCGTTAAATTCTTTAGGTCCGCTTCAACTACTTGAAGTTCACTCACCTCTTTCATTTAAGTAAACATTTCTAGGATCTAAAACTTTACCTTCTCTCAAAAATCTTTCACCCTCAGGCGCAAGTTTTGTAAACTTAGAAAAATCTAAATTTTTAATAATTCATAATTTACGATGTAAATCACTTCTAAATTGCATTGTTGGATATTGAGCTTGTGCTTCTGGAGTTAAAAACTTTTGAAAATCACCGTGCTCAATTAAAACTTGAAAAGTATAATAATCTCTTCGTCAATTTCAATTATTTAATTCATTTTTAATTAAAAATGAATGTAAATTAGTTTCTGTCATTTTACCTTTGTCGACCAAATCTAAAACTTGTAACGCCATACCAATAGTAGAATATTCATGATCACGAATAGTGCGGGCGGCAGCGGCAGCATTATCGGTAACTTTTTTTCTAAGTTCTTCTGTTGGTTCAATGCTAATTAATTCGCCTGTTATATTAGCTAAATATTCTTCTCTATTTGCTATTTTATTTTCAACATCATATGATGATACAACACGCTTTTTAAAGTTTTTTAATTTAGCTTTAACCCTAACTCCTTCGATAGTAATATAAGCATCAGCAACGCCAGGAGTAGGATCCGGAACAACTTCAGGTTGTGGTTCCGGTTTTGGTTGT
The DNA here is from genome assembly GCF_017116845.1 of Mycoplasma sp. CSL10137. Classification (NCBI taxonomy): domain Bacteria; kingdom Bacillati; phylum Mycoplasmatota; class Mollicutes; order Mycoplasmatales; family Mycoplasmataceae; genus Mycoplasma; species Mycoplasma sp. CSL10137. The sequence goes on along the minus strand of NZ_JAFIRE010000001.1, from coordinate 53,546 downwards.
GGCGTAGGAGCGGGCGGCTCTATAGGTTTAGGAATCGGCTTTGGTTTTTCAATCGGTTTTGGAATAGGTTTTTCAATAATTTTTGGTTTTTCAATCGGTTTTTCAGGTTGTTTTTCAATAATTATTGGTTTCTTTTCTTCTTCTTTAGGTTTTGGTATCACCGGTTCTTCTTTTGGTTGAGGTTTAACTCGTAAATTTAAATCAACATTTGAATTTAATATCTTATCATTATCAAGTTCTAATTGATCTTTATTAATTAAATTCGGTTTACTTTCTTTATTTACAAATTCAAATGGATTATCATTGTCTTTTGAAAAATTGTAAATTAAAGAAGCTACACCACTACTAGAAGCTATAGTAGAAGCTACAACAAGTAGCGTCACTATTTTTTTTCTTTTTGCAAAGTGCATTAACACCTCCTTAGTTTTATATATATTTACATATATATATATATATATTAATAAGACACGTACATTATAGCACTTTAAAAGTTAATCAAAAAAATTGGAACAAAAATATAAAAAACTTTTTCACCTACGGTATAGGGTTAAAATAAAATTTATAAATATTTTTTATAATATTTTTTTAATTAATTTTTAGTTATTGAGTATTAATAGAAAAAACAAATAGCTATGTGGACATTTTCTGCTAATGTCATTTAGTAGGATATTAGGTTTAATTTAATTTACAATTAAAAAACATTTTATAGACTAAATTAAAAATATAATGCTATAAAAAAATATAGAAATATATTGATAACATTAATAGACAAGATTTTGAATAAATGTGTTTAGTTCTAAATAATATAAACATTAGAAATATATAAATAATTTACAAAATATTATATAAGCGTTCTCTTTTTTAGGTCTAAGCAACATCCGAAACCATATTCTTTTAAACAAATTAAAAAGTATTTATGTTTTTTAAGCTATAACATGGACACAAAATAAAAATTAATATTTGATTTATTTTCTTAAAAAAATAATTGAAAAATATCTTATACAGATAAATATTTAAATTTTTAATTTAAAAAAAGTAATTAACTAAATTAAAAAAAATTAATTATGTTATACTTTAAATAAAGTGTAAATTTAAGGAGTAAAGATGACAATTTTAACAGTAGTATTAATATTATGTAGTTTTATAATTATTCTTATTTCCTTTGCTATGTCTCCTGATTCAAATGGTTTTTCAGGAGCGCTAGTAGGTTCTGGCGATTTAGAATTGTTCAAAAACTCAAAAGAAAGGGGAATTAAGAAGGTTTTAAAATATTCAATGATGTTTTTTGGATTTGTTTTATTTGCTTCTGCAATAATACTTAAAGCCATCTTAAGTTAAATAAATGGATATAGAAAAAGTTGTATCATATATACAAAGCGAAAAGTCAAGGAGTTTTTTAAGTATTGCCAAACATTTTAGAATACTCCCTAAAGATAATCATAAATTAACAAAAATATTATCTCAATTACAAAAAGAATATAAAATTTTCAAAAATAATAATGATGAATATTATGCACCAATTTTAGTTGATATTATAGAGGGCGTATTAAACGTAAACAATAAAGGACAATTTGGTTTTGTTGACTATAATATCGATGAGGTAAACAACACCAAAGATAGCGTTTATATTAGAAACTTTAACTTTAATAGCGCATTACATAATGACAAAGTTAAAGTGAAGGTTTTTAAAAATCCAAAAGATGATAAGTCAGACTTAACTAGTGGTGTAGTAGTCGAAATAATCGAACGTGGAAATGATGAAATAGTTGGTTTTATAAAACTAAAAAATAATACTAATTATTTTGTTCCAGTCGAAGCTAAAATGAAAAGTTTAACATGAACTATAATACCTAATTTAATTCCTATTAAACTTAACGATTTGGTAGTTGCTAAAATTTTAAAATACGATTCTAAAAACGTTTTAATCGAAATAACTAAAGTTATAACTAACGAAGCTGATCCAATGGTTTATGTTAAATCATACCTAGAACAAATTAAAGCGCCAAATAGTTTTCCTGAAATTTTAGACAATGAAATTGATAATATCCCCGAAACAATCGAAAGTGAAGATTTAAGTAGAAGAGTTGATTTAACCGATAAAATGATTGTTACAATCGATGGTGACGAAACAAAAGACTTTGATGATGCTATTTACGTTAAAAAGTTAGAAAATGGTAACTACTTTTTAGGGGTATATATCGCTGATGTTTCACATTATGTAAAAGAAGGTACAGAAATTGATAACGAAGCTTTAAAACGTGGCACAAGCATTTATTTAGTCGATAGAGTTATACCGATGTTACCTTTCGGCCTTTCAAACGGTATTTGTTCATTGAACCCAAACGAAAAAAGATTTGTTATAGCATGTGAAATGGAAATTGATAAATATGGAAATAACGTTAAAGTAGATATTTTTGAAGGTATTATTGAAAGTAAATTTAGATTAACTTATAAACAAGTTGATAAATTTTTCAATGAGAATAAACTAGTTTTTACTCAAGAACCTAAAAATGATGTTGACAAGCTAAAATTAATGTTAAATGATGCAAAAGAACTAAGTTTGATTTTACATGATTTTAAGATAAAACAGGGTTATGTTGATTTTGAAATTGTGGAACCAAAAATAAAATTAGATAACGAAGGAAGAGTTAGTCATATCTTAATTAATGAGCGTGGGTTTTCAGAAGTTTTAATAGAAGACTTTATGGTTAGAGCAAACGAAACTGTAGCAAAATATTTATACGATAATAAATTACCTGTTTTATATCGTATTCACGAATTACCTGACCAGGAGAAAATTACAAATTTAAAAAACACTTTAGAAGCAATAGGAATCAAATCTGAAAACTTAAATTTCAATAAATTATCGCCTAAAAGTTTTTCTAAAATTGTAGAAAAAATAAAAGAACATAGAAATGATGATTTTATTAAATTAATGTTCTTGAGAACAATGCAAAAAGCAATTTATTCTCCTGAAAATATAGGTCATTTTGGTTTAGCATCAGAATATTATTGTCACTTTACAAGTCCGATACGTAGATATCCAGATTTAGTAATCCATAGAGTTATTAGAAACTTTCTTATTGATAAAAAAGAAGATAAGATTGATGAATACAGAAGTAAAATAATAAGTTATGGAGATTTAAATACTAAATCAGAACAAAAAGCAGTTCAAATCGAAAGAAATGTTAATGATTTAAAATTTGCAGAATTTTTGAAAAATCAAATTGGAAAAAAATATAAAGTTCAAATTTTAAGTATTTTAAATTTTGGTTTTTTTGTTGAATTTGACTTTAAAGCTAGTGGTTTAGTTCATAAAACTTCGTTAATTGACGATTTATATGAAGCAAATGACACATTGACAAAACTTATAGGTACAAAAACTAAGAAAACATTTACAATTGGTGATTATGTTGAAGTTGTTATTCTTGGGGTAGATTTGGTAGAAGGGAAAGTTGATTGTTGTTTAGCTTCTTTATATCCTGAATTTATAGCAAAAAAGGAAAAAGATGAGCAATTTAGAAGAAACCATGAAACTAACAGACGCTTTAAAAAATCGTAATATCATAAAAAATTCTCTTGGGTTTGATTCAAATTTATATGTTTACCAAGATAAAGACATGTTTAATTATTCAGTAGATACAATCTTGTTAGGGAATTTTATTACTTTAAATCAAAAAATAAGTAGAACATTAGAAATAGGAGCGAACAATGGTGCTTTATCCATTTTCGTTGCTTCTAGAAGTTCTAAACTTAAAATTGATGCAGTAGAAATCCAAAAAGAAGCATATGAATTAGCAAAATTTAATATTAAATTTAACAATTTAGACTCACAAATTAATGTAATAAATGAAGATTTTAACATTTTTTGAAAGGACCACACAAAAAACGTTAAACCAAAATATCAAGTTATTTTTTGTAACCCCCCTTTTTATTCTTTTGATAAAACTAAAATTAAAAAAGATTGAAATGAAGCTAAATTAATAGCAACTCATGAAGTAAAACTAAATTTAGAACAACTATTCCAAGGTTGTTCTAAAATAATTGAACAAAAAGGATATTTAACAATTGTTCTCCCTATAGAACGTTCAATTGACGCTTTTACCTTAATGAGAAAGTATAATTTCGAACCTAAAAGAGTTCAATATGTATTTACAAGATCTAGTGAAAAACCTAAATTTGCATTGATAGAGGCTAGATTTCAGTCTGGTTGAGGTACACATTTTTTACCTAACTTGTATTTGCACGCTGATAACGATAAACTAAACCACGATTATTTACCTGAAATAAAAAATATTTATAAACCTATTAAAATTAAGGAATAATATGAAAAAGAGATTTTATATAACTACACCTATTTATTACGCTAGCGGAAATTTACATATTGGTCATTTGTACACAACCGCACTAACTTGAGTTATTGCAAATTATAAAAAGTTAGATGGTTATGATGTAAGAATGTTGACCGGTTCCGATGAACATGGATTAAAAATACAACAAAAAGCCGAAGAAAAAGGGGTAAAACCACAAGAGTTCGTTGATGAACTAGCATTAAAATTTCAACAGATGTGAAAAGATTTTCGCATTGAATATGATTATTACTCAAGAACAACTTCACAATACCACAAAAAAACAATACAAGATATTTTTAGTTATTTTCTAAAAAAAGAATTTGTATATAAAGGAAAATATCAAGGTCTATACTCTATTCCTGATGAAGAGTTTTTAACCGAAACTCAAGCAATTAAAAAAAATGGTAAATTTTATCACCCAACTTCAGACCACGAACTTACTTTAGTATCTGAAGAAAGTTACTTTTTTAAAATGAATTTATTTCAAGATTGACTAGTTGATTATATAAATAAAAATAAAGAATTTTTAGCTCCGAAAAAAATTGAAAACGAAATGATTAATAATTTTATTTCAAAAGGGCTTGAAGATTTATCGATAACAAGAGCCAAAATTGATTGAGGAATTAAAATTAATGAAGACCCTTCACATACTGTTTACGTTTGGCTAGATGCTCTTGCTAATTATATTACAGCACTAGGGTTTGATATTAACGGCAATCACAAAGATGATTTTAAATATTTTTGAGAAGATGATAATGCAGAAGTTGTTCACTTAATAGGGAAAGAAATATCTCGTTTTCATATGATTTATTGACCTATTTTCTTAAAAGCATTAAATTTAAAATTACCTTCAAAAATACAATCGCACGGATGGATAATTACCCCTACTGGTAAAATGTCAAAATCTAAAAACAACATTATAGATCCATATAAATTATTAGAAAAATACGATCCTGAAATTATAAAATATTTCTTTGTTAGTCAAAGCGCACTTGGTGATGACATTGTTTTCGATGAAGAAAGATTCGTTAATACAATTAATGCTGAATTAATTAATACTTATGGAAATTTGATTGCACGTACTTTAAAAATGAAAAGCAATTCTTTTTCTAACCCGATAAAATATGCAAAAACTACTTATCAAGAAGATTTAGATATCGAAAATGATATAATAAATTCAATTAAAGAATATAAAAATAACTTTGATGAGTTTAGAATAAATAAAGCTTTTCAAATTGCAAACGAGCTTGGAAACCAATTAAACAAATATATTGATTTAACTAAACCATGAACTATTACAAATTTAGATCGCCTAGAACAAATTTTAGTTAGATTATTAAACGGAATATACGCACTTTCTACATACTATTCGGTTGTTTTACCAAATAAAGTATCAGAAGTTGCGACGGCACTAGATTTAAAAGAATTTAAATTAGATGAAATTAAAGACTTTACTAAATTTAATGACAAAAAATTAACTGAATCGTTCATTCTATACAAACGTTTAAAATTTAATTAAGGAGAATAATTATGATATATGCACAAGCAACAATTTACACAATTGATCCTGAAAAATTAAAAGGTTTTATTGATTATTTATATGTTTTTACGCAAAAAACAAGAATGAAAGAAAAAAACCTTTCTTATGAATACGGATTAATGACAGAAGAAAAAATATTAGTAATACAAAGATGATCTACGAAACAAGATTATGAAGACTTCATTAATATTGAAGAATTTGCAAAAGAATTAAAAATGCTTAAAAAAATGTCTAAAAATGTAAAAAATTTATACCAAATTGAATTGACAAGATAAGAATTTTATACTAGTAAGATAACTCTATTTATTAATGGCGTTATCTTATTTTATACAACATTAAACTATAATTAATGTATAATTAATAATTATAATAAGGAGAATAAATGTTTGAAATTTTAGCCACCAAAAACGACTCTGGTAGAACTATTTATAAGTTAATTGCCAAGTATTTAACCAATTTGCCTAAAAGCAAATTGGAAAGTCTATTTCGTAAAAAAGATATTAAAATAAACGGGAAAAGAATAAACGAAAAAAGTTTAATAGTTCAAGAAAATGACCAAATAGTAATTTACGGAATTTTTGATAAAAAAGAAAAAAAAGAAGTTTTTAAAGTAGAACAAAATTTTAATATCATCTACGAAGACGAAAATATATTAATAGTAGATAAAAAAATAGGAGTTGAAGTTCACGGGCCTGATAATTCCTTAGATAATCAAGTTTTATCTTATTTGAAATTTAAACAAATAGATAGTTTTAAACCAAGCCATGTTGGTAGATTAGATAAAGAAACAAGTGGGTTGATAATTTATGGTAAAAATTACCACACAGTTAAACAATTAAATGATAAAATTTCTAATTTTGATAAAAAATATATGTTTAAAAGTGATTTTAATGAACAATACAAAGAGGTTGAACTTTATTTCTTAAAAGATTATTCGACAGGAAAAATGAAAGTTTCACCAAAAGAAAAAGAAAATTCTAAGTATTCTAAAACAATACTTTATGTTGAGAAGAATAAAAAAATTGCTCAAATTTTAACTGGTCGCAAACATCAAATTAGACTTACACTTAAGTTTTTAGGTAAACCTATTTATGGTGATATAAAATACGGTGGTAAAAAAGCAGATAGATTAATGTTACATTCTTATTACTTAAAACTACAGAATTTAAATGGTGATTTAAAATATTTAAATGGTTTTGAATTTTACTCATTACCAAAATGATAGGAGTATAATGATTATAAATAAGGAAAAAATTAAAGAAATAGTAAGTTCGCTAATGTTTAACCCTAGTGAGGAAGTTTTAAATAATATAATTAAAAATTGAAATGAGTTAGAAAATGATTTAAAAAATCTTGATAAATTAAATTTGGATAATATAAAACCGCTTTCACACATAAACGAGGAATACAAAATAGATTTATTGAGAGAAGATGAATTTGATAATGAATTTAAATCAATTGATAAAAATCAAATTTTATCAAACGCAAAAACTTCTGACCAGGACTATGTAACAATTACAAAGGTGGTTAAATAATGAAAAGAGTTATTAAAAACAAAGGTAATTTACAACTTGCATTAAACAATTTAAAAAACGACAAAAATAACGCCGTTGCTTTTGTATATGATAAAATCGAAAATAAAAATGTTGGATTATTTAAAGATGTTGTCGTTACAATAAAAGATAATTATGCTACAAATGATGCGCCAACAAGCGCTTCTAGTTTGATATTAGAAAAATTTAATACACATTATAACGCTACAGTTATTGATAAATTTATTCAACAAGGAGCTTTAATACCTGCAAAATTACATTTGGATGAATTAGCACTTGGTGGTACAGGTACACATAGTGCTTACGGTATAGTAAAAAACAAATTTGATTCTAGCAGATTATCCGGAGGTTCTTCTTCAGGTTCTATAGCTACTTTTGACGAAAACATTTCAATAGCTTTAGCTAGCGATACAGGTGATAGTGTTAGATTACCGGCAAGTTATAACGGTGCAGTAGGTTTTAAACCTTCTTATGGTGCAATTAGCAGATACGGTTTATTTGCTTACGCTTCTTCACTAGATACAGTAGCATATTTTACACATAATGTTAACGACGCAATTGTAACTTCGCAAATTTTATTCGGAAAAGATAAATATGACATGACTAGTTTAGATATCGAGATTAAAGAAGTTATTAAGACAAAACCTAAAAAGATTGCTTTATTAAACTTTTCAAAATTTTCAGAAGATTATGTTAATGTTTCGGTTGAAAAACTTCATAAAAACTTAAAAAAGGAAGGTGTTGATGTAGATGTTATTGAACCTAATTTGGATATTTTAAATGCAATTAAACCAGTCTACAAAGTAATTTCTTTTTCAGAAGCTAGTTCTAATTTAGCGAACTTAAATGGTATCGCTTTTGGCTCTAGAGTAGAAGGAGATTCTTGGGAAGAAGTTATTAAAAACACAAGAAGCAGTAAATTTGGGAAAATGGTTCAAGAAAGGTTATCACTTGGTAGTTATTTTCTTTATTCAGAAAATATCGAAGAAATATTTGTTAAAGCCCAAAAGGCTCGTCGTGTGATAAAAGATTACATGAACGATTTACATGAAAAATATGATGCTGTTATATTTCAAGCTTTTGGAGGTGTTGCACCTAACTTTGATCAAAATAGTAAATATGGTGTTTTAGAATTTATTTTAACCGCGGCAAATTTAGGTGGATATCCTTCGATTACAATTCCGTTTGATAAACACAAAAATTTACCTTATAACTTGACAATAGAATCTAAAATATATTCAGATGCAAAGCTTTTAGGGATTGCAGAATATTTTGAAGAATTATTAGGAGGGAAATAAATGAAAAATTTTGAAGTCATTATAGGTATAGAAATTCATATTGAACTTAAAACAAAGACAAAAATGTTTTCTCCCGCATTAATAGATTTTAATGCCGAACCAAACACATACGCAAACCAAATAGACTTAGCATATCCGGGAACTTTACCACTAGTTAATAAACAAGCTGTTAAATATGGTATCGCCCTAGCGAAAGCTTTAAAAATGAAAATAGACGACGAATTACATTTTGATCGTAAAAACTATTTTTATCCGGATTTACCAAAAGGATATCAAATTACTCAATTTTTCCGTCCAATTGGATCAAACGGTTCTTTAGAAATTAAATTACCAAACGGAGAAAAAAAAGAAATTAAAATTGAAAGAATCCATCTTGAAGAAGATACTGCAAGACAACACCACAACACCGATAGTACACAATTAGATTACAACCGTGCCGGAGTGCCTTTGATTGAGATAGTTACTTACCCGGTTATTAGAAGTGCTGACGAAGCAGCTGCATACGTTGATATGATCAAAAAAACAGTACTAGCATTGGGTATTTCAGAAGGTAAATTGGAACAAGGTTCATTACGTGCCGATATAAACATTTCATTGCGACCATATGGTGTAAACATTTTTGGTACTAAAGTAGAAATTAAAAATATGAACTCACTTTCAAATATCAAAAAAGCAATCGAAAACGAAATTGAAACACAGTCAAAACAATTACTTACTGGGGAAAAAATTCTTCAACAAACCAAAAGATTTGATGAAAAAACAAATTCAAATATAGTTATGAGAACGAAAACGGGTACAGTTGAATACAAATACTTCCCAGACCCTAATATACCATATATTAAACTTTCAAGCAATTTTATAAATTCGATAAAAATAAATGAACTACCACACCAAAAAGAACAAAGATATTTAGATAGTAAAGTTCAACAAATTTATGTAGATAGTTTGATTGATGATATTGATTTGGCTAATTATTTTGACTCTATCGAATATTTAGATAAAAATAAATTATCAAAAATATTTTTTGCAGAAGTAGTATCTTTGGCGAATACTAAATCAGTCAAAGCTTATGAATTAAATATAAAACCAGAACACATAAAACAAGCAATAGAACTTTTAGATCAAGAAATTATTTCAAGTAAATCATTAAAGAAATTAATACCGCTTTTAGTTAATTATAACGATAAAATTGATATTTTACTTGAAAAGCACAACTTAAAACAAATAACAGATCAAAACCTAATTGATCAAATAATAATTAATATAGTTGATAAAAACCAAAAAATTACAGATGAATACATAACAAGACCCGAAAAAGTTCTTAAATTCATTCTTGGTATGTTAATGAAAGAAACTAACGGACAAGTTAATCCTCAATTATCTAACCAAAGAGCACTTAAAGTATTAGATGAAAAATACAAAAATTAACTATAAAAAACTCTCAAAATTAAGAGGGAAAAACTCTATAGTAAGAGCTTTTTATTTGAATATAATTCAACCAAGTAAATTTATTATTTTTTCAATAATATATGAAAAAATAATAAAGTATATTATTAGTTTTTTCGCTTTCATTCTCATTAGAGCAAATAATATTGAAAAAAAAGATACTAGAACTAAAGTAGTTCACAAAGTATATGAAAATTTTTCAACTCAGAATTTTACATTTATATGATTATCAATTACTTTTTATCTTCTCATTTCTGTGGTTCCAATTATTTATATAATTAACTTTTTAAATTTGACGATCACCGATAACATTTCAACTTTAACAAATCATGTTGAAGTCTTAACCAAAGAATACAACACTAACAATACAAGTATTTTTCAAGGCTTATTTAACAATATAATTTTTAATAAATTTATTCCTGGTGGACAACAATATTTTAATAACAACGAAGGTGTTGAAGTTATTGACGATTCATTTAGTAAATTATATTCTTTAATACCTGGTTCTTTTATTGCTATACCTTCGCTTTACATTTCTGCGGGCGGATATGGAAAAATAATTACAGCTTATAATTATATGTTTTCTCACGATAAAGTAGGAACTTATTGAGGAAATAAACTAAAAGGATTGTTTTTAGTTTTCGCAATTTCTATATTACTATTTATATTTAGTAATATTTATATATTAATATATGCCTCAATGATTAAAAATGGATTAAGTAAAACTCATTGAATTTTAGATGTATTTTACTTATTCTTTTCGCTAGTTTTCTTCTTAGTGTCTTTTTTAGTTTTATTTAGATTAACACCTTCTTTTAAATTAAATTTTAAATCTATTTGAAGAGGAGCAATAATATCCACAATTCCAACGTTTGGATTATTAATAATATATACATATTTAAATAAAGTTATTTCATACTCTAAATTTGGGTCTGCTGTAGGTTTCTTTTTTACTGTTGGATTTTTTATAAACTGATTTTCTTATTTTATGTTTTTAGGTATAACATTTAATGAAGCTTACTATAAAAATTATATTAGCACTCGTACAATACCTAAAAAAGTATATTTTTGATTGATGATTTAAATTATTAAGCAATTATTCCTATTTATTAAACAAGATATTTTTTATTTTAACTCTACATCTTGATAGGTCCAGAACTCAAAAAATAACTAAAATTTAAATAAAAAAATATATAATAATATTGTTTAGTTATCAATCTAATAAATAATAAAATTATTATTTATTTTTTATTTAAAACTAAATAATTTCCACAAATAATACAAGGAGAAAAAATGAAATTTAAAACAAAATGATTTAAAGGATTAGTTTTAGTCTTACCTTTTGCAGCGGCAGCTATCACCGTTGGTACTGTTCTAGGTTTAAAAAACAATGAAGAATCACCTGAAAAAGTTGCATATATAAAAGTTATAAATGAAGCGACCGAATTTTTAAATTCCACACCAGATCAAGGTTTCTCAAACATTAAAGAAAAATTAAAATCTAAAGTCGAAGAGGCTAAAAAAATAATTCAATTAGATAATAAAACTCTTGAAGAATTAAAAAATGAAACTCAAAAATTGATAGCATCATTTAATGAAGCGAAAGATAATAAAGAAAAAGTTTTGGTTTCCAACGCAAGAAAACAACTTAAATCAAAACTAGACGAGATTAAGAAATATCTAGATTCTTTAGATGATACAAAATATCCAACAGTAAAACAAGAATTACAAAATAAATATAATGAATCTGACAAAATACAAAAACAAGATAATCATCCTAAAGAAACATATAGAAACGAAACAAGAAATATCGAAAACGCCTTAAACAAGGCTAAATCAGACGTAAGAACTAAAGATGAAGAAATAAGAATAGAAGAGGAAAACAAAAAAGCTATTCAATCACTTAAAGAAGAAATAACACAAATTAAATCAAAGATAAACGAACAAAATAATAATTTAAATGATAGATATAAAACACAAAAAGATAAAGTTAGCGCAAAACTTTTAACATTCAATAATGATGATTCGCAAACAAGAAATCAATTAGAGGCAACAAAAACAAAAATAATCTCATTCGAAAGTGAATTTAATAATTTTGAAAGAGATACAAAAATTTTAGATGAAGTTATTAATTCGCATCAAGAAGAATTTAAAAATGTAGATAATAGTAATCAAATTTTAAATAAATTAAATCAACTAAAAGAAAGCGCATCTTTAAACCTAAAAAAAGCAGGAGAACTAAATTTTGTAAAAGATGAAAATTCTAAAAACAAATTCTTTAATTGGGTATTAGGCGATAATAATGTTACATTTTCAAAAAATGATGATAAAGAAAGATATTTAAGTATATTAAATGACGAAACTTCATTAGAACTTAAAAACGAAATTAAAAACAAATTATTAGATACAACTGGACTTAAAAATATGTTTGCTGTATTACTAGGATATGAGGAAAATTATAATGATTTATTTATAAATAACTCATATATAATTGATAAAAATAATTTAAATAACAAAAATTATGATAATTTTAAACACTTTGAAGGAAATGACAATGGTAAAATTGGTTTACACCCAAGATTACTGGAAAATTGATTAATTTTTAATTGGGATAAAGATCAAAATAACACCCACTATGGTGATACTGTTGATAAAATAAATGATAAAGTTGAACAATTATTTACAGAGTTAGAAAAAATTGATAATGTAGAAACATTTAAAGAAAACGAATTTACTGAACTATCAAAAAGAATAAATGATTTTAGCCCTTTAATTAAAAATGCAATGACAGACGATAAGAGAGCGAAAGCAAAAGAATATTCAGAAGCTTATTTATCTTCATATTTAAATTTAGCCATAATAAAATATGAAATGAAAAAATATATTGCTAAAGAAATAGAAAAAGTAAATAAAAGCATAAGTGTTGTTGAAAAGATAAACAACTTCTTGGAAGATTCAAATAAATAATAACTATTAAAATAACATTAATTTAGATGTTATTTTTTAATATAATAGAATTTAAAATATGATTGAGCATAAAAAAACACCAAAAAGTTGTTAAATTTGGTGTTTTTTTGCTTTAGTATAATTAAATTTATTTTACATTCGCTATTCTAACAAATGCTGGATCAATTATAAATTGTCCTTGATTTATTTTTTCTTTTGTTATTTCGTAGTCATTAAAATTAACGTTATCTAAACTCGAAGCTGTTTTTGTATCTTGAAATAATGAATAAATATCATAAGCTTTTCATTCTTCGCTAGATTCTTGAACTTCTAATCAATAAGTTTTTTCTCTTTGAGTTGAGTCTGTTTTACTTGGTTTTGTACCTAAAATAATTTGGGTTTTATTTTCTAATAAGAATAATATTTTAGCAAATATTTCATTTAATGAAAATTGAGTTGATTTAGCTATATTAGCTTCTTCTCTAACAAAATTAATTATTTTATCAATATCTTCTTTATGATCTTGTCTAAATTTTGTTAAGAATTGTTCGTCTTTTTCTGGTAGGTTTAATTTATCTATATATGCTCTAGAAGTTTGAATTCTTTCAACTTCTTCTATTTCTTCTTCGAATTTTTTAAGCTTAACCTCTGCTTCAACGATTCTAGCTTCATTTTCTTTAATTAATCTCGAATTTAATGAAGAAGATTTTGGATTAGTACTCATTTGTGCTCTTAATGTATTATTAAGGTTAACATATTTATTAATTCTATTACGCAATTCATTAATACTATCAGAACTATATTTATAAATTATTAAATATAAATGTGATTCTATAAATTCAATAGGATTTTTTAAGAATTCTTCATTTTGTTGAGCATCTAATTCTATTTGTTTGTCAGGTTGATCTTTTTCAAAAGTGAATATTTGGAATTCAAATGATTTCTCTTTGTTAATTCTGTCTATACCTTGTAATAAGTGGGTAGGACCAAAACCTAAAGAAATACCATTTGATAAACTATCTAAAGAATCTACTTTAAAATTAGAATAATTAGTAATGAAGTTTTTAAAAAGTTCTTTAAGTAATTCTGAACCACGTTTATTTTGTGAATTTAAGAATAAATTTAAATTATTACCAGTTATTTTTTCAAATACGTTTCTAGGAATAGCGTCTTCTACTATTTGTGGCGAAATTGAGACATTAAATTTATAAGAAGATGAGTCATGTGATAATATTGGATTTCCGATTTTTAAATATTCTTCTGCGGAAGTTTCGTTTTTACTTGATTCTTTTGACAAAACATCATAAGTTGCAAACGGAGTGTCTTTTATAAAAGCATTAACAATTCATTTAACATCAGCTTCCGTAACAACATTTTTAATATTAGTTAAATCAAAATAAAAGAAATTATCTAATGCTATTAAACGTTTTTGGATTTCTTTTTCTTTATCAACTAATATACCTGTATCTCTTTTATCATTAAAAATATATCTTTTAATTCTAAATAAATCTTTATGTGTTTGATTAGGTTCAAGTTCTTTATACTCTTGTATTTCATTAGTTAATTCACTAATTGTAGTTTTTAAGGCTTCTAAATTATTAAAATTAGTTCCTAATAATTCTTCTACATATTTAAGACGATCTCAAACATATTGACCATCTGAATCTGTGTTTGGATATGCATCTTTTTCTTTCTTTATTTTTTCTTTTACAGCATCAAATTGATTTTTATAATCATTAATTTTATTTGTATTAATTTTTATTGAACTATAGTCTAATTCATAAAAGTCATTAAATAATTTGTTTAAATGTTGATTATCAACACTTACAATATTCGGGAGTGCAACATCTACGTTTGAAAACGTATAAATAAGTTTTTTAGTTTCTATAATATCTTTTACAAATTCTTTTTGTTTGTAAGCTTCATCTTTTTTAAAATATCCATCTTTAGGATTAAAAGTAACGTTGTTAAATAAATTATTTTTTACAAATTTATCTGAAAATTTTACTGAATTATCGCTATCATAAAAACATGATACAGCACTAAGAGGTGCAAGTGTACTAAGCACAATTCCACCCATTAAAAATTTTATTTTCTTAAATTTCATAATTATGAAAACATATCAACGTATTTTCAAGATTTATATCCAGCATACGAAATGATAGATCCAATCCCGAAGACTACAACTGAAAATGCTAACCCCCCTATTGAATATGATTTGATAAATTTATATGTATCGGTTATTTTTTGATCTAATGTTACTTTTTCAGACAAGTTTAATACAAATTCTAAATTGCTAATTAATATTGATAAAGATACTATTCCAATAAAAGCAATTAAAGTTACAATTGATCATATAATAATTTTTGTTTTATATTTTCCCATAATCTATCCTTTAATTGTTGAACCTTGTCTACTAATTGCACTCATAATTCTTTTTCTAAAGATTAAGTAAATGATAAACATTGGTAAAATAACGATAACCGAAGCAGCTAATCTAATATTTTGTTGTACATTTTGAGTTGAATCAGGATCGTTAGGATCAATACCTGCTTTAAATAATCATACAGAAATAACTTGTGCTTCTTTAAAGTCTGAAGCAATAATTGATGGTCATAAATATGAATTTCAAGACGCTAAGGCTGTTAGAATAACTATTGTTAATGTTGTCGGAACAACCATTGGGAAAGCAACTTTAAATAAGTATTTAAACCCTGAAGCACCATCTACAAGTGAAACTTCTTTAATTCTTCCAGGAATTGCTTCGAAAGCATTTTTATACATAACAGTATTAAAAACACTTGCAACAAATGGAAGAGAAATACCTAATAACATTGTAAGTAAATTGCTTTTTAGGTTTGTTTTAACTACTACTGTATATTGACCAGAAAGTAAGGCAACTTCCGGTAAAACTAAAAGTGCTAAGGCAAAGAATCAAATTATATTTTTACCTTTTCAATTTCGTAACGAAAATGCATAACCCATTAAAAATGTAATAATAACCTTAAGCGTAACAGAAATAAGCACATTTAAAAATGTGAACCCCGCAGATGATCAAAATCCTGAAGTAAAAGCACGTTTATATGTATTCGCAACTACTGTTGCTCAAGGTGCTATTGAAAAACCACCAGCAGTATCTGCGTTAGTATTAACAAAATAAGTTCTACCTTCTGTAAATGAAGGTAAAAATCTAAATTCTGTTTGTAATTTTAACGCTTCATCATCTGTCATAAATGATATAGAAATCATTAAAATAAACGGAAATAATATTAATACCCCAAAAAATGAAAGTAATAATAATTTTGATAGCCCACTTAATATAACTGTTGATAAATTTTTATCAACTACTTCGGAGGTAACTTTTTCTTGATTGCGCTTAATTTTGCTTTTTATTAATCTCTTTTGAAGCTTTAACTTTCATTCAAACATTTCTTTCTCCTAAGTTATTTAGTGATAATTGAACCATAAAGAATCCACCACGAATTATTGATGAGAATGTTACCCCGATGATGAATAATGAAATGGCTGCCGCTCCAGCTAAGTGGAAGTTACCTTGTTTTGTTACTAAATATACATATAACATAAGTGTACCACCACCATATGTAAATGCATCTTCTGGTCTATTTTGGAATAAAGCAAGTGGGAATACTTTAAGTCCACCAATAATACCAAGTGTAATAATAAAGTTAATTGTACCTTTAATTGAAGGTAATGTTATTTTAAAGAACTGTTTAAAACCAGCACAACCATCGATTGAAGCAGATTTATATAAATTCTTATCAACACCTAACATTGATGTTGTAAATATTAAAATATTAAATGCTAAACCGCTTCAAATACCATTAATAAACATAGCGAATAAAGCATTAAAAGTATATGGATCATTTGTTGATAATCATGGTGTATTACCACCTACCATATTATTTAATATACCATTTGTACCAAAGAATTGGATGAATGCTGCAGAAACCGCAACCGCATTAGTTACATATGGCATAAAGAATATTGTTTGTCATAATCCTTTAGCGTATTTACGATGTAATCTTGAAATTACTGATGAAATTGTTAAAGATATTGACATAACAAACGGTAAAACAATTAAACCATAAATGAATGAGTTTCTAACCCCAACGGCAAATCTGATATCTTGGAATATTTTAGAATAATAAGAAAGTGTAAATTGACCATCAGGTGTATAAAATGACTCTTTAATATTAAGAATCATAGGATAAACCGTAAACATACCGATTAAGAATAAACCTGGCGCTAAAAGTAGTAGTGGTATTCAAAATGGAGTTGGTTCATCTAAAATTGAGTGTGATAAAGAAAGTTTTTTCTTAGATTGTTTTTTAAGTGATCAGTTTAGAATGAATGGAATTTTAGTTGCGATAAATTGATGCAAACTATTATTAAAATTCATATTCAATTCTTTCTTCTGTTGATGCATTAAAGATATGTAGTTTATTTAATGGTAAATTGAAATAAATTTTATCATCAACTTTGAAGTTGTATGTATTATCAAGTAAGAAATTAATTTTTCCTACATTTTCAATATCAACAACTAATTTACTTTCTTTACCAAAGTTTTCTTGAATTGCAACTCTACCTTCAAACATATGTTCTTGGTCTTTTTCTGTTAAAATAAAATCTTCAGATCTAACCCCAACATTTAATGATAAGTTTGAAGCATTTGGTATTTTAACTGAATCGATTTTTTTGTTTGCAATGTATAAATTACCATCTTTATATTCAGAACTAAATAGTCCCATTTCAGGCATACCTAAGAAACGAGCAACGAATTGGTTTCTTGGCTTGTTATATAGTTCAAGCGGTGAACCAATTTGTTGAACTTTTGCTGTAGACATACACACAATAATATCAGAAATTGACATCGCCTCTTCTTGATCGTGTGTAACAAACACTGTTGTAATACCTAATGATTGTTGAATTTCTCTAATTCATTGTCTTGTTGAGATACGTAATTTTGCATCTAAGTTTGAAAGAGGTTCATCCATCAATAAAATTTCTGGTTTTTTAACAATAGCACGAGCAATTGAAACACGTTGTTGTTGTCCACCAGATAATCTAGTTGGTTTCTTTTGAAGAATAGGAACTATTTCAACACGCTTAGCAACTTCCATAACTTCATTATGAATTGCTTTACGTAATGAAATATTATCTTTTAAGAATTCTTTTAATTGTAGTTTTTCTTCCTCATCAAGAATTGAAGGAATAGTTCCTTGTCTTTCTTCTTTAAGTTTTTGATTTAAATTATATTTAGTTTCAATTTCTTTAACTAAAGTATAAAAATCTTTTTTAGCTAATAAAGGTAAATTTCTGCTATCTTTTAAAAGAGTTTTGTAAGCTTCGTCTGTTTTTTTAACATTTTTAAATAATTGTTTTTCTTTTAAATATTGAGCTTTAGTTTCTTCTTTAATAACTTTGTATTTTTCAACAATTTCTTTATGTTTTTGAATATATTTATATCTAGTCAATAATTTAAGTAATTTTTCTTCAAGTTTAACAATTTTTATTCTATCGTTTAAATCGTAATTGTGAAGGTCCACAGAAACTAAATTAGCAATATTTTCTTGTAATTCATTTATACGTGAATTATAGTCATCTTCGTTTTTAACTTCCTTGTATTTCAAGATATTTTTATCGAAGTTTTCAAGAATTTCAACCTTAGTAAATGTTTCTGGTAATAAATGATTATTTTTATCAGAAACAAACTTTTCTTTTATATTTCTAATTTTGTTTTTAGAATCTTGTTTTACTTTTTCATTTGTTTTTAATACATTTTTTGTAAGCAATGAAATATCTGAAGTTTCATGAACTATTGATAATTTGTAATTTGTGTGTGCTTTTTCATAATTATCAACTATTTTTGCATAATATTCATTTAATTTGTGTGGCAATTCTTCAGATAGTACTTGTCAAGTGTCAAAAGAAGTGATTAATGAGTTTATTTCTTCTTCTGAAGCTCCTAGTTTTCTTAAATATAATGATCTAATATTGTTTTTAGCTTTTTCCTTTTTTAAAAATGTTTTGAATTGTCAATCAAAATCATTTTTAAGAGGGAAGGCAATGTTTGCATAAACACTTAAATGCGGATATAAAGCATAGTTTTGGAAAACAAAACCGATTTTTCTTTTTTGTGGAGTAAAATCAGTAACATCTTTTCCTTTAAAAAGAATTTTTCCTGAAGTTACTGTTAATAAACCTGCTATAGCATTAAGTGTGGTTGTTTTTCCAGATCCTGATGGACCAAGTAATGTAACTAATTTTCCTTCTGGAATTTTAAAACTAACATTGTCAACTGCTAATGTTTCTCCAAAGTCAATATTTAAGTTTTTAAGTTCAATAGCCGAAATATCATCGTCTTTTTCATTTTTAAACTTATCATAATATGACTTAATTTGATCTTTTGATTCATTATTGTTTGTTAATATTAATTCTAACAATAAATTTTTAATTTTTTTAAGTGAAATCATTAATAATCCTTTCTATTCTAATTTTACTATATTTAATGTTATTTATCAATGTAATCACCTATATTTTTGGAATTTTTATCACTTTTTTCACCATAAAATGGATGTCATTTGTTATTAATTTTGATATTATAGATGTATTTTGTTACATCAAGAGGTCTATCGAAGTATTTAAAGAAACCATTATTGTTTTTTATAGCTTCATTAAATGATTTATACATCTCTGGGTAAATTGATTTAATATATGAATTTTCTAGTGTTTCTGATCTCATAGCTGTTTCTCATGCGTCATTTGCGTATGGCAAAGTAAATCCTGCCCTAACAACCTCGTTGTTATATGAAAATTGATGTTTATCTCCGAAGAAAATATCTGCTGTAACACGTCCATAAGCGTCAAAATCAGTAACAAAACCAACATAAACATCATTTTTATATTCTTCAGAATTTTTAAATAAACTTTCAGCAAAATGTGTTGGCATTAGAGCAAAAGCGTATTCAAATGGTGAAGAAGTAACTACATTATTACCGCTACCAACCGCTTTTTCAGGTGTATCAATTCCAGCTAATCTAATTGTATATTGTTTATCTTTAACCACAGAAACATTCGATACATTTTCTTTATTTTCTAAAGCAATAACATCAAATGTATCTCCGTCTTTTACACGAACTATTTTGGCTCTAAAATAATCAACTTTTTTAGCACTTTTGCTTTCTCAATCAAAAGCGGGTTTAAATTTTGTTTTATCATAAGTTGTTGGTAATTTACTCAAAATTGGATTAATTGTTGTTCTTGGTGCCTCCACTCTAAATTCAATATCTTTTAAATTGAAAAAAGTTTTATCGTCCAAATATGCTTTGTAAGTTATAGTTATGTAATTGTTAACCTCTTCTAAGTTTAAGGCTGCCTCTTGAGATTTAGCATCTTGACCTTTTTGACTTAAAATTCCTAAGTCAAGATTAGATTTTGTTTCTAAAAATTTTCAAGTGATAGTTTTTAGTTGTCCATCTAAATTCATTTTACTTTCAAACGATTCTGGATAACCAGAAATTTGATTAGGATTTCTCAATAATTTTGATCCGTTTTGTTCGGGAATAATTATTGAATTTAAATTATTTTTTTGTTTAATATCATCAACATATTTATTTATATATTCATTAAATCTGTTTCTTGTTTTTATTACAGATTCATTAGGTATTGATGATTTATATTCAATATAATAAACATTTCCTCTTAATTTTGTATTTAACTCTAATTTATCTATTTTTTCGTTAGATTCTTGTTTAGAATCATTAGAACTGGAAGAACATGAAATTGTCGCTACCAGCGATGAAGAGCTTAAAATTATAGGAAAAGCGTATAATAATTTTTTAATATTTTTTTTCATTTTAACATCCTGTTATTAAATTTATAAAATAAATGAGTTTGCAATGCAAACCCTATTTATTTTTTATTTTATATTAATTATTGAGCATTTAGACCTTGAGTCATTGTTTCTACAAATTTATTAAAATCTGTTTTAGTTGCAGCATTATCTGAATATTCTTTTTGTCTAGCATCTCATGCAGCTTTAATTTGTTTTCTAAATGAAGCTGAATATTCACCTGCCGGTTCTTCGAAAGCAACATAATCATCATCCTCTGATACTTTTCCGAACTCTTCTAATGCAACTTGTAAATATTTATTATTTCCGTAAATTTTCTTTTTCTCTTCTTCGGTAAATGTATTGAAGTTAGATACTGGTGTAATATAACTCATTGATTTTTGTAATGAAAGTAATTGTTCTTTGTTGTTCATTAATCATTTAACGAACGCTTTAGTTGCATTATCTTCAACTTCATTTGCGTGAACCCCAATTAATGATGGACCTTGTAAGTACAATACTTTTTTAGCGTCTTTTGATTCTCATTTTGTAGGTGTTACCCTTGATATTAATTCATTTTCATTTAAGTAATCTTGATCTGATCTTGATTCAAATGATAATCCTAATTTTTTAAGGAATTCAGCTTTATCAGAAGTTAAAACTGAAACTAAAACTACATCTTTATTTCCGTTTTTTAATTCAACATATTTCTTTTCGATTTCGCTTTGATTTTGTTTAAATGTAGCATTTTCTTTTAGAACATCAAAATCTTTCTTGTCAATTACTAAAAGTTTTGCATTTTCGGTTGTTAAAAATGTATTTAATTTACTATCCGAATCTGCTGATTGTGATTTATAGTCATATTTTCCAGGTTCATCATTGCTTGTAGATTTAATCAATTTATTTTTGTATGAACTTATATATCCTATAACATCTTCTGGTTTTTCACCTTTTTTAGGGGTTAAACCATATTCTAAAAATGTTTTATCATCATCGTTTAAAACAACTTTTCCATCTGCAGTTTTATAAACACTTACCGCCTTACCTGCTTTTTTAAAGTTATATGAATAACCTGCAGTAGAACCTATAGAAAATGCAATTTTATGTTCAGTTTGTGTGGTTGATGAATATTGTCCGCCAGGGAATGCATAAACTGCACCTTTTTCAAATGCGTTTGAGAACACATTAAAGATAGCGTTAGAATTTTTGTAAGTACTTTGGTTAGAGTTTTTTATATTTGTAAAATTGATTGTTGTTCTACCGTCACTTTCTCTAACAACTTTTTGTAACATTAATCTAGAATCTGCATTTAATGATGAATATAAAGCTTGTTCATAAACTCCAGCAATGTCATCTATACCAAAAACATGTACTGATGAATTGGTCTTTTTAGCAGATTCATCAAACAATGATTGTGCAAGAATACTAAAATCAATTAAATCAGCATAATTATTAAACATATCAAAATTCAATTTTTTACCTTTTAAAATTTCACTCGCATTAGAAACTGGTTGACCTCAAATTTTTTCAACAGATGCTCTATCGCCTTTACCTGCATTAATCATTTTTTCAAATTCTAATTTTGATACATCATTTGCATATGTAACACCTTTTTGAACCATTGTTTCAAGAATATAACTCATTACAGAAGCATTAATAGAAAGAACTTGTGTACTTTTGAAAAATGGTAAAACATATGTAGATTTATTTACAACATTTTCTAAATCATCATTATTTGAAACAAATGATTTATCAAATTCAGTAATATCTGTATTTATTGTAGTTTCTTGATCATTGAAACTTAATAACATATTTTTACTTGCTAATGTAGCGGCTACAGGAGCATAGTTAATTGTTAAATTATAAAAACCATTAGTGTCTTTTGCATTTAATTTACTTGAAACATCATCTTTTCCTGCATCGTATCCACTACCTAAATTTTGTTGTTGTACAGGAAGAGCAAATTCACTAACTCCTAATTTTTTATATTCTTCTTGCTTTTGTTCTTCAGTAAGATTTGCATTTTTTCTAACTATCTCTTTTTTCTCCACTAAAGCATTATACGCCTCAAGAGTTTTGTTTAAACTTCTTGCTTGTGGACCTGTTTCACTAAATGTTGTACCAATTTTAATTACACCATCATTAACTTGGTCAAAACGTGAGTCTGCTGGTACTGATGTATTTGCACCGATTGATGCATTTGTAACTCTTTCAAGTTGTTCAGCCGGTATTTCTGCAGTTGAACTAGTACCGCTTGTGCTAGTTGACCCACTTTTGTTTTCAGTCGATTGACCGCAACTAATCGCAACACTTAATGCGGCAAATGATGAAACACCTGACAACGCAAAAGCGAATTTTTTAAATTTATTATTCATTAAATATTTCCCCTCTAAAATTAAAATAAATATATGAAATTAATTCTCTAACTTTAATTTAAATATTAAAAAACATATCGAAAATAGATAAATAATTTCGAATATATTATATTATTTTTTTGAGTAACTTTTTTAAAAATATGAAATAAATGCATTTTTTACCACAAAAACACTTAACCCAAAAAATGATTAAACGTCTTTTGAGTTAAGTGTTTCTTTTTTTCTATATGAATATAACAATAAAATCATTGTTAATAATATCAATGTATATAAAACATATGCGTGATAATATGAAACATTTGCTAAAACATATGTTAATAGATATGTAAAAAATATTGAACTAATAGTCGGTATAATTAAAATTAATCTATTAATATTTAAACAAATCTTTTTATGATTATTATTAATACTTTTAGTTTCAAAACTAATATTATTGTTTACATAATTTATAATAAATTGTTGAATTGCATTAATAACAAAAAATCAAACAATACTAAAAATAGTATCTCTTATTTGACTTATAAATAATCAGCTAAGATTTAAACCAAAAAATATAAATAATAATAACGTGTTGTTTATATTCAACTTCTTCTTTTTGATTACAAAAGAAGTTAAAAGTCCTAATATACCCACAAAAGCCATAGTAATTGCTAAATAGTAACTTCAAAAATGAAAATCATATTGATAATAGTTAAAAAAAGCAATTACTCCTGATTGTCTAGTAAATAAAAACAAGCTACTTAATGATATTAATGTTATTAGGTATATACTATTATGAACTTTTTTATCGTTTTCAATTTGTTTTATTTTATTATCAAAAGAATTTTTGTTTAACTTCACTAAACTAAATAAAAATATTGAAATTAAATAAAAAATTAAATTGATAGTCATAAAAATATCAAAAGTAACTTTATTGAAAACTTCTACCGAAAAAATGGGTGATATTAATAAAGATAAACCAACTCCTAAATTAAAAATGTTGTTTACTATACTAAATTCTTTATTATTAGAAGAAATAAATTGAGTCATTTTTTTAATACACATTGTTTTCAATGAGTATGTAAATGATTGTAAAACATTTAAAATTAATAAAATTGTAACAATAAGTTCGATATTAGTACTGAATGGAAATAAATTTCACATAATAATCGGAATAATTAAAAAAATAGCACTAATAAGATCTAAAATAATTAGAATTTTTTTAAAATTAATTATTTTTAACAATTTTTCATTAAAAATTTGAACAACAACTAGCGGAAGTTGCATCAACATAAAAAGAGTAGTGACAAGTCAATATGAATGAGTAAAATTATATATTTGCATTGCGCTACCCATCTTTAAAGATTCCGAAGGAACCCAGGGAATTAAAACACTCGAAATAAATTTAAATGAATTAAATTTAAAATTATTTTTGTTCATTTTTTTCCTTTCTTATCGTTTTTAGTTTAATTCTAATTATTGTAATTAAATTTATACCACATTTAAATGTTAAAACAATAAAAAAATTTTATTAAAAAATAAAATTGATTATAAAATAAAAAATACAACTAAAAAATAAATAAAAAAAGTATAATATAATAAAATTTATATATTTATTAAAAATTCAATAAAAAAGGATACAAATGTTAAAGATATTAGAGCACCCACTTATTAAAATTAAAATGACAAAACTAAGAGACAAAAACACAAATCATCGAGAATTTAGAAGTAATTTAAACGAAATTGCGTCTTTAATGGTTTATGAAATAATGAGAGATTATAAGACTAAGCCACATAAAGTTACAACACCACTTAATAAAGAATTTGAAGGGGTAACTTTTGACAAAGAAATTGCTTTAGTTCCAATCTTAAGAGCCGGATTGGGTATGACAGAAGGATTATTAAATTTAATTCCAGATGCACGTGTAGGACATATAGGAATGTATCGTGATGAAGAAAACCTAACACCACACGAATATTATTATAAAATGCCAAACGTATCAAAGGATAGTTTAATCATAGTTGTTGACCCTATGTTAGCAACAGGTAATTCTGCCGTAGATTCTATAAAGAGAATAAAACAAGATGGATTTACAAATATTAAATTAGTTTGCTTAGTTGGTGCTCAAAAAGGCGTCGATAATGTAATAGCAAATTTTGGTGCAGATTTTGATATTTACTTATCATCTTTAGACTCAAAATTAAATTCAAATGGATATATAGAGCCCGGTCTAGGAGATGCCGGAGATCGTATTTTCGGAACTAAATAAGGAGCAAAAATGGATTTTTTTAAAAAAATTGAAAATAAATGACAAAATAAATGAGAAGAAGAAAAGTATTTTGAACCTTCAAGTGATTTTACATTACCGAAAAAATATATTGTAAGCATGTTCCCTTACCCAAGTGGCAAAATACATATGGGGCACACAAGAAATTATGCACTTAGCGATGCTATTGCAAGATATTTTAAAAGACGTAATTACAATGTTTTTAACCCATTTGGTTGAGATGCTTTTGGGTTACCCGCTGAAAACGCTGCCATAAAAAATAATATTCACCCTAAGAAATGAACATACGAAAATATTAATTCTATGGATTCAGAATTTAAAAAATTAGGTCTTTCATTCGCGTGAAATCAAAAAGTAATTACCAGTGATCCTGATTATACAAAATGAGAACAATATATATTTATAGAATTTTGAAAAAATAATTTAATTTATAAGCAAAAAAGCGAACTAAATTGGTGTGAAAATGATAATACTGTATTAGCAAATGAACAAGTTATAGACGGAAAATGTTGACGCTGTGATAACCCTGTTATAAAAAAAGAAATGGATACATATTATTTAAAAATAACTAATTATGCTCAAGAACTTTTAAATGATTTAGAAAAGTTAGAAGGAAATTGACCAAATAAAGTAATTTCCATGCAACGTAATTGAATTGGTAAAAATGAGTTTTTTAAATTTGACACAAAAGTAATAAACAATAATGATGAATCAGACATAAGTATCTTAGAAAAAGATTTAGACATTATTAAAAACGCTAATTTTGTTGCTATAAGCAACAAACATAGTTTAATAAAAAATTTAATTAAAAATAATTACTATAGCCAAAAGGAATTAGATTTAATTAATCAAATTGACCAAAATTTCGCAACAAAAAACTTTAAAAATAAAATATCAATTAAAACTCCACTAAAAATAATAAACCCTGCTAACAACCAATTATTAAATGTATATATAACAGATTTTGCAAGTTATGATTCAAATATCGAAATTAAATTTGTTTCTAATTTAAACGATAATCACAAAAATTTTATAGAAATTAATAATTTGGATGTCGTTAAACCAAAAGAAAGTTCAAAATATGATTTTACAAAAGTAAAAAAAGAAACAAAATACAATTTAAGAGATTGAGGAATTTCAAGACAAAGATATTGGGGTACTCCAATTCCACTTATTCATTGTGAAAAATGTGGAACAATTCCGGTTAAAAAAGAAGAATTACCTATTTTACTACCTGAAAAAGTTGAATTTACAGGCAACGGAAACCCACTTTTAACAAATCAAGAATGACTAAAAACTACTTGTCATATTTGCGGTTCAAAAGCTACAAGAGAAAGCGATACCTTAGATACTTTTTTTGAATCTAGTTGATATTTTTTAAGATATACAACTCCAAAAAACCTTAGGTTAGATAATATTTTCGTTAAAGAAAATATAGAGTATTGAAATCAAGTGGATGAATATATTGGTGGTATAGAACATGCTATATTGCACCTTTTATATGCTAGATTTTTTACGAAGGCGCTTGCTGATTTAAAATTCATAAACTTTAGGGAACCATTTAAAAAATTATTAACTCAAGGTATGGTTCTAAAAGATGGATCTAAAATGTCAAAATCTAAGGGTAATGTAATAGAACCAAAAGATATTATTGAAAAATACGGAGCTGACGCAAGTAGATTATTTATATTTTTTGCAGCACCACCCACAAAAGAGTTAGAATGAAGCGATGCAGGCATTAATGGATGTTTTAAATTTTTAAATAGGTTGATTGAACGTTCAAAAGAGATAAAACCAATTAAAGATTTTAATTTTAAAAATATTGAAATATCAAAATTAAGTGACATGGATAAAAACGCTAGATTTAAACTTTACACAGGTTTAAACAAATCGATAGAAACTTTTGAAAAAAAAGATAAAGACTATGGATTTAATACACTTATTTCTTGAGCCATGGAAACTTTAAATGCATACGATAACGTAACAAACATAGAATTAATAACCGAGATGTTTTATGTAATTCTAAATATATTAGAACCTTTTGTTCCTCACTTATCGTGAGAATTATCTGATAAGTTTTTTAACCTAAAAAACTTAAAAGATTTTAACATTGATCCAAACGCTCTAACTGTAAGTGAAATTAATTATGGAATAACAATCAATGGTAAAGCTAGAGCCGAAGTTAAAGTACATAAAGATATTCAAAAAGAACAAATAATAGAATTAGCAAAAAAAGAAGTGTCGAAATGACTAGAAAATAAAACAATTGTTAAAACAATTTTTGTTCCAAATAAAATTG
The DNA here is from genome assembly GCF_017116845.1 of Mycoplasma sp. CSL10137. Taxonomy (NCBI): domain Bacteria; kingdom Bacillati; phylum Mycoplasmatota; class Mollicutes; order Mycoplasmatales; family Mycoplasmataceae; genus Mycoplasma; species Mycoplasma sp. CSL10137. Next base: position 25,618 of record NZ_JAFIRE010000001.1, on the reverse strand, counting down.
TTAACTTTGTTATTAAATAAATAAGGAGAGTTATGAAAAAGAAAAATTATTTCACAACAATAGTATTAAATGAACAATTATATACTTACCCAAGTGCTATCCACGAATTGGTAGTAAATAGTGACTCCATGTCAGATGAATCATTGGTATTCGAACATTACAAGCAAAACAAACCAATTGCTCTTGCATTTAAAGATTTTGAAGATGATTTACTACATCGTGGTATTTATGCGGAAATATTAGATATCGCAAAATTAGAAGATTCTAATGACTTTAAATTTGTTTTTAAAGCACTTGCGTTCATTGAATTTGATGATTATGGTTTTGCACAAATTGAAAACGATTTAAAAATAAAAAAAGACAGTTTTGTCAATTTTGAATTTTTCAAAAAAAATATCGCTGATCTACAATCTAAAAACTACATACCCGTTTCTTCAGGAGAAATAATTTACCTATCAAGTAATAATGATGCGATATCAACGAATATTGACGTAACTATTTCTAATGATGAAATTACTGAAGAATTGCAAAAAATCCAAACAATAGTAGAAGATAGTAAAATAACAAAAATTTGATTTGCAACAAGAAGATCAACAAACAAAAAATGAACATACAAAGAGTTTTTAAAATTTATGTTAGATTTCGGCATTAGCGAAAATTTAACAACTTACGATGAAAAACTAACATTTTTAAATTCTCTTCTTTCAATAGTTAATGAAGAAGTTAGAGAAAAACTAGATCTCTTTTTAGAATATAATAGATTAAATGTTCAAGCAATAATATTAAGAATTACAGAAATTATTACAGAAAATTTTATGACAGAAAAAATGATTGCTGACAAGATGAACACTAGACTAACAAACCAACAAAAAGAATTTATTTTAAGAGAAAAATTAAAATCAATCCAAGACGAACTTGAAGAAATGAAAGTTCCTGTAGATGAAGATGAATATTTAAAATTATTGAAAGACAAAAATAAAAATCTTAGATATCCTTCATCTATTCGTGAATTAATCAAAGAAGAAACAAAAAGAATTTCTGAAATGATGCCTACTTCTCCAGAAGCTAATATTTCAAAAACATATGTAAGTTTATTGAAAAAATTACCATGAAGATTAACAGAAATAGAAAATCTAGACATTAATCATGTTAAAAAAACACTAGATAAATATCACTACGGTATAGATAAGGTAAAAGAGAGAATATTGGAATATATTGCCGTAATAATTAAAATTCAACAAAACCAAATAGATGTTGACAAAAAAATTAAATACGACAATAATAACGAAATAGATTTAAATCTTTTTAAAGAAAACGAAAAAGAAAGCCAAAAAACATTTAATAATGTTCCTATTATTTGTTTAGTTGGTCCACCCGGTACAGGTAAAACTTCACTTTCTAAAGCTATTGCAGAATCATTACAAAGAAAATTTGTAAAAATTTCTCTAGGAGGAGTTAGTGATGAATCTGAAATAAGAGGTCATCGTAGAACATATGTAGGTGCAATGCCCGGAAAAATTATTAAAGGAATTAAACAAGCCGGAGTTTCAAATCCTGTTGTATTATTAGATGAAATCGATAAGATGGCGTCGACAAACAAAGGAGATCCCGCTTCAGCTATGTTGGAAGTTTTAGATCCCGAACAAAATAGTAAATTTCAAGACCACTACCTTGAACATGAGTACGATTTATCTAAAGTTGTATTTATCGCCACAGCAAATTATTACGATGCAATTCCGCACGCATTAAGAGATAGAATTGAAGTTATTGAGCTTTCAGCTTATACTCTTTCAGAAAAAATGAACATAGCTAAAAAGCATTTATTACCAAAAGTTGTAGAACAAGTTGGTGAGAAAAATGGATTTTTAAATATTAGCGACAAAACCCTTGAATATATAATTTCAAACTATACAATTGAAGCGGGAGTTCGTGGTTTAAAACGTATTCTAGATAAAATTGCTCGTAAATTCACTTTAAAAAGTTTAGATAAAAATGAAACTAAAACTAAAAAATATAAAGTTGAAATTTCAGCATTAAAAGAGTTATTAGGGCCTGAATATTACAAAGATAATGAAGAAGATAATTATCAAGTTCCGGGTGTTGTTAATGGATTAGCTTACACAACAGTTGGGGGAACATCGCTTCAAATCGAAGTAAATACTTACCCGGGAAAAGGCGAAATAAAGTTAACAGGTTCATTAAAAGATGTAATGCAAGAGTCTGCAAAAATTGCCTTATCTTTCGTTAAAGCTAATGCAGAAAAATTCGGAATCAAAGATTTTGATTTTGATAAAAATACAATTCATATTCACGTACCGGAAGGTGCAACACCAAAAGACGGACCAAGTGCTGGTGTAACATTTACAACCGCATTAATTTCAGCACTTAGCGGTAAAGTTGTTCCTCATTATTACGGAATGACTGGAGAAATTACACTTAGAGGTAGAGTCTTAAATATAGGTGGCTTGAAAGAAAAATCATTTGCAGCAACACAGAAAAAATTGAAGTACGTATTTATCCCATTCGGAAACGAATCTAATCTATTAGAAATACCAGAAGAAATAAAGAAAAAAATAACATATATCCCTGTTAAATATTATGAAGAAATATATGATGTAATTTTCAACAACAAAAAACCTAAAAAAGTAATAACAACTGGAAATAATGAATAAAAAGCATTTTGGTGAAAAATCTTTTACTTTATTTACAATCAATTTCATAATTGGGTTGGGTTTTCTAACTACAATAGCAAATGTTTGAAATCTAGGATTTTACGGATATTTAATAATATTAATATCCGTTTTAACTATTTTTGGAACATCTTTAGTTTTTTCGCGGTTGGCTAATTCTTTCAAAGAACACTATGGCGGTTCTTACGCCTTTAGTAGACAACTAGAAAATGATATTTACAAAAAAGAAAATAATATAGAGATAACAATACCAAAAAAACAGAAACTATTAAATCATTTTAACTTTTTTATTGGATGAAATCAATTTATTCAATCGCCTGTTTTATCTTCAATATCACCGCTATTTCTTTCCACAATAATTGAGTTAGTAATTTCGAAAGATAATCCTAATTATTCAACTATAGTCTGAATTATTAGGATTATATCATTCATATTTTTTGCATTATTGATTGCTATATCTACATTTGGGTTGAAATTGAATACTAAAATAGTGTTTTTGACAGGCATAATTAAATGAATTTTTCTAGGGATTGGGTTAATAATATTAATATACTTAACCTTTATGGATAATGCTTTGACAAACACATATTTAGAAGGCTATAAAGAAAATATAAATAATACAATCAATATAAGAATTACTCCGAAACTAATTTTTACTAATATAATACTTTTTATATTTTCGTTTGCCGGAATTGAAGATATGGCTTCAATGACAAAAGATGTTAAATTTAAAAACTTCAGAAAAGTATTGTTTTGATCAATTTCTATAGTGTTAATAATTTACTTATTATTCTATACTTTTATAATGGGAATAAAAGATTTGTCATCGTATAGTAATTTTTCTTCCTTTTACACAAGTTATACAAGAGGTCTTGGTATTTTCGGGGTTATCTTATTCATAGTAGGTTTTATTTCAAATGATATTGGGTATAAAATTTCACAAACTGTTTCTACAGCGAGAAAGTTAATACCTCTATCACAAGACAATCATATTAGTCCTTTTTTTGCTAAGCAAAATAAAAAAGGAGAATTTCATAATGCAATAATTTTCACTGGTATATTTACTTTTATATCAATGGTTATTTTATGATTGTTACCAATATTGTTAACAGATGAAAATTCAGAAAATCCATATTTTAATGCTGTTATAATCGTTAATAGTATAGCTTTATTGATTGAAGATATGTTAACATACATAGTTGCCTTTATGTTAGATAGAAAAAAAATAATACCAAAAATACCTTTTTGAGAAAAAATTATTTACACAATAAATGTAATATGAATATTTATAATTACATCTATTATAATTTTTCCATTCATAATAAACGACTCATGAAAAAGTGAAAATACATTTGTTTTTGTAATTTATTTTTCTTTCATATTAATAGGATTTTTATTTAAGTGAACATGAAGTGTATACAATAAAAAAATTAGTCAAAAAAATAATAAAAAATTCAAGTCTTTATAAACTTGAATTTTTCTTTTTATTTTTACGTTTCAATATCATAATAATATTTAACAATAAAATGAATAGCCCAACGGGAATTAGAAGCAAATAAAAGTAACTATTATTTCACCTTCTTACTTCGTTTTTAAACTCCGAATTAATTACAAATTCTTTTTCTTTTTCTGTTTTTTTTGAATTAGTGTCACTTATTTTGTCTTTTTTCTGAGGTAAAATTTTTTTTGTTTCACTAACTGAACTTGAATTTTGATCCTTAAATTCATTATTTTTTGTTTTGTTAATTGATTCGATTGAATCATCGTTTGAGTTTTTGTCAATTGATTTATTATTATCTAGTCCATTACTATCAACATTAGTTTCATTTGTTCCATTATTCGGAACTTCTAAATCTACTTTTTTATCACTATTATTATCATTATAGTTATTATCACTAGCACTATCTATGGTAACTAAATTATCATCATTGATCTTGTCTGAATTATCTAATTCGTTTTCTTTGCTATTATTATCCTCGGAAATAACAATATTATCTTTTGAATTCTCGTGTTTGAATTTTATAGACTCATCTTCTAATTTGCTTAAAAAATAATTTATATCTCTAATTTTTTCTTCTATTTCTATATAATTATTACTTTTTTTATAAATTTCTCTTAATTCAGAAACCTTATTTAAAAGGTTATCTTTAATTTCATCATAATTATTCAAAAACCTATCTTCTAATTTAATTTTTTCTATATTTTTAAAAAGTTCTTCAGAAATTATAATAGAATTATCTAAATTTAAATATTTTTGTTTATTTGAAAGATAATTTTCTTCATTTACAGAATTATTCAATTCGTATAATGCATTTTTTCTTTGTTCATTAGAAAGTTGCTTAAATATATTTTCATCATTATTTTTTATATTTTTTTCCTCTAATATACTTATCTGATCTTTAATTTCTTGAAGCTTTTCGCTATTATCAACATTGCTCAAAATAGTATTTAAATTATTTTTTTCAAATTCATATAGTTTATTTGATTTAGCAATTCTATCTCTTAAGTTAGATATTACTTTTTCACCATTAAAAATTAACATATAATTGTTTAGAAAATTAATGTAACTATTCACAGTTTTAATGTCAATATCTCGGCTTATTTTTTGCTTAATTTCGTTATATTTATTCGAAAAATCAACTTGTTTTTCATACTCAAGAAGTCCATAACCTTTTTCTAAATCATAATTCGAAAACTCATAAAACAACTGGTTTAATTGATTCATTTTTTTGTTTAATAAAGATGCATCATTTAATTTGTTTTTTAGAGCATCAATATCAATTATTTTTTTCATTTCACCGGATAGATGACTTTTTTGAGAAAAATTTAAATATTCTAAGTTAGATAATTTATATAAGAAATTTTCTTCTTCTAAGTTATCTAATTTTTTAATAAAATTAGCTAAATTACTTTCGTTAACATCAAAAATATTATTTAAGCTTGAAACTAATTTTTCTTTTCACTCTTCATACAACTTATCACTATCATTTATCCTTTTAATAATATATGAATAAAGATTGTTTGATTTTTTAGCTTTTTGTAATAAAGTAACTATTTCTTCTTTTTTATTATTTATGTAATCTAAATCTAAAAGTGAATTTGGCTCATTTATCTTATTTTTAATTTCGTTTAATGTATTTTGAAAATTTCTATTATTTAGATTATTAAATGAACTATTTTTCGAATCATATTCTTCTGCTTTTTTTACTTCTTGTTTTAATTCACTTAATTTTAATTTATATGAATTTACTAATTCTATTATTAAATTTGAGGATTCAAGATTTGAGATATTATCAATAATTTCATTTCTAAAAAAATCTTTAAAAATGAAATTTCCATCACTGCTTAAAAAATTTTTAATTTCGACAATATTTTTCCTTGCACTATTAATATTATCTTGCATCAACTTAGCTTTTTCTTTCAAATGATTATATTCTTGTTTTGAAATTAAATTAACTTCATCAACACTTGTTGAGATTTGAATTTTAGATATTATTTCATCTGGAATCAATAATGTTTCGTTGATCTTATTATTTCAATGCTCTTTTGCAAAATTGAAATCGGGGTTCTCTTTTTTGAAATCTAGTTTAAGATTTTTAAAATTATATTTATTAAACTCATCAATAATTTTAGGCACAATTTTAGATATTTCATCTTTTTTTAATGTTTCTAAAAATAAATTATTCATTTCGCTACTTGATATATAGTTAACTCTATTATTGAATAAAGAATTTATTTTTTCTATGATATTGTTTTTTAAATTATTGATCTCAGTTATCTTTTGATTAGAAAAAATATTATTTATTTGATCTCTTTTTGTATTTAAAATTAATAAATTATCATCTATATTATTTAACAATAATAACTCTTGGTTAATTTGATTTTTAATTGAATTAAAATTATCTGTTAATTCCGCTAGTTTTAAATTATCATTGTTTTTTATATTTTCGAGCGGGATGCTAAATTTATCATTTAAATATCTAACAATAGATGAATAATTTTTATTATAACCATAGTCAATTTTTAGTTTATTTATAACATCAATTAATTCATTTCTTTTTATAATAAATTGATTTGTTTCGACCGGTAAATCTATATTTATTTCATTGTATTTTCTCTGCGCAAATCAACCATCATTTGGTGTCATTTTATATGCTGATACTTTAATTATTTGAGGGTGTTTAAGTTGATTTTCAATATTTATTTCAAATTTATTACTATTATATTCGGAAGGAATTACTTTAGATATTAAATTGCCATCTATATCAAATTCGATATGCAGGTTTTGATATGATTTTGGATTATCAGATGTTATTAATGTTATTTTATTATCTCTATCATATACTTTGTCGAAATGTAAACTGTTAACCAATGGGCCTAAAACATTATTATTAATTATAGTGTCCGTATAATTAAAGTTGGTCCTATAAATAGATTGTATAAGCGAAGGACCAGGAAAATCACTAAATACAACACCGAGTGTAGAAAGTTCGTTATGATTATTAATATAATCAGCTACTTTTTGATTTACTTCATTTGATGAAGTGTTAGGTTGTCTTCCACTAGCATATGAAGTAAAATTGACATATAATCTATTATCACGGTAACCTTTATTATTAGTTCTTTGAAAATGATCGGTAATATGCTTTACTTTTTCTTCACTCGAATTAATTCCGTCATATTTATCTTGAACAACATAATTGTCAGTAATTGCTCTAAAATGAAAACCACCAACAGTATCTCGATTAATTTTATGATGTAAGTGATTTAATACTATTATTTTTCCTCTATATTGACCTATATTGAAACCTTTTTCTTTAGATAAAGTATCTACATTTTCACCGGATTGATTATAAATATAATCGTAGTAGTCTCTAAATATAGTTTTTTGGTAAATTTGATTAGCTTCTTTAGCGTATTTTTCGTTATTTACGTTAAAATTTTCATCTTTTATTCTAACTATAATAAATTCACTAGGATGCTCATTTAAAAATTTCACATATTCTTGAAAAGCCTTATCTATAAATTGATCCGATGGGATACTACCATGAACTAAACGACCATCATTTTGCATTCTTAAGTCAAAAGCCCTTACACCTAATTTTAATTGGTCTTCAAAATTAAAATATTGGGTTTTAGCTAATAAACGACCTCCAATAGACCAAAGAAAACCTCATCCGTTATACATAGTTGAATCGTGTGTTCCTGGTATGCTCAATGAAAATAAGCTTCTGTTATCAGGTATATCCTTCATTCAATCAGTTGCTAAATAATCACTAACATTTATTTCAGGTCCATCAATATGTGATAAACTTTTTTTTAAATAAGTCGTTTTATTGTTAACTGAAATACTGCTTGATAAAACAATTGGCAAAGTTAATATCGAAATAAAAGACCAAAAGAACAATTTCTTTTTCATATATCTCCTTCATTTTTGCAAGTCAAATATTATTATTGAGAAAATAGTACTTAATTATATAACTTAAATTTGAATATTATTTATAATATATTTCAACTATAAAAATTAAATTTGTTTTTTATAAATAATGTGAATAAAAAACGACCTTACCATGTCGATTGTTTATTTTCTTATTATTTTCAAAATTAAAAAGTTTTTTTACAACATATTTAATACAAATTTTATTCTTAATTTACTATATTTTTGCATTATTTTTAAAAATATAAATCTTACAATTTAATTTTACATTAAAAAAACAATATTTTGTCATTATTTATTAATTTACTTTAAATTAAATTTATTTTTCTTTTTAAAAAAACTAAATATTATAAAATAAAAACACAATGGAAAAATATAAAAGCTCATTTTCCTGAACAATAAAAAAGGAAATAATAAACAACATAACTAAAACAAAAGAAATAAAATCATTTTTATATGGTTTGTATTTTTCTAACGCAATAGAAAAAGATGATTTTCAAATCATAACAATAAAAAATAACTATATTTTAAATAAAGTTATATCAAGGTTAAATAAATTAAAAATTAGCGTTTACAAAATATTAAAAAATAAAATCTATATTTCTAACCAAGAATACAAAAAAATAATCGATAAAAATTGAGAAGAAAAGTTAACAAGTTTTTTTGCTGGTGTTTTTTGCGGTGGCGGGAGCATTTCTGATAAAAATTCAACTTCTTATCATTTAGAAATTTCAACTCATTCTATCCAAAATACCGAAATGATCATTAAAAAATTAAATAAATATGATTTTAATTTTCAAGTATTAAAACGTAGAAATAGATTTTTAGCCTACACTAAAAAAATTGATGAATTATTAGATTTTTTATCTGCTATAGGTGCAAAAAAATCATGATTTGAATTACAAAATTTAAAAATAACCAGAGATATTGAAAATGTTTCAAACAGAATAAATAATATAGATATTTCTAACCTTCAAAAAATTGCTAATAGCTCCATAAAACACATAGAGAATATCAACTATATCTTCGAAAATAACTTGATAAATATGTTTAATGATGACCAATTAGTTTTCTTTAGAATCAAATTAGAAAACTCATGAATTTCAATGAATGAAATGGTTAAAAAATTGGAGCAAGAGCATAATATAGTAATAACTAAAAGCGGTTTAAATCATTGATTAAGAAAATTAAATAATATAGTATTAGATCATAAAAAATAAATAATTTTTATGATCTAATTTTTTATTAGTAATGAAAATCTTTATTAAAAAACAAAAAATTGCATTTTACTTAATTAAAAACTTTTATTTTTTGTTTTTTATACTTTAAAGTATTATTTTTTAAATTTACGACCTTCCTTTTTTTTAATATAATTTTCAAAAATAAAAATAAACAAGGAGAAAGTAAATGAATAAAGTTAAAAAATATTTTATTTTTATAGGTTCAACTATATTTTCATCATATTCTTTAATTAGCGTCATTTCGTGTTCAAATCAAAATGAAAAAAAAGAAGAAAATAACTCGAATAAAGAAAAAAATAAAATATCAAATAATCAAAGCGACATAAATCATAATCTATCAGAAACTAACAAAACAAATAAAAATGAAGAAACAATTAATAAAAATATCAAAAAAAGTACAAAAGAAATTCTTGAAAAAGATATCAAAATAGAAAAAAATGATAAAAAAAATACAAAACAAAATAACGATAAAACTATAGATAATCAAAATAGCGCATTAGATAGAAATAATACAAATAATAAAGATAGTAAAACAATTAAGACTAATCCAATGCAAAATAATAATGAAAATATACAATCTAAATCAACTGAAGAAAATAAAAATCAAAATAATATATTAAAAAACAATTCTTCAGAGCAAAATAAAGTTCAAGACAAAAAACTCGATTCTCAAAGCAAACAAAAACAAGAGATTGAAGATCATCGAAATATAAAAAAAGAAAATAAAGATGAAATTCAAGAGAATGAGCAAGTCCAACCAGAAGAAAAACCAATTGATGAAGAAATTTTAAAAGAGTGCGAAGAATATAAAAAATCAAATGATATAAAATTTTTAAAAGAAAAAATAAAAAATTTAATAGAAAAATTTAAAAAATTAAAAGTTGAAGAAAACGACACATACAAAAAAGCTTTAATTTCATATCATTTGGATTTATTACCAATGCTTTTAAACTCATTTGAAATAGATAATGTAAAATCTGGTTTAATCGACGGAACAAAAGATATTTGAAGATTAAAAAATGAAAATTAAAAATACCTTAATTCTATTTAAATAATTAAAATTAGAATTTTATTTTTTATATAATATGATAAAATAAATAAGCAATATAAAAATTTAATTGCAGAAAGTAGAATCACTTCTCACCTGATGGACTATATCCTTGGGTTTTGCTACAATTAAATGTATCTATTTGATACATTTTTGGCGAGAGCGAATGAAACTTTTTTACTTATTATTTTAAGGAGAATTATTATTATTCAAGACAAAAGAAAAAAACCAAAATCTAACCACTATGTAAACAGAGACATTCCATATTCTAGAGTTTTCTTAATTGATAGTGAAGGTAACAAAGTTGGTGTTATGTCAACTTCTGAAGCTATTGAAAGAGCTAAAAACCAAAAAATGGATTTAGTTTTAATTAGCGTTGAACCTAAACCAATTGCTCGTATTTTAGACTACGGTAAATTTAAATACGATCGAAAGAAAAAACAAAAAGAGCTTAAAGAAAAACAAACCAATATACAAAATCGTGAGATTCGTTTGACTCCTATGATTGGAGAAAACGACTTATTAACAAAAAGTAAAAAGGCAACAGAATTTTTACTTAAAGGTGATAGAATTAAAGTTTCTGTTAAATTAAGAGGTCGTGAATTAGGGCGTAAAGATCTTGGTATAAATGTTTTAGATAGATTTTATTCAAAGGTTGAGGCGATTGCAGATAAAACAACCGAGCCAAAATTAGTGAATGAAAGATTTTTAGATATGAATCTCCAACCAAATAAAACTAAAATCGCTAAATATTTAAAAGAAAAGAATCAAGTTTCTGATGAAAATTCATCAAATAGCGATTCTAAAGAAGGAGAATAAAATGCCAAAAATGAAAACTAAAAGCGCTTTAAAAAAGCGTATTAAAGTTACAGGAACAGGTAAAGTTCTTAGAGAACAAGCATACCGTTCACACTTAGCACAAAATAAAACCACAAAACAAAAGCGTCAATCTCGTAAAGCTACACTTATGTCAAAAAGTGACTTAAAAAGATTTAAAGCAATGTTTTAATCTTGTTAATTTATTTTGTAAAAATTTATTTAGTTACATAAATTAGAAAGGAAATATATTATGGCAAGAGTTAAAGGTGGTACAGTTACAAGAGCAAGACGTAAAAAATGATTAAAATTAGCTAAAGGATACTTTGGACACAAATCAATCGGTTACAAAGTTGCTAAACAAGCAGTTGTTAAATCATGAACATACGCATTTAGAGATCGTAAACAAGTTAAAAGAAATTTCCGTAAATTATGAATAGCTCGTATTAATGCAGCTACAAGAGCTGAAGGTTTAAGTTATTCAAGATTTATTAACGGTTTAAAAAGAGCAAACGTTACAATTAACCGTAAAATGCTTTCAGAATTAGCTATTAACGAACCAAAAACATTTTCAATGTTAATTAAAATCTCTAAGGAAGCTTAGATAATAGCAAAAATCAAGTATTTGTTACTTGATTTTTTTATATAAAAAAATCAAACTATATAAATAAGTTTGATACAAATTACATTTTTGGCAGGGGTTAAAGGAATCGAACCCTTACTTTTGGTTTTGGAGACCATAGCACTACCATTATACTAAACCCCCTCGTAATAATATAATTATAACATTAAAATTTCTAATTAATATTATTTATGTTATAATATATGAACTTTAACGTAAGCATATAGAGAATGGTTCAGACTGTGATATAAACCATTACCAACCTACAATTATAGCAAGGTGGTCAGTCAGAAGTTAATTCATAATTAACTTAACATGCGACAATTCCTAATGCTTCTAAATAATATATAAAAAGGAAGTAAAAAAAATGAGAAAACTATTTACAAGTGAATCTGTTGGACGTGGTCATCCTGATAAAGTATGTGATCAAATTTCAGATTCAATTTTAGATGCATATTTAATGCGGGACCCTAAAGCTAAAGTAGCAATCGAAACTATGGCAAGTGGTCACAATATTTTTATTGCTGGTGAAGTTAATTCACAAGCAGAAGTAGATGTTATTGAAATTGCTAAAAATATTTTAAAAACATTTGATTATTATACAAGCGAGACAAGCTTTATAACTGACATAAAAAAACAAAGTCCGGATATATCGCAAGGTGTAGAATTATCAAATGATGAAATCGGAGCGGGAGACCAAGGTATTATGTTCGGTTTTGCAACTGATGAAACTAAAGAATTTATGCCTTTAGCAATAACTCTTGCACACAAATTAGTAAAAAGAGCTGAAGAATTAAGAGTAAGTGGTGATTTTAAATGAGCTAGAGCTGATATGAAATCTCAAGTTACGCTAGATTATACTGATCCTAAAAAAACAACAGTTGATACTATATTAATTAGCATACAACACTCAGCTAATTTTGTTGAAAATGAATTTAAAGATTTTATAAAAAATAATATTATCAAACCTGTTTTAGAAGAGTATAAACTTGAATTACCTGAGAAAATTTTAATCAACCCTACTGGTAAATTTGTTATAGGTGGTCCAATTGGTGATACTGGTTCAACTGGTAGAAAAATTATTGTAGATACTTATGGAGGAGCATCAAGACATGGTGGCGGAGCCTTCAGTGGTAAAGATGCAACAAAAGTTGATCGTAGCGCAGCTTATGCAGCTCGTTGAATCGCTAAAAATATAGTTGCGGCTAAATTAGCCAAAAAAATCGAATTACAAATAGCATATTCGATCGGTGTATCTCAACCTGTTTCAGTAATGGTAGAAACTTTTGGAACAGAAACAGTTAAAAAAGAAATTATTGAAAAAATAATTATGGAATCGTTTGATTTAAGCCCTAAAGGAATAATAGAATCTCTAAATTTAAGACATCCAATTTATGCTAAAACTTCTTATTTCGGACATTTTGGTAGAGATGATTTGGATTTACCATGAGAAAAAACAAATAAAGTAGATCAAATATTAAAATTATTAAAAAAATATCAGTAAAAAGAGTAAAATTAATTTATATTAAAACATTTTTAAGGAGAAATCATGAATAGAGAATGCAACAAAAGAGCATGTCGTGAAGCTAGTGCTTCAAACACAATGGAAACACGCGAAGAGAAAGTATATGAGCCAGTTGGCGGAGTTCGTTGTGAAGATGAAGGAATAGCAAACAAAATAGCTAACCAATTACTAGAAGATAAAAAACATGAAGTCATCGAACAAACTAGAGTTGGTTACCAAGAAAAAGAAGTAGACACAAAAGAAGAGAACTTAGTTCAAGAACAAGAAGAAATAATATTGCAACAAAATACAAGTGAACAAGTTTATCAAGAAATTCAACAAAAAGAAACTCGTGTTTACGATCTACTAGACGTTTTAGCAGAATATAAAGATTTTCTTCAAAAATTCTAAAAATAATTTATTAATATAGTATAATATCTTTGAGCCGACATCGAGAGAAATTTAATTTCCTTGTGTCAAATAAGCCTTCTTAAGAAGGTTTTTTTATTTAAAAAATCCAAACTATATTTGGATTTTTGTTTTATTTGTCTAAATAAATTGGTATATAAATTATCGATAATATTCAATATAAAGTATATGTATCATATAAAAAGTCATTATACATTGAATTTAAAATTTTATTTTTATTTATAGATGAAATAATATCTAACTCCATAAAATTCATAGGTACAGAATACTCAAAATAAATTGAATCACCTGTTGAAGTTACATACATAGAATTAACTATAGAACCATGGACATCCTCCACCCTTTTAACTGATAACTCCATTGAAAGTGGTGTATACATTTGTCTAGCTTTTAGTTCATCATCTGCTACTAACCTTATTTTCTTGTTAAATTCTTTATTTTCTAATTTTATTGGTTTCTTACTAAACAATCCCCCTTTAAATAAAGTAAATTCGAAACCTCTATCGCCCAAGTTTCTTGTATCAATTTTTAAAACGCCTCTTTCGAAATATCTTCTTGAAACTACTTGACCTTTTGAATTTCTAACTATTTGAAGATAAAGAACATTCATAAATGATGCAGGATATCTATTATCAATTAATAAATATTTTTGTTTAGACTTTTTAACAATTCTAGCATCATTTGGAACACCAAAATTAAAAGTAATAATTTCTTCACTATCAAGCGAACTATCTAATATTTCCTTTTTACTAAATTGTTTGGTATCTAAAAAAAATTCTACATTTGCCTTTGTAGATAAATAATTAATTCCATTATTTACCTTTTTGAATGATTTATTGTATATTTTTTCAACGTCAATTGAATTCCTTATTTTAGAGATTATCATGTTTAAGGTTTTTTTATATTTTCAAAATATAACAATGCCAACAAACATTAATATAAAACTTAAGATTAGAAAAACTAAAAAGACAATAAAATTAGTACTTTTTCCATTTTGAAAACCAATTACAAAAAGCAACAAAACACCAAGTAAAAACGAAAATGTAGAAAGTATGAAAAGTATTATTGATATTTTTCTGTTTTTTCTCATTTTATTTATTGATGATTCGTCCGAAAACGCTTCTTCAATTGCGCTTTTAAAAATAGGATAAACTGTTTGATCTGTTATAGACTTATAAGAATTAAAATTCATATAATCTTCAACTATTTTCATAAAACTCCTTTATTAAATATGTTATTATATTTAAATTATATTATATTAAATAATCATTTATATTATTTGATCTCTTTTTATTTCTATATATTCACCTTTTTTTAGATCTTTTGGTAAATTTAAATTAGCAAATTTAACTCTTTTTAAATAAATAACTTCTAAACCAAACTTCAAAAACATCCTCTTTACTTGATGAAATTTACCTTCGTTTATAGATAAAAAACACTCATTATTATTTAAAATTTCTAATGTAGAAGGTTTAGTAATATTTTTTTCGCCTATATCAAATCCTTTTTCAAATATTTTTATTAGACTGTTATCTAGGTTGCCGTTCAATCTTACAAAATATTTTTTTATAACGTGTTTTTTAGGCGCTAAAAGTTCGTGAGTTAATTCCCCATCATTTGTAATTAACAAAAGACCTTCGGTATCTTTGTCTAACCTACCAACCGTATGAATTCCTTTGTAACTTAAATATCTAGAATCTATTAAATCAAATACAGTTTTATTTATTTTATCTATGTTTGCACACACATATCCTGAAGATTTATTTAAAAGTAAATAAATAAATTGTTCTTGTTTTTTTATAATGTGATTATCAATTTTAACAACATCATCAAAATGAATTTGCTCTGATTTTTTTATTACTATGTCATTAACTTTTATTCTTCTATTTGATATAAATTTCTTTATTTCTCTTCTAGAATAACTTGTATTTTCTGATAAAAATTTTTCAACTCTAATTTTCATTTCTAACTTATTTTATTTAAAAATGGAAAAAAATAAAATAATTTATTAATAATTTAAAAGATTAATTTAGTATAATTAAAAAGATTAATTGATTTAAAATATAAAAGGAGCAAATATGAGTAAAAAAGTAGTAGCCTTAGCTTCTGATCATGCAGGTTTCGAACTTAAAGAAGAACTTAAAAAATATGTTAGATCTTTGGGTTATGATACAGTAGATCTAGGTCCGGACAACGGAGTTAATAAAGTTAGTTACGCAACTCAAGGAAATGAATTAGCTGAATATATTAACTCTCGTAAACCTGATTTTGGAATTGGAGTATGTGGTACAGGACTCGGAATTTCATATGCTTTAAACAGACATAAACATATAAGAGCTGCTAGAATTACTTCAGTTGAAGATGCTCACTTAGCAAAACAACATAATAATGCAAATGTTCTAGTGTTTGGTGGTAGACAACTAAAAACTGAAGATGCAATTAAAATGATTGATGAATATTTAAAAACAGATTTCGAAGGTGGAAGACACATCGAAAGAATAGAGGAGTTAGATAAATAAAAATGGCTAAAGAAACAAAAACAAGCGAAACAGCAAAAAAAGAATTAAAACCAGTTTGACACATTACATTAGATAGAGAAAAGGGTAAATGAAGAGTATATAGAGAAGGCGCTGAAAAAGCAACTATAACTTTCGATACCCAAAAAGAAGCTATACCATACGCTAGAGACCTAGCTAAAAAATACAATGGAACATATTACATTCATGGAGAAAACGGTAGAATTCGTGATGGAAAAGGATATAAGAAATAAACTATACCAATAAACTAATTAATAGTTTATTTTTTTATATAATATAAATATGATATGAAAGTTAAATTTATATAGATTATTAATAATATTTTCTCAATTTATTTTCATAAGCTGTTTTTTTGTTGGTATTTCTTTCTTAATTTATAACATAAACTCAAATTATGTTCATTTATTCATTTGAACAAACTATTTATTAAATGTAGTAATGGTACTTGTTATAGCATTTCAAAAAAGAAATTCTCAAATTAAGCTCTCATGACTATTTTTAATGATAATATTACCTATTTTTAGTGTAGCTATATTTTTTACTTTAGGAAAAATCAAACCAAATAAAAACGAATTAAAAGTAATTGAAGAAGATAGTTATAACTTAAATAAAATAGATCAGATAGATAAAATTAAAAGTAATAACTCCATCTTAAATCAATTAAAAAATATAACCGATAATACCCTTTTTAATGCTGATTATAAATTTTATGAAGAAGGTTATAGATTTTATGATTCTTTAGAAAAAAATATAAAAAACGCAAAAAAAAGCATTTTAATAATTACTTATATAATTAAAAAAAGTGAAATTTCAAGAGAATTTATAGATTTAATTAAATCAAAAGCGAAAGAAGGGTTAGAAATTAAGTGATTAATTGATGATTTTGGCGCTTTTCCAAAGTTAAAGAAAGAATTAAAAAAACTTAATAAAGTTGGCGTTAAAGTACATTTTATAGCAAAAATATATTACCCTTTCATAACTCACAAGTCTTTTTATAGAAATCATCAAAAATTCATAATAATAGATTCTAAAAAAGTTTTTTCTGGAGGAAATAATATATCAGATGAATATGCATCATTATCTCCAAAATACGGGCATTGAATTGACTTAAATTACAAAATAACCGGAGAATACGTTAACGCTTACAACATTCATTTTATTAAATTTTGAGAAATAGTGACAAGAGAAAAATTAGATATTAATAATTATATACATAAATTTAACAAGGAACAAAAAGGACAAAATGAATCTATTTTAATTTTTGATTCTCCATCATGTGACTATTCTAATGCAGAAAGAGTTTGGATAAAACTTTTTAGTCAGGCCAAAAAATCTATTAAGATTGCTACACCATATTTTTCAATAACAGAAGCAATGTTTAAAGAAATTGTTTTAGCACTTAAAAACAACATTGATGTTACCATTTTTTTTCCTGGATTACCAGATAAAAAACTTGTTTATAAGGTTGGTTTATGACAGATTAAACAATTAGTGGAATTGGGTATGAAAGTTAAAATATATAACGATCACTTTTTACACTCAAAATCAGGGGTTATCGACGACGAAATAGCATGAGTAGGCACAAGTAATTTAGATGCAAGAAGCATGTTTTCACAATATGAAACAATGGATATAATTTCAGGACCATCTGTAAAAAGCATTATTTATATTTTTAACGAATATAAAAAAAATTCGACAGATATACAAAATAATCATGAATTAATGAAAAAAGGGACCATTTTTGAAAGATTTTTTTTCATATGAACATCACCTACAATTTAGAAAGATGAGGAAAAAATGAATGACAATGACAATTTGAATATAATTGGATTTAATTCAGAAAAAGAATTAGAAGAGGCAATAATAAAACAGCTTGAATACAATTATAGGGTAGACAAAAATACAGAATCATTAAATCAAACTTCTAACCAATATACTAAGACAATTTACAATAAAACCGAACAAGATTTAAAACAAAACTGGTGTAATATTCTTAATAGTATAAATAAAAATTACTTAAATGGATATAATTTAACAATTAAACACATTGATAGAATTCTAGAAGAATTACATGATAAGAAATTAACAGAAATAACAAACGGAATATTAAAATACGGTTCATTGCCTCCAATTGATTATTTTAAAGATGAAGGAAATAATAAAAAATATTCTTTAGTTTTATTTAAAAATGGTGGTAATAATCAAAAAATAATAGGAAATAATGATAGTGTAGGAAATTTCTTAAATACTAAAGATCCAATTTATCAAATTGCAAGACAAATTAAGTTTGAAGATATTGACGGAATAATACCGGATATAATGTTATTAATTAACGGAATTCCAGTTTTACTAATTGAATTAAAACTAAGAAGTTCTAATATAAAAGACGCAGTCCAACAAATCAAAAATTACAAAAAACGTATATCTAATTTTAATTCAATAAAGAAAAAAATGACAATGCTTAATTTTGTTCAAATACTTTCTGTTATGTCGGAAAATAAAATGTTTTATACCCCAAACCAAACTGATGAAAAAAATATTCCAGATAATTTTATTAATGATTGATTATATTTTACAACCTGAAATTCTAAGGATAAAGAAAATAAACCAGTTCATAAGTGGCATGAAGTAGTTAAATATTTTTTTAACATTCCAACCATACATGATATGGTATCTAAATATACAGTTGAAAACTTAGAAAATGACAAACTATTCTTACTCAGAAGTTACCAATACCACGCAATTCATAATATTTTAGAAAGAATGGATAAATCATACCGAAATAATGATGACGAAAATAAAATAGGTTACGTTTGACATGCAACAGGTTCTGGTAAAACACTAACAAGTTTCAAATTAGCTCAACTTTTAAAACAAAAGTATAATAACAAAAAAATTTTCATGGTTGTCGATAGAATAGCATTATCTAGCCAAACTAACGATGAATACAAAAAATTTTCAAATAATTCATTAGATATCGAAATAGTATCAACAAAAAATACTAATAAACTAAAAAGAGAAGTAAAAGGTAAAAACGATTTCAACTCTTATCAGTTTATTAATAATCAAAAAATAATAATAACCACAATACAAAAAATTAAAAAGATGTACGAAAGCGAAAAAGACTCGGTAATAGAAAGTAATAAAGCAAAAAGTAAAGATTTCATTTTTATATTTGATGAGGCACATAGATCTACTGATGGTATACAGTTTGAAAGTTTCAAAGAAATGTTTCCAAACTCTAAATTTATCGGATTTACTGGTACACCCATAATTAATGATGACGTTAACAATAATTTTGAAAAACAAACTACTAACGATATTTTTGGTAGTTTAATACATAGTTATACAATTAAGGATGGAATAAAAGATAAGAAGGTTTTACCATTTAGAATATTTGTTGATTATCCTAAATATCTAGTCAAACTCTTTACAAATACATCTAATATTCTAGATATACAAAAAAATAAAACCAAAGAATATGATTTACAATCACTTTATCATGAATACAAACAATTAATCGAGAAAAACGAATCAGGGTTAGATGACCTTGAAGAAATTGAAAAAAGCAAAAAAATAATAGAAGATAAATATAACATTAAATTTAAAAATTATAATGATGTAGATGCAGATGAATATGATATATTAATTAATACTAATAATCATAATATGGAAAAATCATTAAAAATAGAAAAAGAATTATATGAAAATAATTTTTATAACAATAAAGCTTATAAAAATTGAATAGTAGAAGAATTAATTAAAAAAACAATACAAAATAAACAAAATCATGGTGGTTTATATAGTTCGCTTTTTGCAGTAGAAAGTAAAGATGATGCTATAGAATACTATAATATATTCGAAGAAAAACTAAAAGAATTTAAATGTAAAATTAACTTTACTTTACTATTTGATTTTAGTGAACCCAACACAGAAAAAGGTGTTATTGAAAGAAGCGAATTTTACGATAAATTATTGAAAAATTATAATAAAATGTTCAATACAAATTTTAAAATAGACCAAATAAAAGACAAGTATAAAGAAGATATTTTAAAAAGATTGAAACAAGAAGGTATAAATTATCAAGTAAGATCTAAAGATGATTATTCTAAAAAATTAGATTTATTAATTGTTGTTGATCAATTATTGACCGGTTATGATTCAAAATACATAGACACAATTTATTTTGACAAAAACATAAACCAAGACTACTTACTTATACAAGCAATCTCTAGAACTAATAGAGTTTTATTACAAACCCAAAAAGAAAAAGAAATATGAAGACCTAAAGAGTATGGTAAAATAAGATTTTTCCGACAAGGTGCAAATATGAAATTTCTTTTAGAAAAAGCTTTTAAAAAGTATGCAAATCAAAATAGCGGCGATGAGAGTAATATATGATTTTTAGAGTTAAAACCTAATATAATAAAAGAGCAAATCGAAATAAACTTTATTAAAATAAATGAAATTAGTAAAAAAATCGGCTTTAAAAATGATTATAACAGAATTCCAACACGATTAAATGAAGCTATTCAAGAATATATGCAAACAAAAAAAGAAACTCAAATAATAAAGGAAGCTAAAAACTTCAAAAATTATGCTGATATATTATTAAAAACATGAATTAAATTTAGTAATCTTGATATTGAAGATAAAAACAAAATTATTAACGATATTAAAAATATTTTTAATTTGGATGACACAAGTAAAATTTTAAGAAGAATTGACACGATAAGAAGTAGAGCAAAAGAAATTAGAGATATCCTTAAAATAACTGACACATCTAATGATTATGATTATTATGATATTTATAATGTAACTAATGATTATTTTTTAGAAAGTCCTAGTGAATCATTTTTCTCAGAAAAACCGGACGAAACATATGATTACGAACTTCTGGAGCAAAAAATATCAAAAAATGAGAATGATGAAAAAAATAAAATCGAAGATATTGATTATTTTTTATCTAAATATAATTATAACGACCAAGATTATATAAAATCAAATATAGATGTATATAGTTTTAAAAATACATACGAACTTCAAAATGTTGTTTCACAAAAACTTAATGAAAGAGCTCAAAGCGAAATAAACGAAAAATATAATTCATTTTCTAGGGCTACTGGGTTAAGTATTGAACAAATAGCAAGTTTAATAAGCGATTATAATAATGCCGATGACGGTAACAAACTTTTAAAATTAAATGATATTTATAATGCGATAAATGAAAATTTAAAGGATGATAGTGATATATTAAATGAATATTATAGTTTTTGCGAACTTAACTTTAAAAAAGACGTTAGAGGTGGTAATAAATATAAAATTTCAGGTATTAACTCTAAAAAATGTATTAAAAGTTTTTTAGAAACAATTATAAAAAAGTAACTTAACGTTACTTTTTTAGTGGGTTTTAAAAAAATTAATAAAGATTAGATATTGATCTCATAACTAAATCAATATCTTTATTTTCTAATTCACTAATAACATGTAAGTAAACTCTTTCAGTTGTATTCATACTAGCATGACCCAATCGTTTTGCTACTGAGGCTACCGAAACTCCAGCATATAATAATATAGAAGCGTGAGTGTGTCTAAGTCCATGAACCGTAATTACTGGTACATCAGCACTTTTACAACGTCGCTCTAAAATATTATTTATTGTTGAATTAAATATTTTTCCACTTTTTTTAATAAAAATAGGTTTATCACTTGGCAGATTTTTAATCATAAAAGCAAATTGTGAAGTCGTCAATCAATCTAATTGAATTTTACGAATAGAACTTTTATTTTTAGTTGGTGCAAAGCCTTTAGATTCTTTATAATTTCAAGTTTTATTTATGTTTAATAATTGTTTATTTAAATCAAAATCAGCTGGAGTTAATGCTAAAGCTTCTGAAAACCTTAACCCTGTTTTTGCAATAAGTAAAATTAATCAATCATAGTTAATAGAACCTTGTATTTTTAGTTTTTTTATTAAAGATTGTAATTCAAATTGACTTAAAAATTTTATTTTCTTTTTTCTCTCCGGAATACCTTTAATTACTGCTTTTCGTGTTGGGTCATTACTTAGATAACCTTCGTCAAAAGCATCTAACAAACACGCTTTTAAGTGATGATGAAAATCCATGGTTGTTTGTCTTTCATGATATAAAGCGTATTCATTTAGTATTTTTTGATATTCTAATCTATTTAAATCTTCCATTTTTAAATTTGGCGAAATTCTATTAACTCACTTTAATGTTAGTTCATATTTTCTGTAACTTATATTAGTTATTGAACCTTTCTTATACACAATAATTCAATTTTTAAAATATTCAGAAAATGTAAGATCAGTTTTTTTCATTTTTCCTCCTTTAACCCACTTGAGAGAAAAAATTTAAATAAACCAAGTGCTAGCTTGGTTTATTTAAATTAATAGAAATTTTAATATGTTCAATTTTAGATTCTAATAATTCTGATTCTAAAGCAGGAATTTGACTAAGTTCTTGTTCTAATTTTAAAGCTACTCCTATTTTAGGTTTAGTAACTGGTTCCTTAGGAGCAAACAACTCACATGTCTCATTAGCTTTTATTATTGAAATATCATGTGTTTTTATCAACCTGGCAATTTTAATAATTTCGTTCTTATCAAATGTTAATAATGGTCTCAAAATCGGTAAAGAACTCTCGCTACCAATTGTATACATTGATTCTAAAGTTTGAGATGCTACTTGTCCTAAATTATCTCCATTTGAAATTGCTAAAATATTATATTTTTTAGCAATTTGCTCAGCAATACGATAGAAGCTACGACGCATTAAAGTTATTTTATAAGATTCATTAGAAACAAAAGAAATATAATTCATTAAAAACGAATAATCAGCAATTAATAAATTGGAGGTCACTTGATAATTTGATAAAGTTTTAACTAAAGTATTTATCTTGTCGATTGTTCTTTGATCAGTTTGTGGTGGTGTCATAAAAGTTAAAAAATCTACTTTTAAACCTCTTTTCATTAATTCAAAAGCAGCTACAGGAGAATCAAATCCACCTGAAATTAAGTGTAACACTTTTCCTGACACTCCTACTGGTAATCCCCCTAAAGCTTCGATATAGTTAGAAAAAATATATGTTTGTTCTTTTCTAACTTCAACATAAAAAATTTGATCTGGATTGTGAACGTCTACTTTTAAACTTGTATTTTTTAGAACATGAGTACCTAAAATATTATTTATATTAGATGAATTAAATTCAAAACCCTTAAAATTACGTCTTGCTTCAATTTTAAAAGTTTTAGAATCTTTTTTAACCAATTTTAAAATTTCGTCTTTAAAATTATCAATATTATTTTCGGTAACTATAACTGGAGAGTAAGAACTTATCCCGAATACAAATTGCAATCTTTCTAAGGCTAATTCACTATAATCTAAATACATTCTATCAAACTCAACTTTAGGTTTTTGACCAACTATATGTATAATATTATTTGATAATTGATTTATAAACGTCTTTCTATTTTTCTTTTTTAAAACTAATTCTCCATATCTAATTAAAATTTTTTTATACATTTTTCTCCTCTTTTTTATTGTGTTAAAATGAATTTTTTCATTATTTTATAAGCGGCTTTATAGTCTGAATTTTTAATGTTATTTTCTGCACTTAACAAAAAACTTTTTAATACTTGAATTTTATCATTATATTTTTTATTATCAATAACATATTCTATTATTTTCTCGTACATTTGTTTATATTCAATGTTTTCACCAATAAAAATAATTAACTTTTCAATATTAATTATTCAGTCATTCAATTTATTTTTGTCTGTTTGTACTTGAATATTTTTATATAAATTTTCTAAGTTATCTGTAATTGCTAATGTATTATTGTTTTTAGGCAAAAACTTATGTTGAATCACAATATAATATAAATTTTCTATGTTACTTAATTCGTCCCTAATATCGCATGTACTATTTTTTTTATTTTCTAACAAAATTAAATAAACATTTCTTTCTAATTCTTTAAATGAATTTATTAAATCTTCTAAACTAGATAAATAATAACTATTATCTATTTCTTTTGTGAATATTTTTAATTTTTCATAATAAAAACTTAATTCATCTTTAATTCTTTTTTTAGACTCAAGATTTAATTTGGAAATTTCCCTGCTTTTAGACTCTATTAAATTAAAAATATAGTTAATTATAGATTCATTATTTTTCTTTTTAAAATTGTCAATGATGGATTTAAATTTAAATTCTAAAAACACATTACTCAAATAAAAATATAAACTTCTTATTTTTTCTATTAATAGTTTGGTATTAAAATTATTATCAACTCAAATTTCTTTTATTTCCCTAAGATGTTTTTCAATAACTTTATTTTGTTCACTACTAAATACATTTTGTGATTTTATAAAAGTTAATAACGGACCAAAAAGCATATATTCTATAGCTAAATGATTATTTTCTAATTTAAATAATTCTAAAAGATGTTTTTCTTTTTCGCTTGCAATTGTAAACAAATCATTTATATTAGAATTGGTTTTTTTATCAAGTATAGCTTTTGTTTCACGTTTAAGATTTAAAACTTCTTTAAAAATATAATTAACAGTTTTAAATTCTAAATTAGCAAAAGATTCTAATCGTTTTATCAAATATTCACAAACTTGAATTATTCTAGATACAGATTCATCAATATTTTCGTATGTTTTTTGAAAATCAGTAGTTATATTCTTAGCCTTTAATTGATTAATTTTAAATTTTTTTAATTTTTTTTTAAGCGTAATATTTACTTTAAATAATTCTTTGGTTTTCCTATCCCTAATATAATTATTTGAACTTTCTAAATTAACTCTCAAAATACTTGAATATTTAGTTAAAGTATTATAATAAACATTTAATTCACTATACATTTTTTCATATGTATTGTTATTTTTTGATAATAGTTTTAATCTAGTTAAATTCGTTTCATTTTCATACATAGATCTGCTAATCTCATCTGTTATTTTTCGATTTCTTTTTGAACTTACTTCAATATAAATTGATTTTATAAAAAAAATAGTAACTATAATTAAAAATATCAATAATATACTAAATAAAGTAAATAAAATATATGCCATTCTTTTTTTATTTCTCCTATTTTACGCTATTAAATTATAAATTATATTTTTGAATTTAATAGAATAAAAAAATGCCCTTCTGGGCTTATTCTTTGAAAACTGAATAGTAATTAATAATTTATTAAAATGTCTTAAATACATCTTAACTTCTAAACCTATCAATTTATTAGTAATGGTCAGCTAAATGTATTACTACA